>JAUVIV010000025.1 GCA_030592575.1 bacterium | reverse complement strand
CGGATTAAAGCTCCTTATGAAGGATATCTTCGAGGAGCTGAAGCATGGGGTTGGATACTTCTCATCATATTCTTTGTCGTTTCACTCATTCTAATGCGAATTAAAGGTAAGTCCGAAATACAAAATCAATAATGTGGCTTGATGTTATATTATTAGTTATAATTGTTTTGTCCATTATAATAGACGTTCTACGTGGAGGTATTCGTGGGATATTTGGACTTCTTGGTCTAATTATCGGAATATTCGGGGCTTCAAGAATTTACAAAAGTTTTGCCCCCTCTCTTCCTATTCAAAATCCATCAATAGCACACGCTGTAAGTTTCATTATCCTATTTCTCGTAATTGTTGCCTTTATAAATCTGATAGGACTTGCTATCCACAAAGCTGCACATTTCTTAAGTATTGGATTCTTAGATAGATTACTTGGGTTTATTTTAGGAGGGTTAAAGGGAACTCTACTTGCAGGAGCTATTTGCTTTTTCCTCAACTTATTTCCTCAAGGTCAAAATGTAATACAAAATTCAAAAATCGCACCTGCTATTTTTGCAGAACTTCGTTTCTTCCACAATCTTTTCCCGAAAACTGCTCGGCAAAAACTACATTGGCGAACCCCACGTCAGCGAGTTAGATTAAAAAGTGCACAAACCTTAAGAGGAACTGTAAATGTATCAAAATCCTCAATTGATTCTATCTTTTGAGTTTTAGTTTAGCAAATACCATACTAATATTTATTATTCGTAGATTCCTATATATTATATGAGGATATATATAATACGTGGATATATCTTTTATTTTGTTATATGAGTCCCGTCCCCTTTTGATATTGCTTTCAATAAATTTTCAGAGGAGGTAATAATTACTTCCTCACCGCCATTTTCCAAAAATAATATCGCTGCTTTTATTTTAGGTCCCATACTACCTGATGGAAATTGCCCTTCTGCTAAATATTTTTTTGCATCTTCCAAATTCAATTTTTCTAAATCTTTCTGATTATTAGTTCCAAAATTCAATGCAACTTTTTCAACATCTGTAAGTATTATAAATAATTTCTCCTGCATACTACTTGCAAGTAAACTTGCTGACAAATCTTTATCTATTACTGCTTCAACTCCCTCGTATCCATTACCAGTATTTATTATTGGAATTCCACCGCCACCACCTGCTATTACTATTATTCCTGAACTTTCATCATTAAAAACCAATCTCATTATTGCATCTTGCTCTAAAATTTCTTTTGGCATAGGTGATGGAACAACTCGACGCCATCCTCCTCTTGCCTTATCAAATAACATTTTCCAACCCCGTTCCATCGTAATCCTTTTCGCTTCCTTCTCCTCATAATAAGGTCCTACTGGTTTTGTTGGATTCTGAAACGCAGGGTCATCTTTATCCACTAAAACTTGTGTAATTATTGATACTATGGTTTTTTTCAATCCTAAAACCCCAAGCTCATTTACCAATACTTGTTGCAACAAATATCCTATTTCTCCCTGACTCTCTGCACCGCATACATCTAATGGCATTCGAGGAGGTTGTCCTAAAACTTCTTTTTCGTTACGAAAGTCGAGAAATTTAAAATCTGCAAAAAGCTGCAATTCTTCTTTGCGATACTTTTCCAATTCTTCAAGTCCACTACTGTCTTCACTAACCTCATTTTGCAACATAATATTACCAACCTGAGGTCCATTTCCATGCGTCAATACCAAATCATATCCTTCGTAAATCAGCTTTGCTAAATGTTTGCAAGTTACCTTTAAGTTATTTATTTGCTCTTCTTTTGTTCCTCTCTCACCAGCTAATAATATAGCATTTCCTCCAATTGCAATCACTGCCGTTTTCATATAATCTCTTGTAAATTGAAATTAAGATTTGTCAACCAAATTATGATAAGAATTCAACGAATAATTAAGGCATTTATGTCTCAGAATAGAATATATCTTATACGATTAAAATCAAAATCAGTAGAGTCAAACTACTATTCAAATTTTCATAAGGGCTCTTTCATAGCTCACAGAAAAACCCCTATCCCCGCATATATACTTCTTCCCATTGTCTCGTATCCATAAATTTCTTGATATTTTTCATCAAGTAAATTTTTACATAAGAAAATAATTTATCTGAGAATTAACACTTTTTTCGTATTTATATAATCATTCACTTTTATCTGGCAGAAATATGTTCCATTCTGAACCTTCTTGCCATTATTGGTTGTACCATCCCAAATAATAGTATAGAATCCAAAATTCTGCTTGCAATTAACGAGAGTTCGGACAAGACTTCCTGTAAGATCATAAATAGCAATAGACAGTTGAGACTGAGATTTAAGACTATACCTGATTTCTGTTGTTTGGTTGAATGGATTAGGTCGATTTTGAAAAAGCTCACAAACAATAGTTTCGTTAATCTGCTTATCCTCAATACCTGTTTCTTTTTCGTACAGTACTATTGATTGTGGTCCATTACTAACATTGTAAGTATAAATAACCATATCGTTAGAATCAATCACCGAAATACTATTATCACTGAAGTTACAAGAATAGATATTGTTAGCACTATCACACGTTACACCTACAACTCCCTTTCCAACAAGAATAGGATTATCAAATCCCCTTAGTATTTCATTAGTATAAGTATCAAAAATATAGATATATCCGCTATCAACCCATCCTCCTGCACCGAGATAGGATTTTCCATTTGGAGCAATTGCTATACTACCGGGTGAACCCCCAATATCTATCGTGGTATCCACTACAAAAGGAGTAATAGTGTCAATTATACAAATCTTTCCCCATTCGGAGAAATAATCTCCTGTGCAAACTATATTAAGCTCACCGTCAGAATCAAGTGCCAAAGACTGAGGATTTGTCGCAACAAATATAGAATCTATGACTGAATTGCTGGTAGCATCTATCACATAGACTGTTCCTTGACCATATTCGTATGTTATTGAGTTAAAAGCTGTGTTAGTCACATAGATTTTGTTATCAATTATACAAATACCTGCTGGAGACAGCCCAACATAAATAGTATCAGTAACCTCTCCTACACTTACATTTATACAAAAAACAGTATTTGATTCAAAATTGGTTACATAAGCAATACTGTCATTGAGAAATGCAATATTCCAAGGATTGTTACTGTCACCTAATGCAATTGTTCTCAATATGCTGTCACTTTCCAAATCAATTATTTGAATATTGTTTGATTCAGAATTAACTACATATCCTATATCTCCATAAATAACAATCTGATTGGGCACAAGTCCCAAGTTTGTTACATCATTAAAGACTTCGTGAGTCTCAAGATTAATTCTGGATAAAGTCTCAGCCAGATTATTCACCACAAAAGCGGTTTTTGTGATTTCTGCTCTAACAACACTTCCAAGTACTAAAACTAATGGCAATATTTTTAACATAATTTTCTCCTTTTTAAAAGTTTTGTTTTTGGTTCTTATTTAAACTAATGGCTTGTTGGTGGAGCTCGTAACATTTTCAAAATCTCACCTCCTCAATGCTATACTTACAGGTCCGTCTCCTACTTCATAAGTTTCTTTTATAGATTCATCAGAGAGACTAACTGACAATATGCAATCTTTCTCAAAATTGCATATATAAAGGTTATCTGCAATAGTATCAATCAATATACTCATAAATCCATCCTTATTAATTATCGGATTGTCCACATTATGTAATACTGTCCCATCTGTCCATTTATAACTCATTAATCCACCCCAGTAGCCAACAACATAAGCTATTTCTTCAGAGGTAAAAACTACTCCACAGGGGGAACCACCCAGAAGAACTGTATCTATTATGCATCTTGTGTCCGTATCAATAACAACTATTTTCCCTGCTGCACCACTTGTGTAATCACCTGTGCAAACTATATGTAGATTCCCTACCGGGTCACTTGCTATTTCTTGTGGATTTGTTGGAACATTAATAGTAGCCTCGACTTGTCTCGTATTTATATCAATCACTGATACTGTCCCTTGAGCATAAGTTCCATAAGAATAGCCCGTATTCGTAACATATACTTTGTTTCTATGCACTAAAATACCTTCCGGTGCTATTCCAACAGGAATAGTATCAACAACACAGTCTTCGTTAAGATTTATTACCGATACTGTATTAGTTAAAAAATTTGTTACAAACCCCAATGTATCAATAATTGCCATACGATATGGATTTTGTCCAATTCCCACATCTATCATACAAACATCCGTTAACGAGGCTAAGTTAATAACTTGAACATTATTTTCTCCAGAATTAACAACATAAGCTATATTTTCAGCTGAATTGATAACAATATGATTCGTCCATAAACCTAATGTTAATATGTTATTATCAACCTTTCCATCATTTAAATATATCAGAGAAAGTGTCTCTCCAAGACTGTTTACCACAAGCAAAACTGGCTCTGTAAGTTCTGGGATTTCCGGTGATGTAGGCTGTTCCTTTTTGCAACTCCCGACAAAGAACAGAAAGATTGTAAAAAATAGTAGATAATATTTTCTATTATCTGAACAAAAGCATCTTGCAAATTGCATTTTTTCCTCCAGTATTTAACTTGCATATATAATACCCGCTAACAAGCTTCTCGCCTGATTTAGTACAGGTATTCCACAAAACCTTGTTAGAGTTAGCATTTATTGTGTGTATTTTCCGTCCTGTAATATTGAAAATATCTATAGTATAAGGCTTTCCCTGCTCTATATTAGTTGAAAACATCACCTTGCCAAACGACGGATTTGGATATGTTATAATTTTCACCTTATTTACCCGAAAATCACAAATTTCAGAAATTCCAAAATATTTTTCTACCTGTTTATTATATCGATTCAACAAATTCTCCCCTGTTTGACTTTCAATATATTGACTCACAGTTAAAATAGGCATTGTACTTCCTAATGCTGAAGTTGTATGAAGTACAAGCATCAATGTTGTAGAGTCAACAACTAAAATTGTATCTCCTGATGTTAGAGAAATACTATCAAGTTTAAAATATTCTAATGGAAGGCTACTATCGCTCACCAGACTCTTTGAAAAGCAAACAACAATCTCTGTATCAGAAACTGCCTTTGCCTCTGTAACCATAAATGGATTAGCTGCATCAGTCCAATGTATTGCAACTATTGCATCAAGGTCAAAACCACCTGAGAAACTTCCGTCAATTACCAAATCTCCGTCGGTATCATAAACACTACTACCAACATCTGTAACCCGTACAAAACGGGCATTTTCGAGTCCAACACTATCAAGGTCAAAAAAATCTCCCCCTGAAGAATCAGGATTCCTTGAATCAGGAACACCGTCATTTGAAAAAACAGGATGAACACCAGCCATACCTACAAATTTTCCAATATTTCCGGGCGTAAAATCAGGTCTAAAATCAAAAGGATGCATTATAAAGGAATCTCCATCCACACTAATTTCCACAATACCTGCCTCTACAAAAGCAACATTGGGATTCCCAGAGATAAAAAAAGGGTTTTCAAATACAGCAAGATCAGGACCTGGACCATCTACCATTATTTCATCTTGAAAAAACAAAGTTATATGTCCATCATCACCAAGCGTTAAAACATCTAATGAACCCATCGTTGGACCTGCCCCCTTAGGCATACCAAGAACAATTTGTGGAAAACTCTCCTGTCCAAAACCTGCACTTGCTCCGTAATTTACAAACACAACCGAATCAGCCCCTATTCCCAAACACAATACTTTTGATGAAAAAAGTATAAATGTTACAAACAATCCAATAAAATTTTTCATCTCGCCTCCTTTTAAATTAAAAATCAAACGATATATTAGCATTCAATATTCTTCCCGGAACAGGAAAATTTATGGCATCAATATATCGCTTTCCCATTATATTTTTCACAGCTATTGATAAATTTATATTCTTATTTAATTGATAAAGTAAATTGCAATTACCCACTATATATTCTGAAATCCATTTTGTATTTGCAGAAGTAGTATAACGAATACTCACATAATTCCAGATAGTTGATATTTGGTATTTATTAAATGATGTATATACTTGTAAATTAGCTTTATACATTGGTCTTCTCACAAGCTGAGTGCCTATTCTATTACGGTCACCGGTTAAATCTTCGGCTCTCGTGTATGTATAATTTGAGATAATTTCAAGAAAAATTTTACTTATATAAAAAGAGCTTGATAATTCCGTTTCAATACCTCTTATTTTGGCTTTACCAACATTATGAGGTCTCCAAACTCCTTTAGCACCCGGAACCCATTCAATCAAATTTCTAATATCACGATGAAATCCTGTAAATGTAGTTCTTATCTGATTAGATAAAGGATACAATATTATTCCCAAATCAAAATTCCTCCCCTTTTCCGGCAATAAATCCGGATTTCCAACAGCCATTGCACTTGCAGGCCAAAATAAATCATCAAAAGTCGGCGGTCTAAATGTTTTCTCTGTAGATGCTTTTAGTGTGAGAACTCCTCTAACGAGAGTGTAGGCAACTCCTACCCCGGGACATATTTCTGGCAAGAATTTATCTACCCATTCAACCCGAATTCCAGGCAATAAAAGCATATACATACTCTTTTTATTACCAAGTAATATTTCATTTTGCAAAAAAGCCCCTATTTTTTCCCTTCCACACTCTCCATCTGTTGTACTTAATAACTCGTCTTTTCTCAATTCTATTCCAATTGAACTTTTGAAGGTTGATGTCCATAATAAACAGCATTTTTCCTCTATCCCAAAAGCAAAGTTTTCGTGTATATCATTAGCATAAATAATTGGATGCGGATTATAATAGCTTCTGTTAAGCCAATTAACATACATTCTGCTTTCTGAACGTAAAAAACTTCCGTTGCAAGCAAATTTCCCTTGAATCATATATGTCTGGTCATTTAATCTGGCGTCAGGTGTGGGAAACTCACTAAATCCCGGAGAACCTCTATCACAATCTTGCAACCTTAAATTCAGTTCCAAATTGTTATTGCCAAAATCATACCCAATTTTTGTCATTACACCTATGGTTTTGTAATCGGAATTTTCTCTTTGCCGAACCGTATCATGATTCTCATCAACAAACCAAAAATCTCCTTTTCCTTGCTTTCTTTGGGCTCCTGCCGAGAAATAAAATTTATCATTAAAAAGCTTTGAAGCCCAAAACACATTGACATCAAAAAGACTTTGAGAACCAGTTTTCAATGAGAGATATTTATGTGTTTCTTTATCTTTTTTGGTTATTATATTAACTACCCCACCAATTGCTTGAGCTCCCATTTCCACAGAGCCACCGGCTCTATAAATTTCTATACGGTCTATCCAGGAGATAGGCCACTGTGACAAATCTACACTACCTCCTTGTGCCGTATTAATCTGAGAGCCATCTACAAGAAAAAGAGTTTGTTCAGGAGATGCTCCACGCAGTGATAATATCTGCGAGCTTCCTTCTCCCCCATAGCATACAACATCTGCATTGACCATAGATTTGATAATACCACCAATATCAGATATTCGATTAACTTCTCTTATTTCCGTAATTTCTCCGGATACAGGACAAGTATCTAATATCCATTTCCATTTTTTTGCTTTCACAACTACAGGAGGCAATTTGTAACAACGTAATGTATCTTTATAATTAACTTTGGTAGAACAAGAGTCAGAAAATTGGTCAGTCACAGAAACTGAAAGTATCATATATATCAATAAATTAATCATACCTTTCTATTTTAGAATCAACATTATTTTAAAAGCTTCATTAAAATGTTTTATTTTCGTGAGTCTGTTAAAAATAAAAACCCGACCTTTTGGATCGGGTTGAATATACAAATTTTTCATCTTCCCTTTCCATGAAGGTACTTACCAAAACAAGCAATAGACCGGGCTACCCAATAAATAACATTACATACTGGGATTACCGTTGCAGGACAGCGCTCTGAATTTCACAGAGACTTCCTTTACTCATTCGGCATACAATATATCAATAAACTTTTCATATTTTAAGATACTTCTATATTAGTGTCAAGAGAAAACATCTTTTCAAACACTAACTTATTGTTCTAATTTTCTTTTATTAAACTTAATTATTAAATATCGGAAACTTCCAACATAAAAAAACTTGACAAAATATACATCGTAAGATATTTTTCAAGCAGGAGGTTAAAATGGCACATAAAAAAGGACCAGGAAGTTCTAAAAACGGAAGAGATAGTAACCCTAAGTATCTGGGAGTCAAAAAGTACGGAGGAGAGCTCATACAAGCTGGCTCAATTATCGTACGTCAACGAGGCACAAGAATACATCCAGGAAACAATGTAGGCAAAGGAAGAGACGATACGTTATTTGCTTTAGCTAATGGAACTGTTGAATTCAAGACTGTTCGTAGCGGCAGGAAAATAGTAAGTATTATTCCTTCTTAATATTTTCTTAATATTACCAGGATGCTTTTCTAACACCGGGAATATGTCCCTGAAGAGAGAGTTGCCTAAAACAAATCCTACATAACCCAAATTTTCTATAAACTCCATGAGATCGACCACAAATTTTGCATCGTAAATACTCACGTGTTTTGAATTTTGGAGTCCTTTTCTGTTTTACTAACCAACTTTTTTTAGCCATTTTTTATTTTTTCTTTTTACTTTTTATATCTTTTTTAAAAGGCATACCAAAAGCCCGAAGTAATTCTCGCGAATCATCAGTACATTCGGACTTGATACACATAGTTATATCCATCCCAAATGTATGTTTCACTTTTTCATAAGCTATTTCAGTAAATATAAGTTGCTCTGTAACTCCAAAACTGTAATTTCCATCTCTATCAAAAGAATCTGGAGAGAGCCCTCTAAAATCTCTCACTCTTGGAATAGCAAAGTTTATAAGTCGATCAAGAAATTCATACATTATATTTCCTCGAAGAGTTACCTTGCACCCTATATGTTTTCCTTTTCTCAATTTAAAAGCTGCTATTGATTTTCTTGCTTTAGTAAGTATAGGACGTTGTCCGGTTATTGTTGCAAGATGTTCTTTTGCTTCTTCAAGTAATTTCGAGTCTTGTACTGCTCCTCCTACTCCCATATTTACGACTACTTTTTCAAGTTTGGGAACCTGATGAGGATTCTTACATTTAAGTTTCCGCATTAAGTCAGGAAAAAGGGTTTTCTTATACTCTTCTTTTAATCGTGCCATTTTTTATCCATCAATCATTTCACCACATTTTTTACATATCCTTGCCCAAGAATTATCAATTTTCTTTCTTCCAATTCTAGTTGGAATCCCACATTTTGGACAAACAAGTTCGAGATTCGACATACGAATTGGACATTCTTTTTTGATTCTACCTCCTGGTTGCTCTTGAGATATAGGTTTTTGATGCTTTATTCTAAAATTAACTCCTTCAACTATACAAGTATTTTTTCCAAGAATAACCTTTAGAATCTTACTTTGTTTCCCTTTATAGGCACCGGTAATTACCCGAACCATATCTTCTTTTTTAAGTTTCATACTATTTCTGGGGCAAGTGAAGCAATACGCATAAATTTTTTCTCTCTAATTTCGCGTGCAATAGGTCCAAATACCCTTGTTCCAATTGGCTCTTTTTCTTTATCAATAAGAACACAGGCATTTTCATCAAATTTTATATAAGTACCATCTTTTCTGCGATGTTCCTTTTTAGTTCGTACTACTACTGCCCGTTGTATAGTTCCTTTTTTAATCTGAGAAGCTGGAATTGCATTTTTCACAACTATTGTAATTACATCCCCAACTGCTGCATATCTTCTTACACTGCCTCCGATTATACCAATACATTCTCCTATTTTAGCTCCAGAGTTATCTATCACTTTCAATCTTGTAAATTTTTGTACCATAATTAATAAAGTATAGTTATTTAATAACTTTTACTATTCTCCAATGTTTTGTACGAGAAAGTGGTCTTGTCTCTTCTATAACCACCTTATCTCCAAGTTTTGCAACATCCAATGGATCATGACAAGGAAGATGAGTATGTCGACGAATATATTTTTTATATAACTTATGTTGAACTATTCTTTCCACATCTATAATACGCGTTTTCTGTTGTTTATCAGAAATTACTTTACCTTCTAATCTCTTTCTCATTTTTTATAGTTAAAAGCCTTGCAATGTCTCTTCTCACAGTTCTAATCTTAAGTGGATTTGAGACACGTTGGGTTTTATGTTTAAATTTAAGAGAAAATAACTCTTCTCTTAGGTTATGAAACTCCAAATTAAGTTCCTCTACAGAAAGTTGTCGCATTTCTTTCGGTTTCATTATTTCCTTGTCCTTTCAATTATCCTTGTATGAATTGGCAATTTAGATGCTCCAAGAGTAAGTGCTTGACGTGCAACATCTCGTTCAACACCCATAAGTTCAACTAAAATTCTTCCTGGTTTAACAACAGCAACCCAATGGTCTGGCTCCCCTTTTCCTTTCCCCATTCTTGTTTCAGCTGGTTTTTTAGTAAATGGTTTATCAGGAAAAATACGCATCCAAACTTTTCCACCTCGTTTAATTGAACGAGTAACCGCGACTCTACAAGCCTCTATTTGTCGATCTGTAATCCATATAGGTTCAAGTGCTTGTAATCCCCAATCACCAAACGCCATATAAGTTCCTCCTTTTGAGTATCCTTTCATTCTACCTCTATGTTGTTTTCTAAATTTTGTGCGTTTTGGCATTAACATAATTTATTCCTTATATAACCATACTTTTATTCCTATGGCTCCAGATTTAGTTCGTGCCGGCATACTTGCGTAATCTACTCTTACTCGTATTGTATGAAGAGGAACTCTTCCTTTTCTATACCATTCTTCACGAGCTATTTCTGCCCCCATAAGTCTACCTTTACATGCAATTTTTATTCCTTTAGCACCCATTTTCATAGCTATATCTATAGCTCTTTTCATTGCTCTACGATAAGAAATTCGTTGTTCAATTTGCCGTATTACATTTTCAGCTATAAGAGTAGCATCTAAGTCTCTTTCCTTTACTTCTTGAATATTAACCATAACATCACGAGAAATTGCAAGTTGAAGTTCATTCTTCAACCTATCAATCGCAACTCCTTTCCTACCAATAACCACTCCTGGTCTACCTGTATGTATAGTAATCGTCACAAGCTTTGAAGTACGTTCTATTTCTATTTTTGATATAGCTCCACCTGGTAATCGTTTTTTTATGTAATTTCTTATTTTATAGTCTTCTTGAATGAATTCTGCAAAGTTACGTTGCGAAAACCATTTGGAATCCCAAGTTTCATTTATCCCAAGTCTAAATCCTTTTGGGTGAGTTTTTTGCCCCATCTTATTTCTCCTTTACTACAACAGTAATATGAGATGTCCTTCTACACATAATATCTGCACGTCCCATAGCTCTTCTTTTTATTCTTTTAAGCGTAGGCCCCTGATCAACTCTAATATTATATACAAACAAATTAGTTAATGAAGGAGCATCCGGTCCTACTTTATTTCTAAAATTTGATGCTGCAGAATGAATCACTTTAAAAAGAGGAATCGTAGACTTGGACGGATGAAATTTTAACATACTTTCTACTTCAGCGACAGTTTTACCTCTAAGTGGATCTACAAATCTTTTTAATTTTTTAGCTGACACACCAACATATTTTTGATAAGCAGTTGCTTCCATAATTTACCTAGCTTTACCTTCAACTCTTGCTTTCTTTCCTCCATGCGATCGGAAAGTACGGGTAGGCGCAAATTCACCAAGCTTATGTCCTACCATATTTTCAGTAATATAAACAGGTACATGTTTACGACCATCATGAATAGCAATTGTATGCCCCACAAATTCCGGCACAACAACCGATCTTCTTGACCAAGTACGTACAACTCTTTTTTCATGCGTTGTATCTGTTTTCCCAATTTTTTTGAGTAATTTAGGATCAACCCAAAAACCTTTTTTAATAGATCTTGCCATTTATTTCCTTCTCTTTTATTACTTTCTTCTCTTTATAATATACTTATCTGATAACTTTTTACCACGAGTTCTAAATCCCTTTGCAGGAACTCCTGTAGGACTTTGAGGAATATGTCCTTTTGACTTCCCTTCTCCTCCACCCATAGGATGATCTACAGGATTCATTGTCGATCCTCTTACTTTAGGACGTCTACCAAGCCATCTAGATCTTCCTGCCTTACCAATTACTATTCTATTGTGATCCGGATTAGATACTTTGCCGAGTGTAGCAAAACAACTCAAAAATACAAGCCTAACTTCCCCTGATGGAAGTTTTACATAAGCATAAGGCTCTTCTTTTGTAAGTATTTGCGCACTAGTTCCAGCAGAACGAATCAACGCCCCTCCTTTACCTATTTGAAGTTCTAAATTATGAAATTCCATACCAACTGGAATTTCACGCAAAGGAAGATTATTACCAACTTTCACTGGAGAACCAACACCCGATATAATAGTATCTTTTGGCTGTAATCCAAAAGGAGCAAGAATATATCTTTTTTCTCCATCTTCATACTCCAACAATGCTATACGAGCACTTCGATTGGGGTCGTATTCAATCCCAATAACATTAGCAGAAACTCCAAATTTATTTCGCTTAAAATCAATAATACGATACTTACGTTTATGTCTTCCACCACGATGCCTTGAAGTAATTCGACCAGTATTACCTCTGCCACCTGTTCTAGGAAGAACAGCAAGCAAAGATTTTTCAGGTGTCTTTTTTGTTATTTCAGCAAAATCACTATAGACCTGATATCTCTGAGTAGGAGTAACTGGTTTTCTCTTTTTTATTCCCATTATACACCTTCAAATATTTCTATTTTATCACCTTTCTTAAGCTTACATATTGCCTTTTTCCATGAAGCCCTCTTTCCTTCAAATCGACCAAGTCTTTTAGGCTTTCCTTTCACAAACTGAATATTCACATCCAAGACCCTCACTTTAAATAGTTCTTCAACGGCATATTTTATTTCAATTTTATTTGCATCACGCCCGACACAAAAAGTATATTTATTATCCTCTGTCTTTAAAGTTATGGCTTTTTCCGTAACAATTGGATGAAAAACTATAGTTCTTGGATCTCTCATTTTTATTTTTCTTTATTAATTGACTTTTTACCTGTAGTCAAGTCTTTTTTTACATTATTATCCAAAGATAACTTATTATCCACATACCCAAATCTCTTCATAAAAGTTTCAAGTCCATCTAAAGAGAAAACTATAATATCTCTTTTTACGATGTCAAGAGTATTTAAATCTTTTGCAAGAGTAAATTGTATATTTTCGATATTTCTACCTGATAAATAAGCATTCTGCTCAAGTTTTTGAGTCGAAAAAAGAATTTTCTTTTTCGAGTAAAGCCCCAATGCTTGTAGCATAGTAACAAATAATTGTGTACGTGGCTCAGAAAAATCAATGTTTGCAAGAAGAACAATTTTCCCTTCTTTTGCTTTATAAGACACGGCAGAAAGAATAGCAAGTCTTAATTTTTTATCTGGGATACGATAATAGTAATCTCTTGGTTTTGGACCAAAAGTAATTCCACCACCTCGCCAAATAGGAGAACTCCTCGTCCCTGCTCTCGCTCTTCCTGTATGTTTCTGCTTCCATGGCTTCTTGCCACCACCACGGACATCTCTTCTTGTTTTAGTCGAAGCAGTACCCTGTCGCTTATTTGCTTGATACATACGAACTGCTTCATAAATAGTTTCATCGTTTGCTTTTATCTCAAATATCTCCGGAGGCAAAACCTTTTCACCAATAATCTTACCTTCTTTTGAATATACGTTAAGTTTTAACATTGTCATCAAAACATAAAAATGTTTTCCTTATACATCATTTAGGTTCATTCTGTTTTATCATCACCCATGAATTCTTTGCTCCTGGAACCTGACCTTTCAAAAACAATAAATTTTTACTTGCATCTAATTTAATAATTTTCAAATTTCTTACAGTTACTTTTTTATTCCCCATTCTTCCAGGCATTTTCTTTCCCTTCTGAACGTTACCTGGAGTTTTTGAAGTTCCGATAGAGCCACCGCCACGACCAAATCCTGAACCATGACCTCCAGGTCCACCATGGAATCCATGCCTCTTCATAACTCCTTGAAAACCTCTTCCTTTTGAGAAAGCAGTTACATTCACCTTTAAGTCTTCAGACAAAACAGAAAGAGTGATTTCTTTGCTCATTTCCCAATCAGATGGTAAGTCTCTTATTTCTCTTAAAATACTGGTAGGCTTTACCTTACTCTTCTTGAATATCCCAGAATATGGATGAGTTGGATTCTTCCTCTCCCCTATTCCAAGAACACAAGCATTGTATCCATCAGTTTCTTTTGTTTTCTTACGTATAACAATATTAGGTATTGCCTCGATTACAGTTACCGGAACAAGTTCACCAGTCTCAACAAAAATTTGAGTCATTCCTAATTTTCTACCAATTAATCCAATCATTTTCATTTTATACCAAAGTTATTAACAGCATATTTTTATTTTCAATCTGTTATAGTTAATCATATTTTCACTTCAACATCTACTCCAGCAGGAAGATTAAGACTACTAAGAGATTCTACAGTTTCACGAGTTGGATTTTTAACTTCAATAAGTCTTTTATACACTATAAGTTCAAATTGTTCTCGTGACTTCTTATCAATATTCGTAGAACGTAAAACTGTATATAAACTTCGTTTTACAGGCAATGGAATTGGACCTGAAATTTCTCCTCCTGTTTCACGTAAAACATTCACAACTTCTCGAACAGCTTGATCTAAAACTCTGTAATCATATGCCTTAAACTTTATTCTTATTTTTTCCATTTTAGTATCTAATTTTTATTCTATTACCTCAGTTACTACACCTGCTCCTACTGTTTGTCCACCTTCACGAATAGCAAATCTCATCTCTTTTTCCATTGCTACAGGAGAAATAAGTGTAACATCAATTTCTGCATTATCTCCTGGCATAATCATTTCAACACCTTTTTCGAGAGTTGCTACACCCGTAACATCCATAGTTCTGAAATAAAATTGTGGTGAATAACCTGTAAAAAATGGAGTATGTCGTCCACCTTCTTCTTTGCTTAATATATATACTTGACCTTTAAACTTGGTGTGAGGCTTAATAGTTCCTGGAGTAGCAATTACCATTCCACGTTGTAATTCATCTTTATTAATCCCACGAACAAGGATACCAACATTATCACCTGCAACAGCTTCATCAAGAATTTTTCTGAACATTTCAAGCGATGTGGCCACAGTTTTACGAGTATCTTTAAATCCAATAATTTCTACTGGGTCACCTGGTTTTATTCTTCCTCTCTCAACTCTTCCAGTTGCAACAGTCCCACGACCGGTAATGGAAAAAACATCTTCTACAGACATAAGGAAAGATTTATCGACATCTCTTACGGGATCAGGTATATAGCTATCAACTGCATTCATAAGATCCCATACAAATTTACATTCTTCACAATTAGGATCGTCAGCTTCCAAGCATTTAAGAGCAGAACCTTTAAGAACTGGGACATCATCTCCTGGAAATTCATATTTTGATAATAAGTCTCTAATTTCAAGCTCTACAAGCTCTATAATCTCAGGATCATCAACTTGATCTGTTTTGTTAAGGAATACAACTAAAGCAGGAACGTTAACCTGTCTAGCAAGCAAAACATGTTCACGAGTTTGAGCTTGTGCTCCATCAGCAGCAGAAACAACAAGAATAGCTCCCTCCATCTGCGCAGCACCAGTAATCATATTTTTAATATAATCGCGATGCCCCGGGCAATCTATATGAGCATAATGACGTTTCTCAGTTTCATATTCAAGATGAGCAAGCTGAATAGTTAAGCCACGAGCCCTTTCCTCTGGAGCTTTATCAATTTGATCATAAGCAGAAAACTTCGCAAACCCCTTTGTTTCAAGAACCTTAGTAATAGCAGCAGTTAATGTAGTTTTACCGTGATCAACATGGCCTATGGTCCCTATATTCAAGTGAGGTTTATTACGTTCAAACTTTTCTTTAGCCATAATTCCTCCTTCTTCTTTCTTTAATAATCAGTAAACAACTTTTATAAACACCGACTATAAACTAACTTTATTTTTCACCTATCAATTATTATCATTGTCATTTGAAATGACAATGATTTTTTTCAATAACCTCTAATTTTTTTTAGAGCAAAAATCTGATCTTCTTTAGAAAGTGCTCCGTATTTATCAAATTTCATAAAATGGACAGCTCTACCTTGTGTAATAGACCTAATGTCAGTTGCATAGCCAAACAACTTACGAAGAGGACAAGAAACTAAAATCGTATGTCTAACTTCGTCTCCTAATAAACTCAAAACTTTTCCTCCCCTTGCATTCAAATCATCCAATACCTTTCCAAGATATTCTGGTAAAACTATCACTTCAAGCTTCATCATTGGTTCCAAAAGAATGGGTCCAGCTTTTTCCAATGCATCTTTAAAAGCAATTGATGCAGCGACTTCAAAGCTAAGCGATGAAGAATCTACCGGATGATAAGATCCATCAAGAAGAATCACTTCAATATCTACTAATGGAAACCCAGCCAAATTTCCAACACGCATACTTGTTTCTATCCCCTTACGGATTGCACCCCAATATTCTCGTGGAATAGCACCACTTTTTATCTTTTCCTGAAATTTAAATCCTTCTCCTCGTGGAAGAGGCTTTACTTCAAGCTCTACATCTCCGTATTGACCATGTCCTCCTGTTTGCTTAACAAATTTACTTCTCTTTCGTACGGATTTTGTAATAGTTTCTTTATAAGAGACTTGAGGATTTCCAAGTCTTATTTGCAAACCAAATTCACGTTCTAATCTTTGAATTAACACCTGAAGATGTAATTCACCCATCCCGGATATTACTGTTTCTCCTGTTTCAGAAACCGTTTTAATAGAAAGAGTTGGATCATCCAGTGTTAAATTATCAATTAATCCGGAAAATTTTTCCTCATCTTTACGAGTTTTCGGTTCTATTGTAGCCGATATGACAGGCTCAGGAAACTCAAGAGTTCTTAATTTAATTTTAGACCCCAGTCCGGCAATAGTATGACCAGTTCTAGCATGTTTAAGACCATAAACTGCCACAATATCACCAGCTTTTGCTTCCTTAATAGATTCACGTTTATTTGCATGCATCAAGAATATATGAGAAATACGTTCTTTAGTACCAGTACTCACATTAAAAACTTGCATTCCTGGTTTAATTGTTCCTGAATAAATACGAATATAAGCAAGTTTCCCATGTTGGTCACTTTGAAGTTTAAAAACTAATGAATAGAAATCAGAATCATCTGGACTAATTTTTCCTTCAATCAAAGGACGATCGGAAGGAGAAGGTAAATAATTTACTATTCCATCAAGTAAGAGCTGAATACCTACATTTTTCAAAGAAGCTCCAAACAACACAGGAACAATCTTTCTTTGGATTGTAAGTTTTCGTATATTTCTAATCAACTCATCAGGTTCAATTGAATGATTAGCAAGATATTTTTCTGCAATAGCATCGTCTTCAAGTGAAATACTTTCAAGTAATTTTTCTCTTGTATTTTCATAAGTTGATTTTAAGTAAGCAGACATTTCCTCTGTTGTAAATTCTGTTTTATCATCTTTAGATGACCATTTAATTACTTTTTTTGACACCACATCACACACTGAATCGAACTCACTTTCAATCCCTATAGGAAACTGCAATTCAAGTGGATGTCTACTTAATTTTTCTTTTATCATTCTAACACAGTTATAAGGGTCTGCCCCGACTCTGTCAAGTTTATTTATATAAACAATTATAGGAATATTATATTTATCTGCTTGATACCATACTGTTTCTGATTGAGATTCTACACCTTCTACTGCACTAAATATCATTACAGCACCATCAAGAACCCGTAAACTCCTTTCTACTTCACCGGTAAAATCAACATGTCCTGGAGTATCTACAATATTTATTCGCTTTCCTTTCCAATTACAAGTAATAGTTGCACTCGTAATAGTAATTCCTCTATCTTGTTCTTCTTTCATCCAATCCATAGTAGCATTTCCTTCATCTACTCCTCCAACTCTATGGATTTCGTCAGTATAATAAAGCATTCTCTCGGTTGTAGTTGTCTTTCCAGCATCTATATGCGCAATTACACCAATATTACGTACGTCTTCTAATTTTACCATTTGAATCGTGCAAAAGCTCTATTTGCTTGTGCCATTTTACGTGTATCTTCCCTTTTCTTGTAAGCAACACCTTTTTCTTCACTTGCAAAAATTAATTCTTCTGCAAGTCGTTCCGCAAAACAACTTCCTTTTTTATTTCTCGCTGCTCCAACAATCCATCGAACAGCAAGTGCAAGTTTACGTGCAGCACTTACTTCTCTGGGTACTTGATAAGTAGCACCACCAATTCTTCTTGGTCTAACTTCTATTGCAGGCTTAACATTGGTAATTGCTTGGGAAAAAACAGAGAGCCCTGGCTTCTTGGTTTTGTCTTCTATGATTTTCATAGTATCGTAAAATAATCGCTCGGCAACATACTTCTTCCCATCCCACATAATGTAATTTATAAACTTACCCGCAACTGAATTATTATAACGTGAATCAAAAACTTGTTCTCTTTTTTCTGCGCTTCGTCTTCTCATAATTTTTAATAGCCAATAACCGATAGCTTACAGCTATTCAGCTTTAGGCTTTTTGGTTCCATATCTTGAACGACTCTGACGACGTCCTTCAACTCCAGAGGCATCCATCACTCCTCTTATTATATGATATCTCACTCCTGGTAAATCCTTAACTCTTCCACCTTCTACCAATACAATTGAATGTTCCTGCAACGAATGTCCTTCACCCGGTATATAACATGTTACTTCATATCCCGATGTTAATCTAACTTTAGCAACTTTTCTCAAAGCAGAATTCGGTTTCTTAGGAGAAAGCGTATGAACTTTCGTACACACACCCTTTCTCTGAGGATTTTTCAAAAGTGCTGGTACTTTATGCTTTTTCTGTATCTTTTTTCTTCTCTTTCGTATCAATTGATTTATCGTCGGCATTTTCTTCCTCCACTTCCTCGGTAACAGGGCTTTCACTAACAAGAGCATATTCTGGTTTTGCTCTCTTAATTCCTGTACCAGTTGGAATTAAATTTCCTATTATAACATTTTCTTTGATTCCAAGTAATAAATCACGCTTTTTATGAATAGCAGCATTTGTAAGAACTTTTGTAGTTTCTTGAAATGAAGCAGCTGAAATAAAAGAATCAGTAGTAAGAATAGCTCGCGTTACACCAAGCAAAACTGGTTCAAATGTAGCTCCATTAGCTCCTACAGCTATAATTTTCTTATTTTCTTCTATTAATTTAATTTTCTCTACAACTTGTCCTTCAACAAACATAGTATCTCCGGGATCCTTTATTCTTACTCGCGATAACATTTGTCTAACAATAATTCCAATATGCTTATCAGCAATTTCAACTCCTTGCAATATATAAACTTCTTGGATTTGTTTAACCAGAAATTCCTGTGTTGCCTGAACACCCTTAATGGATAATATATCATGAGGATCAACAGGACCTTCTACGAGTTTATCTCCTGCAAAAACTTCCTCACCATTATAAATAAGTAAATGTTTTCCAAAAGGAATACGATATTTTCGAGTTTCATGAGTACCCTGAACAGCAATAATTCTATATCCTCGTTCTTGAGGTCTGAATTCGACAATACCATCAACTTCTGTAATAATAGCTTTATCCTTGGGATGCCTTGCCTCAAAAAGTTCTGTTACTCTGGGTAGTCCTCCTGTAATATCTCGAGTTTTAGACATTTCTCGAGGAATTTTAGCAAGTAGATCTCCTGGTAATAATTCGGCTCCATCCTGTACAAATATATGAGCTTTTGTAGGAAGAAGATATGAAGCAACTTCTTTCTTTTTATCATATACACATAATTCGGGATGAATTTTTCGATGAGTTACTACTACAGGCTGTTTCCTACCAGTTCTCTCATCATATTCAAGACGGTAAGTAACATTTTCTATAAGATTTGAATACTTTAATTCACCAGCTACTTCTGAGAGAATAGGAAATGAATATGGATCCCATTCAAATAAAACATAATCTTTTTCAACAGCATCTCCATCTTTAACTTTCACAGCAGCTCCATAAGGTATTTTATAGGTAATTTCCTCTCCAGATTCTTTTTTGAAATGTATTTTTCCTCCCTTAAAAATAGCCAATTGAGTTTTATCTCTACGCACACAAATCTTTAATTTTTCAAAAGAAACAATTCCATCGGATGGTGCTTTAATTTGAGATTCTTTTATTATACGAGTTGCTATCCCACCTATATGGAAAGTACGAAGTGTTAATTGAGTACCCGGCTCTCCTATCGATTGAGCAGCTATAACACCAGCCGACACTCCTAATTCAACTAATTTTCCTTTAGATAGATCCCTTCCGTAACATTTTTGACATATACCTTTTTTGGCTTCACAAGTAAGAACAGAACGAATATAGATTTTTTCAATACCACAAACTTCAATTTCTTCAGCTTTTTCATTAGTAATTTCCTGTCCACCAAAGATAATAACCTGTGAAGTAATAGGATTAATAATATCTTCAAGAGCAAATCTACCTTGTATTCGCTTAGCAATAGGTTCAATAATTTGCCCACCCTCTCTTATAGCACTAATAGAAATACCCATAATAGTACCACAATCTTCTTCAGTGATAATAATATCTTGAGCAACATCAATAAGTTTTCTTGTAAGATAACCAGCTTGAGCAGTTTTTAAAGCAGTATCGGTAAGCCCCTTTCTTGCACCATGAGTAGATATGAAATATTCAAGAACAGAAAGCCCTTCTTTGAAACTTGAGTTTATAGGGGTCTCTATAATTTCACCAACACCACCGCGTGGACGAGTCATAAGTCCACGAATACCAGTAATTTGACGAACTTGATCTTTATTTCCTCTGGAACCAGATTTTTCCATCATGTGCAAAGGATTGAAACCATCTTGAGATTCTTCAAGAACACGAATAGCTTGTTTTTCAATTTGATTAGTAGCATGCATCCAAATATCAACAACAGTATTATATCGTTCAGATTCGGTAATAACACCTGCTTTATGTTGATTATGAACACGTTTTACTTTTTTGAAAGCATAATCAAGAATTTCTTGTTTATCTTCAGGAACCACCATATCAGTAATTCCGATAGTAAGTCCACTCTTTGTAGCATATTCGTAACCAAGTTCTTTTGCTTCATCTAAAAATTTTACTGCCATTTCTTTTCCCGAGCATCTGTAAATTTCTCCAACAAGATTAGTCAATTTTTTATTATCAACAACATTATTGATAAAACCAATTTCCTCAGGAATAATTTTATTGAAAACTACACGACCCGGAGTTGTAGAAATAAACTTTGAGTTAACTTGGTACTTGATGGGCATATGTAAATCAAGCTCAAACTGTTCAGATTCCAAAGCTATTTCTATCTCTTGCAAACTTCCAAACACTTTTTGTAATTTGTTTTTTACTGTCTTTTTCTCTTTTGTAAGCCAATAAACACCAATAATTACATCCTGAGTAGGAACAGATAAAGGATGACCATTAGCAGGAGATAAAACATTATTAACAGATAACATTAAGAGTAACGATTCAAGTTGTGCCTCTACCGATAAAGGAACATGAATAGCCATCTGATCACCATCAAAATCTGCATTAAAAGGCTTACAAACAAGAGGTGATATTCTAATAGCTTTACCTTCTACCAATGTAGGTATAAAAGCCTGAATAGAAGCTCTATGCAAAGTAGGAGCACGATTTAATAATACAGGATGATTCTTAATTACTCGTTCTAAAATTTCCCAAACTTCATTAGCGCCCTCTTCAAGTAACTTACGAGCAGATTTAACAGTCTGAGCATAGCCAAGATGCTCTAATTCTCTAATAATAAATGGCTTGAAAAGCTCAAGAGCCATAGTTTTAGGAACACCACATTCCCACATCTTAAGCTTAGGATCAACAACAATCACAGATCTTCCGGAATAATCAACACGTTTACCTAACAAATTCCGTCTAAATCTTCCTTGCTTTCCTTTTAAAATATCAGCTAAAGATTTTAAAGCAATACCACCTTTGCCTTTAACAGACACACTCCTTCTTGAATTATCAAATAATGCATCTACTGCTTCCTGAAGCAATCTACATTCATTCCTTAGAATTATTTCAGGAGCTTTTATAGCAATTAAATTCTTAAGTCTATTATTTCTTGTTATTACTCTTCTATATAAATCATTTAAATCTGAAGTAGCAAATCGCCCTCCTTCTAATGGAACAAGAGGACGTAAATCAGGTGGCAATACTGGCAATACTTTTAAAATTACATGATCAGGTTTAATTCGAGATAGCCTAAATCCTTCTATTATGTCAAGTCTCTTAAGCAAACTAGCACGTTTGTCAGCAGAAGTTTCAATCTTTATAATTGCTTTTAAGTTTGCTGATATTTCTTCCAGTTCCAACTGTTGTAGTAAAGTATTAAGAGCAGTAGCACCAATTTCAGCAACAAAATCCTTAGCATCTATTACTTCCTTATATTCCGTATCTGTAATAAGTGTTCCATTTGGATATTCAGTATCTCCTTGAGATATTACTACATAAGACTCATAATAAATTATTCTTTCAATTGTATTTATTGATAAATTCAAAAGCGCACCTATTCTTGAAGGAGGAACCTTATAAAACCAAATATGAGCGACAGGAACTGCAAGATCTATATGTCCCATACGTTCGCGGCGAACTTTACTAAGAGTTACTTCTACTTTACATCTCTCACAAATAATACCACGATACCTAATACCCTTATATTTGCCACAAGAACATTCATAATCTCTAACAGGACCAAATATTCGTTCGCAAAAAAGCCCATCCATCTCTGGCTTTTGGGTTCTATAATTTATCGTTTCAGATTTAAGCACTTCCCCATGAGACCAACCATGAATAGTATCAGAAGAGGCTATTCCTGTTTGGATAGCAGTAATCGCCATTATTTATCCTCCTTTATTAATTCGGTCTCTAAGCAAAGAGCATTTAATTCCTTTAACAAAACATCAAAAGACATAGGTTTCTTAGGTTCTGGGAATCTCACACCCTTAATGATAGATTCATACAACCCTCTTCTTCCCATTATATCATCAGATTTAATTGTAAGCATTTCTTGTAATGTATATGCTGCACCATATCCTTCAAGCGCCCAAACTTCCATCTCTCCAAATCGTTGACCACCTGAAAGAGCTTTTCCGCCAAGAGGTTGTTGAGTAATAAGAGCATATGAACCAATTGAACGTGCATGTATTTTATCTTCTATCATATGACCTAATTTCATCATATAAATATATCCTACTGTAATCCTTTCTGCAAAAGCCTTACCCGTATATCCATCATAAAGTACGGTTTTTCCATCTTCAGAAAGTCCAGCAGATTTAAGTTCTCTTTTAATATCTTCAACAGAAGCACCATCAAAAACAGGAGATTCTACTTCAAAACCAGCAGTCTTAGCAGCCCAACCAAGATGCGTCTCAAGTATTTGACCTATATTCATTCTTGAAGGAACACCAAGTGGATTTAAAATAATATCTACAGGAGTACCATCTGGTAAATAAGGCATATCTTCACGAGACAATATTTTTGAAATAGTACCTTTATTTCCATGCCTACCTGATAATTTATCACCAACCATTATATTACGACGCTGTACAAGATATACTTTGATAACTTTTAATACCCCATGAGGAAGTTCATCCCCTTTTTCAAGTTTTTCTAACTCAACTAACTTTTCTTTTTCTATTTTATTAATACGTTCTTCACGAACCGTCGGATCTAAATCAGCATGTTTTAGTTCCTGAAGTAAATGATGAACACGTAATTGGATTTTTTCTTTCCTTTCCATAAGCTCACGTGCATACAAAGGATCATCTGATTTTCTTGAAAGAATCCGAACATCTAAAATAATACCATGAACACCAGATGGAACACGAAGAGAGGTATCTTTAACATCTTGAGCTTTTTCACCAAAAATTGCCTGCAATAATCTTTCCTCAGGAGAAAAATCACGCTCCCCCTTAGGAGAAATTTTACCAACAAGAATGTCATCAGGCTCCACCTCAACACCAACACGAATAACACCAAACTCATCAAGATTCAATATCCCTTCAGGTGGAACATTAGGAATATCAGAAGTAACCTCTTCCGGACCTACCGTAGTATCCCTAACGTCAAGTTCATATTCGTGAATAGCAATGGAAGTAAAAGTATCTTTATTTAACAGATCTTCAGAAAGGACAATTGCATCCTCAAAATTATATCCTCTCCAAGGCATAAAAGCAACAAGTATATTTTTCCCAAGTCCAAGTTTTCCCAAAGAAGTAGAAACCCCATCAGCAAGCAAATCTCCTTTTTTCACAGAATCACCAACTTTAACCCTAACAAGTTGATTAATACATGTATTTTGATTAGTACGACGAAATTTAATTAAAGGGTACCTATCAAAAACATCATTCTTCTTACCTGAACAAATAATTATCTCATTGGCATCAACATAAGAAACAACACCCGAACGCTTAGCAATAATAATAGCACGTGAATCACGAGCAACACGAGATTCAACACCGGTACCAACAACAGGAGACTCTGGGAACAAAAGAGGTACGGATTGACGTTGCATATTAGAGCCCATAAGAGCACGATCGGCATCATCATGTTCAAGGAAAGGTATAAGAGAAGTAGATACAGAAACAAGCTCTTTGGGAGAAACATCCATATAATCAATATCTTTAGGAGCAACGACCGGATACTCCCCTTTTTGCCTGGCAAAAATTGAAGATTTCTTAAAAGAGCCATCTTCTTCTACAGGAGCATTAGCTTGAGCAATAGTGAACCCTTCCTCAACATCAGCAGTAAGAAACTCAATTTCATCAGTTACTTTACCTTTTTTAACTTTATAATAAGGAGCTTCAATTTCCCCATATTTATTAACTCTTCCGTAGGTAGCAAGTGAAGTAATAATCCCTACATTTTGTCCTTCAGGAGTTTCAATAGGACACATCCTACCGTAATGTGAAGGATGAACATCTCTGGCTTCAAGACCAGCAGTTGCTCTTGTTAATCCACCTGGACCAAGTCTTGAAATTCTTCTTTTATGAGTTAACTCAGCTAATGGATTAGTTTGTTCCATAAACTGTGATAATTGAGAAGTTCCGAAAAACTTATTAATTACAGCATTAACTACCACTGCATTAACAAGAGTTCGAGGAGTTATTTTTGTATTTTCTCTTAACAACATTCGTTCCTTCATTACCCAGGCAAGCCTTGAAAATGCTATTCTAAAATGATCTTCTAATAGTTCACCTATTCTTCTAAGATGTCGATTCCCTAAATGATCAAGGTCATCCATTTTATCTTCTCCACGAGATAATTTTATTATTCCTTTAATTACATTTATGAAATCTCCAGGCGTTAAAGAAAGAGCCGTTTCTTCAGTTTTAAACTTTCGGTTTATCTTACGTCTTCCTACACGATGCAAATCATATACTCGTGTAAAATACATTTGATTGAAAAAATACTCTGCAACTTTCTCGTCACGAATCCCTACACCTTTCAACAATGAATATATCTTAAGCAAAGCAAGACGTTTTGAAGAAACTTTATCTTTCGCATTAGTGGCTAAAATAAATGGAGGGGTCTTATCTTTCAAAACTTCCACCTTCTTTACTCCAGCTTCCTTTAATACCTCTACTAAATTTTCATCAACTCTTTCTCCACTTACTGCAATTATATTTTTATCTTTTTTAACATCTTTGGCTAAAATGTGATCAATAGCTTTCTCTACTTCACATTTCTTTGATTTAAAGAAAAGCTCCATTATACTACTCATATCTTCATAACCAAGTGCTCGTAATAGTGTAGTACATAATAGTTTATGCCTACGGTCTAACGCTACCCATAGAACATCATTTATATCCGTTGAAAATTTTATCCATGAACCACGATACGGTATTATTTCTCCTATTAAAAGTTTTTTTCCACTTGGATGAAGCTTTTCTGAGAAATAAACTCCGGGGGCTCTTCTAAGCTGACTTACTATTACCCTTTCTACTCCATTTACTATGAAAGTTCCCCATTCTGTCATTAAAGGAAGTTGACAAAGATATACACTTTGTTCAATTACTTCCTTCACCTTACTTTCAATTCCGGTAGGTTTACCTTCCTCTTGTTCTCTAATAATCAGCCTAAACTCTGCTCGCAATGGCGCTGAATAAGTTGCCCCACGCTCTATTGCTTCTTGAGGTGTATGAGTAGGATCACCAAGTAGATAGGACTTAAACTCAAGTTTATACCGATGATGCGCATCTTCAATAGGAAAAATTTCTGAAAATATCCGTTGAAGTCCTTCTTGCTCCCTATCTTTAGGATGCACCCCTATTTGCAAAAAGTTACGCCAAGAACTTATTTGTATTTCTATTAAATCCTTAGGTAATCCCTCTACTTCAGCTATCTTATTATAACTTTTTACTTTTATCATATTTTTTAACTTTTAAAAAACAAAAAACTTTTAATAGGCTGTTAGAACTTCCAATTCGAAAATTACTTTATCTCACAAACCGCACCTACATCCTGAAGCTTCTTTACTACTGTTTCAGCATCTTCTTTAGAAATCTGTTCTTTAACTGTATTAGGAGCACCGTCAACTAAATCCTTAGCTTCTTTCAAACCAAGATCTGTTACCTCACGAACTGCTTTTATCACACGAATCTTATTTTCTCCAAACGACTTTAACACTACATCAAATTCTGTTTGCTCTTCACTTTTTGTAGCAGTTGCTTCAGCTTGTGGAACTGCTCCGGCTTGCATTGCCACTGGAGCTGCTGATACTCCAAACTTCTCTTCAAGTTCATGGACAAGCTCTGATAAACTCAAAACTGACATATTCTCTATCAATTCCATTACCTTGACTTTAGAATCTCCACTAACCTTAGCTACTTCAGCCTTAGCTGGAGATTTCTTGACCTTCGTCTCTACTTTTGTTGCCATTTTCATCCCCCTTAATTTTTACTTTTCTTACACCATCTAATACATAAACCATTCTTCCTAAAATATCTCTAAGTGTACCAATAAAACTAACTATAGGCATATTCAAATTACTTAGAAGTTTTCCTATCAATACATCACGTCCGGGAATTTTCGCTATATCCTTGATATTTCCAGAAGGAATAGCTTTGCCATCAAACCATGCACCATTCACCTTAATCCCCTCAAATGCACTTAAAACACGAGAACCTGCTATTACATCATCCCCCATACATACACCACAAGCACCTTCAAACCATTCATTGTTTTCTTCAACTTTTGATTTCTCTACGGCTCGTTTAAGCATGGATTTTTTTATCACATGGTACGTCAAAGAACCTTCCCGTAAATCCCTACGCAATTTCATCATTTCAGCTACTGGCAAACCGGTAAAATCTGTAAACCATAACCCTTTTACACTATCTATTTTTTCTCTTAATTCTTCAACAACTTTTGTTTTTTCTTCTAACTTCATTTTTACCCTCAATAATTCCTTAACAACATATATATTTTAAAATATCTATAATTTTTCAATGGGGAAAACTTTTATTCTTCTTATATT
>JAUVIV010000132.1 GCA_030592575.1 bacterium | reverse complement strand
TTCCTGCCTGTATTGGAAGGATTGCCTGCCTTTGACGTTTTCAAAGAGGTAAGCGGGAAGGACCCATATTGCTGCCCGGTCTGCAAGAAAGGGAAAATGAGGTCAATGTCGCTACTTTTACCTGAGCAAATTAAATCAGGATAAGGTTATTACCCTCTTTCGTTCTTTGGAATATCAATAGTACCAGGCAAACAGCTCATTTTGCTGTAATGGGTGAAGTATGCCTGTTTGTATGCTGCTTTTATAAAAATACCATGAATCAACACAATTATTATCAGATAACTGTAAATATCCTTGCTGCTATCACCATGGAATTAGCAGCAGTTTCCATACTATGCCCATAGCTCCGCGGCATCGTCCAACTTGTTTTATCAATCATTCATTTTACGCTTGACATAAAGTTCACTCCTACAAGACTTACATAACTGATTTAATTTAGTTATTTTTGAATGAACGATTAATAAAACACTATATCGTTATGCACTATACCGAGACATCAATCTTATAATAACAAAACTATGAAGTATCTGGTCCTAATAGTTTTAATCTACCCGACATTTCTGTTTAGCCAAGGTTGGGAAAGGATATATGGCGGAGAATATGATGACTATGGATATTCCATCCAACAAACTTCTGATGGGGGGTATATTATTATTGGAAGTACAGAGTCTTTTGCAACTGCGAATAGCGATATGTTCTTAATTAAAACTGACAGCATTGGAGATACTACTTGGACTCGGACATATGGTGGAGATGGGTCAGAAGTAGGATATTCTGTAAAACAAACCACTGATGAAGGGTATATTTTAACTGGAGAAACCTCGTCATTTGGAAATGGTGGTTCTGATGTCTACTTAATCAAAACTGACAGTAATGGAGATACAATATGGACTAGGACATTTGGTGGAAATAGTAACGAAGTTGGGCATTCAGTACAGCAAACCTCTGATGAAGGATATATTATAACTGGAGAAACCTGGTCATATGGCAACGGTCATAATGATGTCTACTTAATAAGGACAACCTCTGCAGGTGATACGCTATGGACTAAAACATATGGTGGTATTAGTCTTGAAGAAGGTTCTTCAGTACAGCAAACAACAGATGGTGGTTTTATTATCGGTGGGCATACATCTTCATTTGGATATGGTAATTATGATTTCTACTTAATAAAAACTAACATAAATGGAGATTCGATATGGACCAGGACATATGGAGGTGAAGACTTCGATTATGGTAACTCAGTCCAACAAACCAGTGAAGGAGGGTATATTTTTACTGGATCAACAGGCTCATTTGGAAATGGAAGTCATGATCTTTACTTAATCAAGACTGACAATATCGGAGATACAATTTGGACTAAGACATTTGGTGGAATGGGTACTGAAGTAGGTAATTCAGTCAAACAAATCACTGATGAAGGATTTATTATTTTGGGGTATACTTTTACGTTTGGAAACGGTTTTAGTGATTTTTACTTAATCAAGACAGATAATAATGGTAATAATGTATGGACTAAAACATTTGGTGGAAACCGTTACGATTTTGGAAATTCAGTACAACAAACTATAGATGGCGGGTATATTATAGTTGGAGAATCCACTTCATTTGGAAATAGTTTTAACGATGTTTATGTTATAAAGACAGACCAAGATGGTATTGTAACATTCATCACCGACATACCTCTTCCCAGCCATAACAAAAAACTAATTAAAATTGTGGACATATTAGGCAGAGAAATCACAAACCCGAAAATCAATCAACCATATATTGAAATATACGATGATGGAACAACAAAAAAGAAAATGATAATAAAATAAAGCACAGTGCATAACAGCAAGTATAATCAAGCGGGCAGAGATTGATAATTGAAAATTAAACCATAAAATAAACATCGGAGTAAGTTGAAAAGGAAGCGTTTCAAAACCCCCACCTGCTCATACTTGCAACCCGTTACCAGTAATTCTACTGCAAAAGACTATTTGTAGTTAGGGCATCAAAATAAAGACAGTTAAAGTTGATTTATAAATGATAAATATGAAGCCAACTAATCTAATTACAATTATACTCCTTGGAATTATCTTCCTTCAAACAGGATGTCAGAAAAACAATACAGATCCGGATAGATTTCTGACTGATGAAATGAAGAGCCAAAATCCTTACAAGCTAAATGACAAACTCTACTTTATGTCAGACAGTGGACAAGAGTTTGTATATGAAGTTATAATGAGACATAATCAAATTTACGAGTATTCTCATGCACAGGCTGCACCCCTGCATTGGACTGAAGTAGACCAAACATCAATAAATTCTCTGGATACATCTCATGCAAGTGGTTTTTGGATGGAAATGAGAGCTGAAAACAAACCACCTAGATTTACAATAAGCTTTTATCCTTCGGTTGGTAATAGGATGACTGCATATTTTGACCTGCCTTTAAGTGGGTACAGCCCAGAGTATGTCGACTCTGTATATGTCAATGAAAAATGGCATTATCACGTATTTATTGCAGAAAGAGCGAAATCTGAAAACAGGGCATACAAATATTATTATACAGTTAAATTTGGTATAATTAAGATTGACTATTCCGATGATAGCTATTGGGAACTAGTGAAAATAGAATGAAGTGTCAAAAAACTACTGGTAACAGCACCTATATCGCATGCAGTACTCTGTCCTTTACACAAACAATAATAACACGGCATGCGTCATAGCTGCAAACCGTTGGCAATTATTAAAGTGAGAACATTACAATATAAAAAAGTAGAAATAAAAAAGGAGAATTATATGAAAGTAATTAGTAAAATATTAGGATTGTCGTTAATCATCACTACAGTGGCTTGTAATCACACAGCACCAAAAACAGAAAAGAAAGATGCCATAAAAACCATGGCAGAAACTAAGGCACTTTATAAAACAGATATTCCAGAAAAGATTCTTACACCAGATAGAGTTGAATCTAAACTTGGAAACCTTACATTTTATGATGGAATGCCAACTAAAGAAACTGTATCAAAGGTATATGATAATCTTGATTATATGAGGGGTATTGATGTGTTCTTAAATTTTATTCCTGCAACATCTGTTGAGGCTATGCGTTTGGGAATGCTAGATTTAGGTCTTGATAAATGCAATAAAGTTGTGGTTATGGAAGACCTAATGGATGCAAAATCATTATTCTTAACAGGTAATGCGAGCACTGTTTACGCATCAGGAATTCTAGACCTTAAAAAAGATGGAGCAACAGTTGTTGAGATTCCTGCAGGAGCTGGTCCCGGAACGGTTGACGATGCAATGTTTCGTTTTGTTGTAGATATGGGAGCTCCTGGTCCTGACCGCAAAAAAGGTGGGATGTACATTATTCTTCCTCCAGATTATAAAGGAGATTTAAAACCAACTCCAAATACTTTTAAGGATAATAGTTCTGTAAAAGTAAATGTAGGAGGAAAAATGCAAGATGTATGGATAGCTCAATCTCGCTCTTACTCAAATTGGGTAATTCTTCGTGGATTCCTTGTTGATGGTAAGTCCGATGCTGCAGCAAAAATGTGGAGAGATGGTCTAAAAATATATCCACTGAAAGACGCTGCAAATCCTCCTAAGATGGAATTTATCAACGGGTCAGGCAAAGTATTTAATACTATTCATGCAAATAATGCAGAGTTTTACAATGAGCTTGCTACTGTTATTCAAAGAGAACCTCTAAGTTTTATCGATCCTGAGTTGAGAGGTCAACTAGCCGGAATAGGAATTGTAAAAGGACAAGAATTTGCTCCTGATGCACGTATGAAGAAAATTTTGGGAGAAGCTATTAAAGTTGGAAATGCAACAGCAAGAGCGATTGGTCTTTCTCCACGCGACAAGAATGCGTATTTATACGAAGGTAAACAATGGTACACTGGTTTCGTTGGTAAAGATTACCGTTGGTTAGATGGCGATGGTCACGCGGGTAGGAACATGGATGCTCGTACATTGTTCTTCTATACAGCTACTGTAAACACTCCTGCTATGGCATTAGAAATTCCAGGAGTTGGTTCTAACTATGCCTTTGGAACAAGAGATTCTGATGGAGGAATACTTTACGGAGAGAAAAACTATACCTTACATATGAATGCAAACGTACCAGCAAAAGATTTCTGGTCTATCGTGGTTTACGATCCGCAAACACGTTCTATGTTACAAACCGATCAAGCTTATCCAAACAAGAACAGCCAGAAAGATAAAATGATTTACAACGAAGACGGTTCTGTCGATTTGTATTTCGGACCTACTGCTCCAAAAGGTAAAGAAGCTAATTGGATACAAACCGTAGAAGGAAAAGCATGGTTTGTGCTATTCCGTACTTACGGACCTTTAGAGCCTTGGTTCGATAAAACATGGCAACTTAACGATTTTGAATTAAATAATTAATTAATCTAAGAAAGGGTATGCAACAATTATATGTATGCCCTTTTTTATTATATGCAATACTATACTTCATTATAGTTTTATTATTATAAATGGGAAAAATATGAAAAACAAACTACTAACTTTAATCGTATTATTAAGCTTGTTTACAGCTTGCAAACAAACCGAACAAAAAACTAAAGAACAGCAAAATGATATTGCTGAAATATTAAATACCAAAACTTTAGCATCGTGGAAC
>JAUVIV010000019.1 GCA_030592575.1 bacterium | reverse complement strand
TAAGAACAGTTTCGAAAAATGGGAATGGAATGGAGGTAAGAGAAAAAACGATTTTAGGCAATGATTTTATGGAAAAAGAGAAGGCTCTGGCATGTCAATTTGTAACCACATCTTAGAGCCAGGACACTTTAATAATAAACAAATTTTTACCTTACCTCATTCATATTATTTTTCAAAGCATAACATAGAGCTGAGTGACTGAGCAATAATGATCGAAAAAATATCAATCAAACGCTATTTTTCAAAAACAGCACGGCTTTGTATAGTCCATTTTCAGTGGCTGGTTAACAGTTGGTCATACTTCCTGCCAGTTGCGCTCTTTTGCTTGTGGCCACCTTTCATTGCGAGCTATCTTACTGTATGGATCCTGCACGCAAGAAGCAACGTCAACTTCAGGGAAGAACTCTTCTCCAATTCCGTTTTTTATAAAAAAAGCATTGAATCCAAATCGATGCGTCCCAACTAGTCGATACCCTTTCTCTTTACCAAGTTTGCACATGGCCGCCAATGAGGCACCCCGATAGTTCTCAGACTCAAAAATAAACTCAGGGTCATAAGGAACTGTCAAAGCCTTGTTGGGAGGGATGAGGTTGTGTGTTTCACATACTACAACCTGTGGGTTAATAACTGTTAACTCCTTCCATATCCAGTAATCCATACCGTCGATATCAAGACTCAGCAAGTCAATAGAACCAGTAGCGCCAGACTTGGCTATCTGATCATTTACGTTCTCAGATGTAATCCAAGCATGTGTAAACCGAGGAGAATAAAGAAAAGTATCTTTGTTTTGCGAGAAAAACTCTTTTCCGAATTTCACATTTTGTTCGTTACCGTCAAATAAATGTCCCCACCACCCATGGTTGATAATTAGATTAGCCGTATTGCATTCACGTCCGTTACCGGCACATATTTCTACGCATATGCGGTTGATTGGAGAAATCAGGGAAAAAATATAGAGTAATATACCGTCTTCCTCAAATTGAGAATATTTTCGAAATCCTACATCTTTCATGCTCGGAAGTTGCTCATTGCCATTAGAAGCCAGTAAACGATACTGTTGCATGAGAGTTTTTTGGGCAGCAACCTCATTTTTAGAATCAGATTCAAGGACTGCTCCAAGTTCTTTAAGAATTGGTCTTGCAAAATGTCTTAGTACTTTTTTAAATATTCGCTTCATAGTACTCCTCTTTTCTGCTAATACTCTCAAGCTCACCTGCCACTATGAAGCGTGGGCAGAATAGCAGTCTAGTGTAGTGAGTTGTTATGTAGTTTTTCTTTTATAGTATTGATTTTTTCCCTGAAAATATAAAATTGTTAAAAAATTCACCAAAATCTAATATACTAATTTTTGCTTTAAATTTATCTGATCCATCTGGTTTCTGGTCATCAAAACATATAAAATTATTTAATATGTTGCTTTTACGGCAACATAAACTTGTTAATAACTCATTCAAAAAATCCATCGGGCTTTTCTTACTCTTTTTCCACTTTGATTTAATATATGAGTGTAAATCATCGTTGTCTCCACATTTTGAGACAGTAGCATCAATGGCAGAGCAAGCAAGAGCTAATGAAATATCATATTGTTTTTGATTAAAATGATTTAGAGAAACTTCAATAAATGCACCTATATTCATCTCATTTCTCCATAAATATAACGTGAGCATTAAGCTACACACTTGATTATAACACCAAGCATAAATATTTACAAAAACAGCCCCTGTGTCAGCTTAATGCAAAATTAGGCATACAACCATTTTATTTTTTAAAATTCCACAGCAAGACCAATCATAGGCATCACTGCAAATAGAGTTACCGGACTTTTCGTTCCAAAGTCTGCACTATATTCATACCTTGTTATATTATCATGATTTGTCAAATTCCATATTTCTAAATATAAGCTGAGATTCCAGGTATTAAAGATAAAACGATGGTCAACGCGTAGATCTAATCTTTGATAATTGGGTAATCTTTCAGAATTTTTTGCACCCTCATCACAATACCAAGTTTCGTTGACTTGCCTCACCGTAGATAAATCATAAGGTGTATAAGGCAAACCGGAAGCATATCGATATATTAATCCAAATTCCCACCAATCACCTAATTTATAAGTAGCCATAACATTTAATATGTGCGGTGAATCATAGTTAAAATCATATTCCCTTAAAATTACTCCGTCCTTTCTTCGTGAATAAGAATATGTATAGTTCATAAGCAAGTATAGATCGCTACTCATCTTTTTCGTTAAGGTAAGTTCGATCCCTTTCGCATAGCCCTGCCCGGTACTTTCATAAATTTTCGATGTGTCAGTTTTAGCAACCGGTAAATCTTTCAAATCTTTGTAAAATCCTTCAATCTTCAACTGTAAATCGGCTTTTAAGTTATACTCGATACCTAATATATTGTGGGTAGATTTACTTGTTTTAAGATTAAAATTTACCGGTGACAGAAATATTTTGTAGAACTGTGGGAATTGTCCAAACAAACCGTAAGCCATATTTATTCTTGCTTTGTTGCTAATATCAAATGAAACGCCTAATCTCGGACTAATAATATTTTCTTTTGTGAAGTCGAAGTAATCATGGCGTAAACCTAAATTTAAGTGCACCCATGAATATGGTATCACAGAATATTGAATGAACGACGAAGCCTTGAAGGTATTTTGGGGACCAAACTCTACTTTATAAGGCGGAATAATTATACCGGTTCTAAGTGTATCCAATCCGTTCCATTTCGTGTAGTCAGCTTCAATCCTTTTAAAATCACCACCAATAACAAGCTCATGTTTTTTTGATAATTGGTAAGTAAGTTCTGCTTTTGTGCCATAATAATTTTCTCTTGTTTCATGGCCAAATTTATCTTCATCTCCATCTGGTCCTGCCTTCTGTCCCCAGTCGTTTAAATTGAAATAAGGAGTAATCAACAGAAAGCCGTATTTATAGTAAAGCCAGCGCCAATTTATCCCCATAGCCGTTATATTTTTAACTATCCGTAGATTCTTCTCAATACCAAAATATTCCTGTTCTTCTTCTTTAGTTCCCGTAACCTCATCCTGAACAAAAACTCCCGAAAATGTAAATTTGTGATTTATTGAGGGTTCGTAAATTACCTTTGAATGAATATCGATAGTCCTTGGGGAATAATCTTCACCACGCATTTTTGTCATTAGGTCCCAAATACCTCGCCTTCCTGACAACATCCAAGACGCCTTTGAAATCAACGGTCCGGTAAAAAACACGCCAGCGCCTCCCATATTAATATAAGCATCACCTGTTATTCTACTCTTTTCGGGCTCTCGTAGGGATATTTGCGTTACTGAAGATAATCTATCACCATATTTAACGCTGAATCCACCGGTAGAAAGTTTAATATTCTCGATAAGTTTTGGTTCGATAATGCTCATTCCGTTCTCCATCCCACCACCAAGACTTGCAAAATGGAAGGGACTATAAATTTCAATATTTTCTAAAAGTGTAAGGTTCTCATCAGGACTACCACCCCGAACGATTAGGGACGGAGACTGGTCGGACGCTCTGACAATACCGGCAACCGATTGTAATCGTCTGAAAACATCCGGTACACCTGGAGTTTTAGACACCTCCCGGTGAGTGATGCTTAATGTGCTGGTTACTCCATCATCGAATTCTTTTTCAAAATAGTCGGATTTTACAACTAATTCAGACATTTTAATTGGGCTTAACTTCAGTTCAAAATTTACGATTGTCGTCCTTTTGGGAACCACCAGAATATCAGTTTTGGCGATCTGTTTATAACCCATCATACTGGCTATAATTGAGTATCTACCTACAGAAATGTTGTCAATTGTATAATTTCCTTCGTTGTCTGTAGCTGCACCATACTTCGTATTTAATAACCAAAGATTGACTCCTGGTAATGGTTGTTTCGTAGTTATATCAATTACTCTACCACTAATTCTACTTCTAACAATATTTTCTTGTGCAATCAGAGGTGACGCAAAAATAAAAAATAATATTAAATGTTGTAGTACAAAAACTATGTCCTTTTTTTTCATTTCATAGAGTATCATTAGTTAATCTATTGTGTTTCTTTTACTAATCTTAAAGATACCAAATTAAATAGATACAACATTGAAGATTCTGAAAATCAAATAAGAAAGCAGATGTATCCCTAGTTGTTTCCGTATCGCCATCTTCCATTTCTTTTATCTCTTCCGAAGTCCTATTAATATTAGATAGACTACTGATACAGAATGAAAGATTCTTAGTAAGAAAATGTTCTAATCCTAATCCTAAATTTAAGCCTTGTGAAGATGTAGAAGTAGTACGCTCTACCTTTGCGAGGCTATCTGGATAATATGTTTTATAGTACTCTCGAGTTTCTGTAGAAGTTTCAAAACCAACGCCCCCAATTCCATAAAATTTCGTTTTCTCTTTGTTAACCAGTGAATAACAAAAATTAGATTCAATGCCTATAGCAAAATCAGAAGTTTTTATACTATCCATTCCTGCATCTGAAGAACCATATTTAAAATTTACTTCAGGAGCTATAACAAAAGACTTACCAAGTGTTATTCTCATAGTAAAGAGAGAAGGCGTTAGAAGATGCCCTCCAATCGTCTGTCCTATCCCAAATCCAATTCTCTTGCCTGTCACAGAAGTAGCAATAAATAAAATAGATATAATTATAAAACTTTTCATCATGCCTCCTTTTTAATGATTATTGTACTATCACAGAAAAATCTTCTAAAAGATAAATATCTGTGCATTGATAAGTACCATAAATATTCCCAGTTTCATCCACCCATATGCCTTTTGACCAAAAATATCTTTTCACAAGTCCTTCATTTGAGAACCAGTCATACCAAACCATATCGTCACCCCAAATCTCCCCCATAATCTTAACCTCTATTTTATAACATGAAAAATCACCGGCTGGAGTAGTTATAGTCTCCATATCTATAACTTCTCTTGTTTGCAACCATACATCATCAAACGATACCCATTTTTTACCAATTGAAAGCGGATACTCAAGCACCTTTCTGGGAGGTATTCTAACAATTGTATCTCCTTTATAAGATTTAAATCCCTGAACCCATTCAAAAATCTCTTTTGGAGAGTTAAACTCCTTACCTGCAAATACTAACTTATATTTTTTATCGGACATTATAGGAAGCCCTCCACCACTAGAATATCCTATATCATAAAAACCATAATTTCCATCCCAATTATCTGTATACCACTTCAAAGAAGAATATTTTTCCCCTAATTCGTACAACTCATTTTTAAGGACATAACTACTATATCCTTGAATAATATCTTTATTCACGATTTCCCAATAAATAGAGTCTCTAACAACAAAAGTGTCTCCAAAATACGAATGTGTAGGAGAAAATGTCATTTTAAATTCTCTACTTAATGCCCACCAGTTTCCCACAGAAAGTGGAAACCTTACATCCATTTCTTTTGAAATTGGATAATCCCTACTACAAGAAAGTAAAAGCAGGAAACATACAAGTGCTACTGATGAAAAAACTTTTTCTATCTTTATCTTTTGAGATTTCACTACAAAGATTCTTTTCCTTGAAGCATTATTCCTGTTCTATAAATCTTCTCTTCAAAGGAAGAATTCCATCTTTTACCAAATTCAAAGGATAAGCCAATTTTTAACATTGACTTAAAGGGGATACTAATTCCTACAAATCCTATTCTTTCTTTAATATCGTCATAATACCAATTGCCTGTATAAAAACCACCTTTTAATGTAGGAATAATTTGTGAATCATTCTTACCAATATCCAACTCGCCTCCAACAGAAAAATTTAATACCGACTCAAATTCATCCGAAATAGCTTGCCATTTCGTAACTCCTGCTCCAAATCTAAACCTTGGAATAAGAGCATAAATTGCTGAAACTTTTAATCTGTATGGAAGTTCCTCTTCAGAAGTGAGTTTTGAATTCGAGAAATAACTCGCATTTATGTTAAGCTTCCCAAGTTCCCATCTGAGTAATCCCATTCCTCCTACTCCGAAAAATTTCAAATCCATCGTATCGCAAGCATCATCTGCAGACATAAAATCTGTTATCCATTTTTCCTGAGCTGAACCAAAAACCATAAAACCACCAAGTTCAATAATAAATGGGTTAAAGCTTTTTCCAAGTCCTATTTTGAAAGTTGAAGCACTACCTTTTCCTTTAACTTTCCGCTGAACCGAATCTTGAGCAAAATCATTCCATGCAGTATTACTCTGAATATCAAAATTCAAATTCAATAACTCGTCTACCCCTATATCTATTGCCAAATTTTTAGGAAGAGGAATGACATACCTAAAATGAGGTAGCGTAATATCAAACTTATCGCTTTTCCCATCAATATCAAAAAATTCAGCTAATAAAAAACTCTCGAAAGTTAATTCCTTCGGAAGTTCAAATTCAAACAAGAAAGGTCTATCCACCGGTTCACCTAATCCACTTCCGGAAAATAAAGAATAAGAATGTGCAAAAGTGAAAAGTACAAAGTACAAAGTGAAAAATAAAGCAATTTTTATTTTTTTATCCATCTCTAATGATTTACGATTCATAATTAACGTTCTTTTGGTGGTAAGGTATATATTACAGAAAGCTCTGCACTACCTGGCTCTAAAATAACACGAGAAATCTTTTTTGTATCTCCTTCCAATACGAGCCATAATCTCTCCCCTTTTTTAAGCCATTTTTCAATTATATATTTTATAGATAAAGTAAGAAAATCCCCATCTATACTCCGACTTTGCGAAAATATCTTTTCTCCATTTACTTCATATTGAGCCATAATCTTATTATCCCATTTATAACTCAAGGTTGTATCAACCCTTATCTTGAATTCTGCTTTATTAACAGTAATATCATTAAATGAATAAGCATCTCTTAAAGAATCCGTCAATGAATCTATTTGTGTCTTAAAGACAACTAAAGAATCGACTGGTACAGTATCAATTACAATATCTGCAATATCAAATACAAAAGTATTTAAATAAAGTGTACATCTTGTAACATAAGCACCTGTTTCAATATATGTTAAAGAATCCGGAAGTGAATCTTGTGAAAAATAGCTCGTATCAATATAAGTACTTTTTGAAGGATAATAAGTTGTATCTCCATCTTCTATAGAAATCCAAAGTTTAGTACCTTTGTTTTGAGATGAGTAAAAACTTGCCATACCTGCAGTATTTGAGAACCCAATAGAAAAAACTGAGTTCGTGTCTAATTCTTGAATGTCAACTGAAAGAGCAGTATCCTTTTCTATTTCAAGAAAATTAAACAAGTCAAGGTTAGGATAACTACTCCAATCCGCAGAATCCATATTTATCGAATTCATTAACTTACATATTTGAATCTGCCCCGAGTCTTCTCCCATAATCCATAAGGATTCAGGTAAAACAGAACTATCAAATTCAAAATAAAGAAAAGCCATCGCTTCGAAATTGGCTTCTTTTCCTGCAAATAAATAAGTAGCTCCTGACATATTTTTAAATTCCGAATGCGAATAAAAAGTATCAACCTCACCACTTATAAGTTTGATTTCACCTTCTCTTGATTTTATCAACCCGTATGGTTGTTTTTTCCCACACCCGGTTACAAGTAACAAATTACAAGCAACAATTAACAAGTAGAAGAAATTTTGCATTTTGCATTTTGCATTCTGCATTTTAAAATCCTCCTCCCATCTGCAAGTGAAATTCCAATCCTCTTGGATCTGAGTCTATTCCATAACCCACGTCAAAGCCTACAAGTCCCATCATTGGTATTTCTATTCTAAAACCAACTCCAACTCCTCGTTTTAAATCCTGAAAATTTGCTTCACTCAAACATTCCCATGCATTTCCGGCATCAAAAAATATAAGTGGATAAATATTATTATCAAAAGCTATTTTCGCCTCAACAGTAAAAATCGATGCAAATCTTCCTATCATTATTTTATCTTCATTTTCAGGTCCTATTGTCCAATCCTTATAACCTCTTAATCCCCAAGATCCTATACCTCCCAGTATAAACCTCTCATACAAAGGAACCTCTGATGAAGATTCATATCCATTTACAATACCAAATTTTCCACGAAATCCAAGTACAAATCTCCAAGCAAGTTTGTGATAAGTAGAAAAATCAAAAATTTCTTTATGATAATTTACTTTGCCACCCAATATACCTCCGGCTAACTCCACCGATATGTTTTCTCGGGTACCTACAGTAGGATTAAGAAAATTATCTCTTGAGTCTCTTGTAATTCCAAAAGTTGTCATACTTCTCACTCCCTGAGGCATCATAATCACAACAGTATCAGTTTCTATGTTTTCAAGTTTATAAGAAACCCGTCCTTTAGTAAAAGTCAATCCGGGAATAGGTCTTGATGCATGTATAGCACCACCTGTTCTCCCCATTCTATACCAATACCTACTTTCCCAAGTACGAAATAAGTTTAATCCACAAGTTATAGGAGTATCAAATAACCAGGGTTTCGTATAACCAAATGATAAATTCTCCATTTTCTCACCCTTTTCAATACCAACAGTTAAACGCTCTCCCAACCCTCTGAAATTAGGAGCAGAAAATGAAATATTTCCTACAATTCCATAACTCGGATAGTAACTTGCCCCAAGAGATGCAGTACCTGCTTGCTTCTCTTCTACATCTATTATTAAGTCTATATCTCCTTCAGGATTTACTTGTCTTGTATCTAAAGACATATTTTTGAAAAACCCCAAGTTGAAAATTTTACGTTGAGAAGCTATCAATTTCTTTCGAGAAAAAACATCACCAGGGAATATTATAAGTTCTCGCCTTATAACTTTTTCATGTGTCTTCTGATTATTCTTAATTACAATTTTATGTACTTTTGCAGGATTGCCTTCACGAATATTATATTCAATATCAACTATTGAATCTCTCAAATTTTCTGTAGGATTTACATTCAAGTAAAGATACCCTAAATCACTATAAATTCCATAAATCTCCTCCATACTCTGTCTCAATTTTGATTTTGAATATGGGTCATCTTTATCAAATTTCAATTTACTAACTAATTCATTTTCTTCAATTACCAAATTACCAAAAAACTCCACATCTCCAAAGTAAAGCTTCTTCCCCTCATCAATTTCAACCTGTATTTCCACCCATCCTTTATCCTCTTGAGGTATCACATCTACCATTATTATTTTACAGTTTGGATATCCATTATCATGATAAAATTCAATAAGCTTATTTGGATCTTCTTCAAATTCATCTTTATTAAAATTTCCACTCCAACGCCACCACCACTTTTTTGCACGATTATTGAATTTCCTTTTGAGTTTTCTATCGGAAAATGCCTGATTTCCAATTATATCAATACTTTTAATCTTTACACGTTTATTTTCCTCAATTACATACTTTATCAAAACCTTTCCATCGCTCTCTTTTACTTCAGTCTCAATTTTTGTTAGATAATAACCTTCTTCTTCGTAAGCTTTCCTTATATTCACTTCTCCTTGAAAAATCGCACGAGATGTAGCTATTCCCTTTTCTTCCAATTCACATATTTCTTTGAGTTTTTTGTTTTTAAATTTTTTATTTCCACTAAATTCAACTTTTGAAATAATTGGATACTCCTTAACCCATATTACAATTCCTATTCCTCCACTTTCTTTTTCTTCCTCAATCCGCACATCAGAAAATAAATTAGTTTCATATATTTGTTTTATTGCATCCTTTACGCCACTTGGAGTTAACTCCTCACCTATCTCCAGTCCTGATGCATTAATTATAAGATTTGAATAAACTATTCTTATACCTTCAACTCTAATATTAACAATCATCTCGCCCTGAAGAACAACAGGCATTAAAAAATACGCAGCAAACAGTAAAAGGAAACTTACCATTCGCAATTTATAATTTTTGATTTTCATTTATTTATTGCTTAATTCCAATTTCTTCATCCTTAATTTTTTCACATTTGATTTTGCTCTATTATGTTCTTTCAACGTTTCTGAAAATATATGTGTTCCATCACCTTGTGCTACAAAATACCAACAACGAGTATTTTCAGGCCACAATGCCGCTACGATAGCACTCTTCCCGGGTGAACCAATTGGACCTGGTGGTAATCCCTTATATATGTAAGTATTGTACTTGGAATCAACTTTAAGATCCTTGTAAGTAAGATACGGTTTGCGTTCAGGTAATATATACTGAATAGTTGCATCACATTGTAAAAGACCTTTACCCTTAATTCGATTATGATAAACTCCGGCAATTATAGGTTTCTCCTTATCATATATCGCTTCTTTCTCAACAAGTGAAGCTAAAACCATTACTTCTTCAATAGTAAGACCAATTTTTCTGGCTCTATCTTTAAATTTTTGCTCAAATACTTGAAAAAAATGGTCAACCATTCGTTGAACTATCTCATTTGGTTCAACTTCGTAAGAAACTAAATAAGTATCAGGAAAAAGATATCCTTCAAGAGAATTTTCTTGAATGCCAAGACTCCTAACATATACACTATCTTGAACAAGTTGAAGGAATTTTTCTTTATCCATTCCACATTGTCGAGAGAATAACTCTGCAATTTCCTTAAGCGTTGCTCCCTCAGGAATCGTAATAGGAAACTCTATACTTTCTCCATTAACAAGTTTCTTCAAAGCTTCTTTGATTGAACTCGGTTGTGTGAATCGATAATATCCTGCTTTGATTTTTCGCTCATTACCTGTAATTTTCGCCCAAGTTTTAAACCAAAAAGGATGTTCAATAATTCCCTTTTTATATAATTTTTCCGTAATTTGAGTAACACTTTCTCCCTTTTCTATTTTTATTTCAATTTCTAAAGCAAGAAGGGTTGTAGCAAATAGCAAATTACAAGTTGCAATTAGACAAATTTTTGAAATTTTCATTATACTCTTTTTATATTAGCTCCGAGACTTTCTAATTTAGTTTCTATCCCTTCATATCCCCTATCTATGTGATAAATTCTGGATATTTCTGTTTTTCCTTTTGCCGCAAGTCCTGCAAGAACAATCGCAACTCCACCACGAATATCTGATGCCATAACTTGCGCTCCGGATAACTCATCTACACCATTTATCACCACACTTCTACCATCCGTAGTTACTTGAGCACCCATACGTATAAGTTCAGGAATATGATTAAATCTTTGTTCAAACATCGTTTCCGTAACTACCGAAGTCCCATCAGCAAGCGCAAGGAGTGAAGTCAATTGTGGTTGAATATCAGTAGGAAAACCCGGATAAGGAGCAGTTTTTATACTACAAGCATTATACTTGCCATTTGTTTTTACTCTTACCCCATTGTTAGTTTTTTCAACCTCAATTCCCATTTCCTGTAAGTTAGTTATCAGAGCTATTGAATCTTCCCATTTTGCACCTATTAAGTTTACATTACCACCTGTAATAGCAGTTCCAATCATCAATGTTCCTGCTTCAATATAATCAGTAGAAATCTCATATTCTAAGGAATGTAAAGAGTTACTTGTTTCATGAACTATAATAATATCGTTTTCTATTTCAATATTAGCTCCAGCTAAATTCAAAAAATTTATAAGTTCGCTAATATGCGGTTCTCTTGCCCCATTTATAATATGTGTTTCTCCTTTAGTAGTTACTGAAACAAGCAAAATATTTTCGGTTGCAGTAACTGATTGTTCATTCAAATGAATTTCCGTACCTTTAAGTGAATTTCTATAAGCATTAATATACCCGTGTTCCTCTTTGATTTTCACTCCGAGCATTTCAAATCCATGCAAGTGCTCATCAATTGGACGAGGTCCTATTGCACATCCACCGGGTCTTGATACATGAGCCTCACCAAGTCTTCCGACTAAAGCTCCTGTCACCAGAAAACTTGCCCGCATTTTAGAAACAACTTCGTAAGGAACTTTTGAATTATTTACTTCCGTAGTATCTATACTAAGCGTATTACCTTCAAACTCTACCTTTGCTCCAACTACACGAAGAATTTTTATCATCGTGTAAACATCTCCAAGTTTTGGGACTTTATGAATCAAATGCTTTCCGGAGGCAAGCAAGGTAGCCGCCATTATTGGAAGACAAGCATTTTTGGAGCCGGAAATTTCAACTTCACCTTCAAGCCGACGCCCACCATCAATTATAAATTTTTCCATTTTTTTATTTACTGATTATTTTTCAATATTTTACATGCAAAGAGAGCTGCATTCTTTACTCCTGCTTCCCCTATTCCCATTGTAGCTACAGGAACTCCGCTTGGAAGTTCTGCTATTGACAAAATCGAATCTATTCCTTTTAAAGGTGATGTTGGTAGAGGAACTCCTATCACAGGCAAGTCCGTATATGAAGCCACAAATCCGGGAAGTGCACAAGAATAACCGCACATAGCAATAACAACTTTTATTCCTCTTTCCTTAAGTGATTTTGCATATTTCCTTGTTTCTTCAGGATTTCTATGAGCTGACGAGATTACAAGTTCATAAGAAATTTTTCTCTCGTCTAATACTCCTTTACATTTCTCAACCCACTTCTCATCCGATTTACTTCCTATTACAATACTTATTTCCATTTTTTTCTCCTTATCTAATCTTTTTTCTCCAAAAGATGTACTACTTCTTCTAAAAGTTCATCGGTATCTTTAAAAGATCGATAAACTGAGGCAAATCTTATATATGTTATATCATCAAGCGTCTTCAACCTTTTCATTACCTCTTCCCCGATTTTACAAGATTCTATTTCTCTTGTTTTTAAATCGTCTAACGATGCCTCAACTTCATTTACAACTCGTTCTATAGCATCAATTGATACGGGTCGCTTAGATGAGGCTATTCGAATTCCATTTAATAATTTTTCACGACTAAAAGATTCTCTTCTCCCATCTCTCTTTATTACTATCAATGGAACTTTCTCTACATACTCATATGTTGTAAATCTTTGACTGCATTTCAAACATTCACGCCTACGCCGTACTGCATTTCCATCTTTGCTTACTCTTGAGTCAACTACTTTATCTTCTTCAAAACTGCAATAAGGACACTTCATTTAAAACTAATTATCTTTTCAATACTAATAATTTCCCCTTCAACTTTGAACATCATAAAATATATTCCAGAAATAAGGTTGTCAAGTTTAATAGAATAATTTCCTGATTTCTTTTTCCCGTCAACTAAAGTTTTCACTAACCTACCGGTCATATCATAAAGTTTTAAAGAGACAATTAATCCTTGAGAATTAAGACTTGAGAGTTTTTTACTTTTTGACTTTATGTTCTCAACTCTGAATTTTATATTAACGTTTTGTCTAAAGGGATTCGGATAAACTTTTAATTTCGAATGTTTATCTTTTAAATCCTCGCTCTCCTCCACTCCTGAAAATTTCCCTTTAATCACACAAGGAACCCAACATATATTATCCCATTTATCATACATTGTAATAGAATCAGGATATATGGTATCACCAACTTCTATTGTAGGCAAATACCCCTCTCCTGCTCCCATTTTCAAAGTAGAAAGATAAATCTTCAAAATAGAAGGAGTAACCCATTCACCTGGGAATTTAATTATTCCACATCCTGAATCACTTTTCCATGAATGTTCGCTACTCAATCTCAAAATATCATCAATATTAGAAGTTCCAATTACAGGTTCGTTTGTCGGTTCATCAAAGTAAATTTTCACATAATCATCTCTATCCACAAGTGAATCAAGCCATTCACCATCATACGCTACTGCTGAATCAATTTTTGGTCCATCTACATCAATGTTATACGCAAGACACATTTCTGATAATACAGGAGTTTCAAGAGATACACCGGAAGATAATTCTACTCTATATTGAATATATCTATCCCCATTTTGTACATTTCCATAATTAATTGGATTTGAATCGTTTGGCACATAACTACCCCAACTTGGGATAGAATCCAAATTACAAGTTGAGCGTATTTTAAGTTTCAAACTACTTCCATTCAAATTATAATGAACACGTCCAAATTCTAAACTGTTATTTACAATAGAATCTCCATCAAATACATCGTACCAAGAACTTTCAAGCCAACCTGATGAATTATATCCTGACCTTAAAATCACATCTGTGTCCCCGGCAGCAAACATAACTCCTTCACTGGACTGCATAAGTGCAACAATTTTAGTCGGATTTATTCCCTCAGGACAAAAGAGAGTATCCCATGTTATTCCTTTATCTTCACTCATAAAAATCATTCCTTTGGGAATTCCGTCAATACATACTCCTCCAACATAAAGCACTCCCATTGAGTCTGAAATAATATTATAGAATTTTGCTATACTTGCAGGAGAATCAATTTCTTGCCAATCTTGTCCTGAATCAGAACTCGTGAAAAGCTTACCTTGAAAACCGGTACTCACATATAAATTATGTTCAGGGTCTTCGCAAATTGAATAAGCTACATCAGATTCAGGAAAACTATAAAGAGAATCCCAGAACCATCCTGCCCATTTTGACCAGAAGATTCGCCCTCTTCCATCTGTTCCTTTAGTACAGGCATAAAATATTCCATTTGATGATTCAAAAATATCCCGAATTTCTGCAATCTTGGAGAATGAATATGAATAATCCCATACCTCTCCTTCACCTGTTTCGTCTATCCATATTTTACCATTGCCGGTTCCGAGGAAAATCCATTTTTTTGATTGATATAGTGATAGGATTTTTGTGCCGAAATTTTTTACAAATGTCCATGTCGTATCTTTACCAACAAAAAGGTTTCCAGCATCTGTCCCTACAAGAATATCTTGATTGTGTAATTTCAATAAAGATGAGACTCGTCCGGTACCAATTGCTTTTATAGATATAACACTATCCCCAAAAGCTCCAAGTTTAATTACACGAGCACTGTCCCAACCACATCCCGCATATATAACCCCATTATCAACTTCAATGATTGCATTTACTTCCTTTGCCGGATTGATATTGACAGAAGCCCCCCATTCAGTTGAAGGAGAAAAAAGACAAAGCCCGCCGGACAATCTTTTGCCATCTACTGTTTCACTTTCGAAATAACTACTTGTATCGGTCCAAACGTTTTGTCCTGAATTTCCACTCCAGTCAGTCTGAACCCAGTATGATAAAATCAAAAAATAAATTAACATAATTTATATATAACTTCTCTAAGTGCAAAATCAGATTTAGCTTTTCCGGTTTTAATCATAAAATCTGCTTCAAACAAAGAAGAAAAACCAGTAAATATTTTTTGCTTTTCCCATAACCTTGCCTGATTTTTATATTTTTGCAAGAAAAATCTATTTACCCCTGGCAATCCAAAAGGATTTTCTTTCAATTTTAGCAATTTTTCAAGATGCCAATAAATCATCCAAAGAATTTTACCAGGCTTTTCTCCTAAGTCAAACAATAATTCAAGAGATTGCTCCGCCTTAACTACATTCCTCTCCCCTATCGCATCAGTTAAATCAAATATAGAACCCATAAATTCATAAGACTCAATTTCTTCTACGTCTTTCAGGGTAATAATTTTTCGGGGCTCAATAAAACTCATTAGTTTCTCAATTTCGGTAGAAAGAGATCTGAGTTCTGTACCAAAAACCCCTTGTAACAGCGCCATTGCTTTAGCTTCTATATCAAATCCCTTTCCTCTCACAAAAGACTTAAGCCATTTAAACATTTTATCACTGTATAACTTCTTATAGGTACAACTTGCAATATTCTTAAATCCATTTTTCTTTGACATTAACACTAAAACAGAACTTTCAGAAGAACCATCAAGCCAACTCTGGATTGCTTTTTTGATTTTTTTAAGCAAACCTTCAGCATCTTTAATTACCAAAAGCTTCTTTTTGGAACCAAACGGAGAAGATTGAAGCCAAGAAATTGTATCAGCAGATACTTCTTTCCCATAGATAAGAAGTCTATCAGTATTTTCAAATCCGGGTTTTATAATTTTATCTTTTATTCCCTTTACCAACTGTTCTTTCAAAAAATCATTCTCTCCCAGTAATAAATAAGCTCGTCTAATTTTCCCCTCTTTTACTTCCTCATCAAATTTTTCGTATTGATTATCCATCTTTTCAAAATTAAATTAAAATCACCAAAAGTCAAGAAAAAATATGATTTTGGAAGCTTTTTGTGGAAGGGACTTGTATGAGAGACTTCCTCTGTGGGAGGGACTTCCCAGTCCCGATTATAATTTTTCAAGATTTGGAATCCTTTCCCACAAAAAATTAGAAGGACAAATAGTTAAGAGATTTTTTCCTATAAAACTTTGTACTTAGATATAGGTGAGCAGTTGGAGAAAAGCACCTGCTATTACGGGGATAGAGAAGTTATCATCTATTCGCCAGGGAAGGATTTCAACTATAGAAGCAACAAGAGCACCGAGCAATCCATGCCAAAAGCTTATCTCCGGGATTATCAAGGCAATAAGAAATGACATAAGAAAACAAGCAATTACACCTTCAAGAGTTTTTTCACCAACTATTTTAATTCTCGCTACCGTGTTTCCCACAAAATAAGCAATCGTATCTCCAAAAGTGAGAAAAAGCAAAACAGTTACAGTAATTGTTTTTGAGAAAAGAACTGTGGCAATGAGAGCTCCTATAATAAATGTAGTTGACCCGGAAAGAGCATTTGATTCATTCTTCCAAAGTAATTTGCCAAAAACCTTATAAAACACACCGGCAAATTTTTCGTTCTTAAACCTGAGGAATTCGGTTAATAGAGCAATTATAGTGAGAACAAGTATAATTGCAAAAAATTGATAACGAGAAAAAAAGTGATAATAAAGGACAGGCAAAATAGATGCCATAAGATGAATAGCCTTTCTTGTCCAAATATATCTATTGAGTTTCATTAATCTTTATTATCTAAGCTCATCTTTTAATTATGCATCTGAAAGTGCTTATCACACTATTTTATAAATTTCCACAAAATTCGCATTAATATTTAATTTTTTTATTTATATTGAAATTCATACAAAGTTTTATAAGCACCATTTTTATCCAAAAGCTCTTGATGTATTCCTTCCTCAATTATTTTCCCATTATACAAAACTAATATACGGTCAACATCTTTAATTGTAGATAATCTGTGTGCTATTACGATAGATGTCCGCCCCTCAAGAAGACGAGAGATTGCATTCTGTATTAACTTTTCTGTCTCCGAATCTACTTCACGAGTAGCTTCATCAAGTATTAGAATTTTCGGATTCGTTGCGAGAGCTCTTGCAAAAGAGAGTAATTGTAATTCTCCAAAAGATAAATTAGCTCCCCTTTCTTTAACCGATTGCTCGTAACCTTGTGGCATTCGTTGGATGAATTTATGAGCATTTACAGCTTCTGCAGCACGTTTTATTTCGACATCAGAAAGCTTATAATTTCTTAATCTTATATTATCCTTAATAGTTCCACCAAAAATAAAATCATCCTGAGAAATCACAGCAAGGTTAGTTCTCAAAAATGAACGGTCAATATCCTGTATAGGAATTTGGTCAATAAGAATTTCTCCTTTTTGTGGCTCATAAAATTGGGTAAGTAAATTAATAATTGAAGTTTTTCCAGCACCGGTCGGACCAACTATAGCTATTCTTTCTCCCGCTCGAACACGGAAACTTATATCTTTTAGAATCCATTTACTCACAGACTGAGTAGTATCGTAAGAAAACCATACATTCTTAAACTCTATTTCCCCTCGCAATTCCGATAAAGTCTTAGGCAATTTTATTTGTGGCTCAAATTCCTTGGTATCAAGGAGCTTAAATATCCGTTCCGTAGCAGCAAATGAAGATTGTATAGTATCAAATTGATGAGCGATTTCATGAATTGGGCGGAAGAACATACGAATATAAGAGAGAAAGGCAACAAGAGTACCTAACGATAATGCTCCTTGAATTACCAATCCACCACCCCTCCAAATTATAACAGCAATTCCGCAAGAAAGAAGAAGCCCTGAAATAGGCATAAAAATGCCATATATTATAATTTGTTGCATAGTCGCTTGATAATATTTATAATTAACATCGTCGAATTTTCGATGGTTTTTATGCTCTTGATTAAACAATTGTATAATTTTTATTCCTGTGAATGTTTCGTTTAAATGTATATTTATTTTGGCTAACCACTTTCTTGCTCTCCTATAAACTTTTCTTACTTTAACTCTAAAGATATTCATAATAAAAATAAGTGGAGGAATAACACTAAAAGTAATCAACGAGAGTTTAAGATTCAGCTTAAGCATCACAATGATTATTCCGATTAGCATAAAAACATCAGTAAATATTCTTACTATTGATTCTGAAAAGAAATTGTTTATAGCTTCTGCGTCATTTGTTACACGGGTAACGAGCCGACCAACAGGAGTGTGGTCAAAAAATGATACGCGAAGACGCTGGATATGGGAGAAAGTCTGAACTCTTAAATCTCGGATTATCAGTTGACCTATCAGTTGCACGAGATACATCATTCCAAAGCTAAATAAGGCACTTGTAATAATAAGAACAAAGTAAATGGTTACTATTTTTTTAAGTCCTTGTAAATTCGAGAGCAAGATATAATCATCTATTGCTATCTTTGTAAGCCAGGGAAGCATAAGATTTACGCCAGCATGCAAAAGCGAGAAAAGAATAGCAAATGAAATAAGAAATTTATAAGGCTTTATATAAATTAGAAGTCTTCGGAAAATCCTTATATCATAAGTTTTATCGAATTCTTCGCTTGTTTGTTTACTTGCTTTTCTATGCATTTTCTTCTGTAGCAAGGGGCTTTAGCCCCATCAAGATTTACGCACTTTTATATTTGTATTGTCATGTTGAACTCGTTTCAGCATCTCTTTCATAATTATAGCTTCTTTATTCCCGACAAAGACCTTCTCATTCCCGACAAAAAACTCTCCAGATTATTAGAGAACATTTCTATTTCTTTCTTATTTCTTAAGCTCATTTCATTCAAGTTCTTGTTGACGGAATAAATTAGAATAAACTCCGTTAAGTAATAAAAGTTCCTTATGTGTTCCTCTTTCTTTGATTATACCCTGTTCTAAAACTATAATGTTATATAATCCATAAAGACTACGCATTCGATGAGATATTATAATTAGCACTTTATCAGCAAATTCCTTTCGTAAGTCATTAAGAATTCCTACTTCTTTTTCGATGTCCACAGAAGAAAGTGCGTTATCAATAACAAGAATCTTTGGATTAACAAGAATAGCTCTTGCTATTGCGATTCTTTGACACTGACCACCGGAAAGCGTTACTCCTCTTTCGCCTATCATTTCATCTAATTTATCAGGTAAGCTCATAATTTCGTCATATATCCTTGCAATCTTTGCTACTCTATAAATTTCAGAGTCAGATATTTCGTCCTCAGAGCGTCCAAACCCTATATTTGCCCTAATCGTATCTGAGAAAAGAAACGCATTTTGTGGAATGAATCCTATATTTCTTCTAAGTATAGATAACGGTATTTTTTTTATCGGTATTCCATCTAACTGAATTTCGCCGAAAGTAGTATCAAATAATCTTGGAATGAGAGAAACAAGCGTACTCTTACCGGAACCTATTGCTCCTACTATCCCAAGAGACTCACCAAGCTTAATATTCAAGTTAATATCTTTCAGTATTTTTACTCCATCTTTTACTCCATTATACGCAAAATCCACATTCCGAAACTCAATATTTCCATTAATTTCTAACGCACTTCTCTCTTTTCCATTATCACCTACATCTACTATTTCAGGCACAGTATCCAAAAGTTTATTGATTCTTCCCATTGAAGCTGCTCCTCGTTGAATGATATTCACTACTATTCCTATTGCTATTATAGGCCAGATAAGAATCCCAAGATATGTTTGAAATGCAACAAAATCTCCTAAAGAAATTGTCTTTAAAATTGTTTCTCTTCCTCCTAACCAAAGAACTAAACATGTTATCAAATTAGCAAGGAAAAAGATGAGCGGAAAAAAACCACTCCAGACCTTCAAAAGACTTATATTTTTTTCAACATAGTTTTGAGCATATTCTTTAAACTCACTAATTTCTCCTTCTTGCTGATTATATGCTTTCATTACCCTTATCCCTTCAATGCTTTCTCTTACACGCGATGTAAGGTCAGAGAAAGATGCCTGAACCCTCTCAAATCTCTTATGAAATAGTTTTGCTACTTTTAAAGTAACAAGAGAAATGATAGGAAGTGGAATAATTGCATAAAGTGTAAGCTTCACCGATATAAGAAGCATAAAAACAATAGAAAAACTGCCTAATACAAGAATATCTATTGACATAATTACACCTTGCCCGAGTGTTCTTCGCACTGCATTTATATCATTCGTTGAGTGTGCCATAATATCACCTATTTTATGGTCTCTGAAGAAGTTTAAATCAAGTATCTGAAGATGTGAAAAAAGACTATCCCGAATTAATTTTTCTATTTTCCTCGCAGCTCCAATAATAAAATACCGCCATAAAAAGCGTAAGACAGCTATAATAAGAGCTAACCCTATAATCCAAAATGCATATTTAATTAAATGATTCGTAACATTAGTTTTTAAACCTGCACCTATAGTAATATCGTCTATAGCATATTTTATTATTCTTGGTATGAAAAGTTGAAGTATATTCACAAACAAAAGGGCAAAAAAACCACAAATGAAACGCCACTTATATTTGATGAAATATTTTTTAAGTGTCCTAAAGTTTTTCATTACATATTAACAGATTTTCAAAGATTGATAAACATTTATGAGCAATATGTTTACCCTGTTTTTTGATAAACACAAGCTTTTTTTTTATAAAGAATGATCGGGAGTTTTTATCCTTGCAAAAATAAAATATGATATAAATGAATTACCCACGCCCCAGAGGGGCGGGGAATTCCAAGTTAAAGTTTTCAAGATGTCAACAAAAAGAAGGAATTATGAGATACAAAAATTTTAGCTGTTTATTCTTCTCGAAAATCAGATTCAAATCAATTACTGATTATAGGATTTTAGATTGAATGCAAGAAATGGAAATTTGGGTTGCTAAAAGAATGAAGAAAATTTTGGCTTGTGAGGTAAAAAAAGCTAAATGTGAGTTGAACTTCTGTTAGGCTTATTTTCTTATTCTTTTTTTAATTAATTTATTTCTTATAATTTTTAATTTTTTTAATTCTTTATTATTCAACCCTAAAGTTGAATTCAAGATTTCATAATCATATTGTTTGAGAATATTCTCAATATTTTCTTTGTTTTTATAATTATTGGTATACCTATCAAATTTATTTTTGTTAATTTCAATATATGGGAATGGTAATCTTTTAAATTCATTTGGAGTTAATTCTAATACACCACCACCATAATATCTTCCTTCAATTTCTAAAAAAACCAAAGTTAAAGAATTGTAAAATGAAAAAACAAAACTATTTAAATCATAACCATTATTCATTTTTACTTTATATGCAGAATCGGTTACAAAAGCGTCAGATATATTTTTTATTAATTTTGGATACAAATGACTTCTTTTAAAAAAGAAAGCATCAGGCTTATCAGAAATATTAGGTACCACATACCACTTATCTCTAATTTTACATTTGTATCGATAAGGTATTTCTAACTTTTCTCCAAGTTCTAAATATTTTTTTAAATTCTCTGAAATTGTTTCATTATTATTTAATTGTAATAGTCTTGTAGGATAATTTGATTTTTCTAAATCAATCAAATTTTGTTTATCAAAAACAATCGTCCCATTCATAAACAATCCTTTTTGTATTATTGGTATTGTATGTTTAGATAATTTGTATTTTTTTTCTATTTCTTTATCAATAATGAAGAATTTATTTGCAGCTGTGACAATACCTGGTTTTGATTCACAATAATGATTCACAGTATTTAGTTCCTTTTTTAAATTATCTAAAAAAGTTAATTCATTTGTAGTTAAAAAATGATGTGTCCATTTTATTTTTGATTCAACAAGAAGATTATTATTTTTTAAAATAAATGAGTTATTTTTTAAATCTTCTTTAGACGTTATATTGGTGAAAAATTCACCTTTTTTAATAGCTTTTTTGTAAGCAAACAATACTATGGTATCTTGTCCTTTGCACTCAAACATTAAGTCATTGAATGTGAAAATTTCAATTCTCTCAAATTCCTTTTTTAAATATTCTCTGACTTCTTCGGCAAATTTAACTTGCAAAAGTTCTGAAGGTAGAACAAATGCTAAAATTCCATTTTTTGTTAAATGTGTATTTGATTTTATCAAAAATGTAGTCCAAATATTTTTAACAGATGTTTCTGAAAGATTCTCATTTTTATGGATTTCTTTGCTTATTTCTATTTGCTCTTGGCTAAGCCTATTTTTCTTGACATAAGGGGGATTTCCAATAATTACTAAAAACTTATTTTTCGGATAAAACTTTAAAAAATCAATATTTTCAAATATTGATTTTTTATTATTCCATTTTCCAACTGCTTTTGTTAACTCATCAGAATTTATATCTAAGGCTGTAAGTTTTATTGAAGTATTACTATGTTTGTTTAGTGATTCTATAAACGCACCATCACCAACACTGGGTTCTAAAATAGAAATAAGAGTTCTATTCTCAAAAAATGATAATACTCTTTTTGAAATAAAATCAGCCAAAAAAGTTGGTGTATAATATGAACCTGTACTTTTTTTATTATCCAATATTACCTAATTGTTTTGTATAATTTCTAAATTTTTTATATATAGACAATAATTTTCGCGATAACTCTTCATTAGGTTTGTAATTTAGTACCTTTTCTATTTCATCAATTAGTTTATTAGTTAAATCAATATTCCATATAATTTCATGTTGTGGTTTATGAAGTTTCAATGCTTTATACATCCATTCTCCAAGTGCAGTTTTATGAACTATTCTACCAGTTTCAGTTCTTTCGAATTGATTATTATACTCTTTGTCACAAGGGTCAATAAATCCTATATCATTTATATTAGCAGTATTTTCATTATTAGTTACCCATTTGTTTCCTTTTGCACGATTGCATGATTTACAAGCATAAACCAAGTTAAAGTATAAAGTTGGTCCTATTGTTGTTTTAAAATTTTTGGGTTTTTGAGGAACAAAATGATCAATTTCAAACTCTGCATTCCCCCATTTAATATCATTGCAGTATCCACATCTATTTTGGAAATCTTTTTGTAAATCTTCTTTATGTTCATGATAACTTAAAACATTTATAGTTATCTCTTGTCTTTTTGGTGTATGTTTTCGAAATACTGCCATTTAGTCCTCTTTCTTTTTAAGTTGTTCAAGAATTTCTTTAGTTTGAGATACAAATTCATTCAATTTTGTAATGGCTTCTGGTTGAATTAAATTAGCAGGAATTTCTTTCTCTTCTGGATATATTTCATCCATATATATGTATAACTTTGTTAACTCCTCTTCTTCTTTAAGTTTAATCGTTTTTTCATTTTTCTTCTTAACAAGTTCTTCAATTCTATCCTCCGATTTTCGAATCTTTGAGTAATAATTATCAATATTTGAACGAATTTTAACCTTAAGTATCTCAACTTTTTCTGGGAAACAACCATCAAGAATATCTTTTGCATTAATAATATTAACATCTTCAACATGATCAATAGCATCTTGCTCAAAAGCAGTAAGCATCATGAGAGGAAAATGTGGATTAATTTTCAACAACCTTTCTGCAATTGCATCTCCGTTGAAATTAATTAAACCACTTTCATCTAACCTGAAATCTATAATTACCGCATCTAATTCATTATCTTGAATATCTTGAATTATACTTTCAATAGTTGTTTCAGAAATAATATCAAATAATATTACATCAAAATCGCTTTTAAAATATTGATAAAAAGTGTTGCACCACCCTTTATCTTCATCAATATATCCTATTTTGTACATAAATTTAATTAATTTCTTATTGGAAACATTAGTTTTAAAGTAAATCCTTTAATGGTGTTAACAATTGCAATAGATGCACTATTATGTTCTTCTACTATTGATTTTACGATATAAAGCCCTAAACCTGTTCCAATAATATTTCCTTTTCTATCTCGCTTTGATGTTTCAAAGGAATTAAAAATTTCTTCAGGGAGTTTTTGATATTCTTTAGCAAGACCTATTCCATTATCAGTAAATATTATCTCTATAAAACTATCTATCTTTTTCCAGCTAATTTTAATAAATTTATCGTTAGATTGTTTTTGTTTCAAAGAATTAAGCGAGTTCGATAATAAGTTGTTGAAAATAGAATCCATATCAACTTCAAAAGCTCTAATAATATTGATAGCATCTTTAGTGCCATTTAAACGAATTTTAACATTTCTCTGTTCTACAGCTTTGCTCCATGTTGATTTAAACCTTTCAAAATAATCACCGAAGTTTAGATTTGCTCTTTTTCGCTTATCTCGTTTTAAAGAACTTAAAGAATAGTCTAACCAATGTTTTAATTTGACATCTTCTTCTTGGATTAATTGAAGCATATAGAAAGGGTTATCATCCTTTTTTACATTTTTTAAATCATTTTTACTAATATACTTTTTAAGTTCATTTTGTAAGAATGTAGTTCTAGGTACTAACCTCGAACGCAAACTTTTAACTTCATGGGCAAAAGATGAAATTATCAAACCTACGCTTGCTAGATTTCTTAACAATCTAATTTCTTCGTCCTTTTCTTCAAGTTCTTCTTCAAGTATATTATAACCTTTTGCTAAAGACTTCTCTGCTGATGTTGTTCCAGAGTTCTTTTTTGAATCAGTATCATTTTCTGCTGCTTTTTCCCCCTTTTTACTATTCTGCTTATCTTCTTGTTCTTTGTTTATTCTTTCTGCTGCTTATTTTGCTTTTCTTTTATCTTCTTCAGCTTGATCTCTTTTTTTTGCTAATTCAGATAAATGATACATTATTACATTCCTATCTTTTTCAAAAAAGCCGATTATTTCAAACAAAACATTTTTAAATAATTCAAATACCTCATTTTCTTGTATTCCTTCTCGTCCAGATTTATCTTGAAAACTAACATTCGTAATACGAGAAATATTGACTGTTCCTGCAATTTGATTAGGTCTTATCCTAAAACCTCCAAGTTTTTGTCCAGCACCGCCGGGACTCTGTGCTTGGCGCTGTCCTAATTTTAGCCAATCTTCCCCACTCTCTCCATAAGGACGTACCCTGAAGTCATCTCTAAAAATTTTAACTCCTCCGAATTTTTTCAACCAAGCTTTTCTATTTGCACTTACAAATGGTTTATATGGATACTTTTTTTACATCACCTTCACTTTTGTCATCTGAAATTGTATTTTTGATATAATAAAACGTAAAATCAAATTTTCCAATACTATCTACAAGTGAATTGTCCACATAAGAAGAAAAGCCCTTAATAGAATTTAAGGAAGTGGTTATATTTAAATCTTTAGATTTTATATCTTCTAACCTATAGGGGTGTTCCTTCATCGTCTTAAAATCAAAAATTTCTTTGTATCGGTTTTCAATAATATCTATATCAAGCTCATTTCTGATGATATTAATTGATAAAGTACGATTTGAGTCTCCTAAATATTTTGCTTCAAGTTTATAGTCATAATCATCGTAATAGGCACTATTAACTTGTCCATAATCATCAGGATTAGATGTTGAGAATAAATGAATATCAAATTCTGGTTGTTCTTGAGGTGGAATTAATATTTCAAGATTATCAAATAGATTTTTAATAGCATCTTCATCCCATCTATCATTAAGGTTGGAAATTTTAATGATTGTTCCTGTATTGAATGGTTGTTTTAAAAGTAATTCTTCAATACCTCTAATATTAGGAAATTGATTTTGAATTTTATTTACAAGGTTTAAATCAGGTTCTTCTATTAATTCAGCTTTAATATCTGTTATTGTTGCACTAATCTTATCAAAATCTTTCCAATCAACACTCCATTTATATCCTTTGTCCGTTTTTTGTGAAACTGTAAACATCTCTGTGATAAATCCTAAACGATTTAAGGCAAATCGTCCTATACCCTTTGAACCTGTTTTTACTCGTCCTTTATCTGATAGATGATTTTGAAGTTTATCATCCGTTCCAATAGTCATCCAATAATTTTTTATAACTTTGTCGGTCATCCCTTCTCCATTGTCAATAATATATATTGAAGGGGATTCTGAATAGTCATCATGATTTTCAAAAATCACAATACAGTTTCTTGCATCGGCATCATATGTATTTTTTACAAGTTCAACCATTGCACCTTCAGCATTAGCAAAATTCTCTTGTCCAATGAGTTTAGCTGTTCTTGCTGAAACTGTAAAAGGTATTTTTGCCATTAGGTTATTTTACTTCTAATTCTAAATTCTTACACCACCAAATTGGTAGAATATAAACAATTGTTTATATTCTACATTTACAGTTTTTTCTATAAATAACTTTTTATAGCTTAGAAGATTATGAAGTATTCGTCAAGTATTTTTGCATAATTTTTTTTCAAAGTTTATTCTGGAATTTTCAGCTGGAATTTATTTTATGAAGTTCTTTGCAAGAGACAGAGCGAAAGAAGTTTACAGAGAAACAAAGAAACTCATCTTGCTTAAATTACAAAAAAGATTGACTTCCTGATTTTAGTAGTGTACTTGTGCAGAGAGAAATATCAACCTAAGATAATTTTGCATTTTTGTTTATTCGCCAATTGATTTTTGAGGTTTTATAATGTGGAAAATTGAAATAAAAAAACGAGACAATATAGAAGGGGATAATCTCACAAAGGATATTCTTGACCTCGGAGTCAAAGTTGAACGTTGTGAGGTAATTCAGGTTTATTACCTTTTTGGAGATTCAGAAGGTGTATGCAAGAGCATATCACAAACTCCTACGGAGAAAGAAGTTCAAAGAATTGCCGAAGAACTCCTATCAGACAAAGTTTGGGAAACATATAAAATAATAGAAAGTAAGGACACGATGCATCGTGCCTCTACTAATCCCCAATCCCCAGTCCCCGATTGTCAGGAAGTTGAGATTGCTTATAATCCAGGAGTAACAGACCCGGTAAGTGCAAGTACATTTAAAGGAATACAGGATTTGGGAATTAAATGTGTACAAAAAGTAAAGACAGCGAGAAAATATTTAATTTGGGGCTCGTTGACTCAAGAAAAATTAGAATTCATTTGTAATAAACTGTTACTTAATCCAATAATCCAGCATCGTATTCAGAGTTCAGAGTTCAGGGTTCAGGGTTCAAAGTCAAAAGTATCTACTTTTGATAAACCAATTTATATAAATATTCTTGATGTTTCCGATAATGAACTTTTGGAAATGAGTACACGACAAGGATTATCTCTTAACTTAACGGAACTTAAAAAAATCCAATCACATTTCAAAAAGCTTGGGAAAAACCCTACAGATATAGAGCTTGAGACAATTGCACAAACATGGTCGGAACATTGCGTTCATAAGACATTCAAATCGGAAATTGAGTTCAATGGAAAAATTATAGAGCCACTTTTCACTACACTTATGAGAGCTACTAAGGAACTCTCACGAGATTTCTGTGTCTCTGTTTTTAAGGATAACGCAGGCATAGTAAAATTTAATTCCGATTACAACATTTGTTTTAAAGTAGAAACACATAATCATCCGTCAGCTATTGGACCATACGGAGGTGCCGGAACTGGAATTGGTGGAGTAATAAGAGATATTTTAGGGACAGGGCTTGGAGCAAAACCTATTTTAAATACCGATGTATTTTGTTTCGGACCACCAAACTATCCTACAGATAAGCTTCCGAAAGGCACACTTCATCCAAAACGAGTTATGAAAGGAGTTGTGGCTGGAGTAAGAGATTATGGAAATAAAATGGGTATTCCAACTACAAATGGAGCAGTAATATTTGACGAGAGATATGTCGGGAATCCGGTGGTTTACTGTGGAACCGTTGGCTTAATGCCTTGTAATAAGTGCGAGAAAGAAGTCGTACCTGAAGACTTAATCGTTCTTCTTGGTGGAAGAACCGGTAGAGATGGAATTCACGGAGTAACTTTTGCATCGAGAGAATTAACCGAAAGCTCGGAAACTGCGTCATCACAAGCAGTTCAAATTGGAAATCCAATCACTGAAAAAAAACTTACAGATGTACTTCTTAAGTTGAGAGATGAAGGATTATATCGTGCTATTACAGATTGTGGTGGTGGTGGACTTTCATCAGCTGTAGGAGAATTACCGCAACCTTATGGAGCAGAAGTTGATTTAGACAATATATCACTTAAATATGAAGGATTATCTTATCGGGAAGTATGGATATCCGAAGCTCAGGAACGTATGATAGTTTTCGCTCCTCCCGAAAACATAGAAAAACTGCTTAAACTATGTGCTGATGAGAATGTTGACGCAAGCGTTATTGGCAAAGTAACCACTGAAAAGAAACTCTTACTCAGGTATAACGGCATTACTGTTGGAAATCTGGATATGGAGTTTCTACATAATGGGTTTCCCTTATCCGTAAAAATAGCTAAATGGGAACCATCGGAATTCAAGGAATCCAACAACTCGCAACTCACAACTAACGACTCACAACTCACAACTTATCTATTAAAAATTCTCTCAAGTTTAAATGTTTGTAGTAAAGAATGGGTAGTCCGCCAATATGACCACGAAGTTCAAGGAGGTTCTGTAATCAAGCCACTTCAAGGAGATGCTGCAGTTACAAAACCTATACTTGACTCAAATCGTGGAATTGTTGTAGGTTGTGGAATCAATCCAAAATATGGGGAAATTGACCCGTATTGGATGGCAGCTGGAGCAGTTGATGAAGCAATAAGAAATATTGTAGCGGTTGGAGCTGATCCGGAGCAAATAGCACTTTTAGATAATTTCTCATGGGGGAATCCTAATAAAACGGAGATATTAGGGCAACTCGTCCGAGCCGTAGAAGGATGTTATCTTGCATCCAAAACCTACAAAGCACCATTTATATCTGGCAAAGACTCATTAAATAATGAATACAGAATAGGAAACAAAACCATATCAATTCCATCAACACTGTTAATCTCTGCGATTGGAATAATAGAAGATGTAAATAAAGCAATATCAATGGATTTGAAAGCTCCTGACAATTCGGTATATTTACTCGGTCTCACATTTGATGAACTTGGTGGCTCACATTATTATGAAATACAAGGAAGAAATAGCAATAAAGTTCCTGAGATTAGAACTCCACTTGAGATGCTGAAAAAACTTCATAAAGCAATGCAGGCTGGGCTCGTTCGTGCTTGTCATGATTGCTCCGAAGGTGGTATCGGAGTTACCTGTGCTGAGATGTGTTTTTCAGGAAATTTTGGAATGCAAATCCATCTTGATAAAGTAAAATGCGACAAATCTATTGCTCAAGACGATACAATTATCTTCTCTGAGTCCAATACAAGATTCGTAATTGAAGTAACAAAAGAAAATGAACCCGAATTTGAAAAAATAATGGATGGATGTGATTTTAGTAAAATCGGAATAACCACAAAATCTTCGGAATTGTTAGTATTTGGGCTAAACGGAAAGCAAATTGTTAAAGCAGAAACTTCCGAACTTAAGAAAGCATGGCAATCTCCATTGCCTTACAATCAACAAGCAAGAAACAACGAGAAACAATCAATAATCAACAACAAATACCAAACTCCTAACCCGCAACCCGCAACTCACAACTCAAAACTTGCACCTCGTGTTTTGATACTGAGAGCAGCAGGAACTAATTGTGATATGGAAAGTAAGTTTGCTTTTGAACTCGTAGGAGCAAAAGTAGATTCAATACATATAAATCAGCTTGTAATAGCAAATAACCATTCGCTTCTACAAGATTATGATATTCTTGTTTTACCGGGTGGATTTACTTATGGAGATGATATTTCTGCCGGTAAAATTCTCGCAAATAAGCTAAAATTCGGATTGGGAGAAGAACTTGAGAAATTCATTGATTCAAAAAAACTGATACTTGGAATTTGTAATGGATTTCAAATTCTTGTTAAACTTGGATTACTTCCCGGAGATAAAACAGGAAAACAATTAGTAACACTTACGGATAATACTTCAGGTGTATTTCAATGTGAGTGGATACAATTAGAAGTTCCTAATACCAAATGCATATTTACTCAAGGACTTAAAGAATTAGAACTCCCAATTGCTCATGCAGAAGGCAGATTTGTAGCTTCCGAATCCATAATTTCAGAACTTGAGAAAAACAATCAAATAGTTCTTCGATACAAGGGGTACAATCCAAATGGTTCAATGTCAGGAATTGCAGGAATATGCGATCCAAGTGGCAGAATATTTGGACTTATGCCACATCCGGAAAGATTCGTCTCCAAAACCCAACATCCTCATTGGACGCGCAATGAAGTAGAACCATTAGGACTAATGATATTCAAGAACGCCGTAGAATATATTCGTTAAACATAATAATCTTCTATTGCAAACTTAAAAAGATCAAGAAGCATGAAAGAAATAAGAAAATTTGACTTCACTTCTATATTAGGTTGGTCAATAAGCAGATACGATACGTTTCAATCTTGTAAAAGAAAGTATTACTATACTTATTATGCAAAATACGACAGTAGTTTGCCAAGGCAAAAAATTGATGAACTGAAAAAAATGACCTCTATTCCACTTGAAATAGGGAACATTGTTCACAAGACCATTGAAGTTTTTTTAAAGCGTTTGCTGAAATCAGAAGATGAGATAGACCGTAAACGCTTCCTTGATTATGTTCATAGAAAAACCATCAACCTTTGCAATACAAAGGTCTTTGCAGAAGTATATTACAATGAAATCCCCAAAATCAACATTGATGAAGTCTTTGACAAAGTGAAAAATTGTTTAAACAACTTTCTGAATAGTGAACGATTCATTTGGGTAACAAAAGAAACTGTATCAAATAAAGAAAATTGGTTGATTGAACCTGATGGATATGGAGAAACTCGAATTGATAAAATGAAAGCATATTGCAAAGTTGACTTTCTTTTTCCCGTAGATAATAAATTGTTTATTCTTGATTGGAAGACAGGAAAGCCTCACGAAGAGAAACATAGAAAGCAATTAATAGGATATTCAACCTGGGCTTCTTTTCATTTTTCAAAGGACCTAACTGACATCGTTTCCATAATTGCTTATTTACAACCAACGTATTCAGAAATAGAAATTATTGTTAATGAATTTGATGTTCAAGAATTTTCGCTCCAAATCAAGAAAGAAACAGAAGAAATGTACTTGTTTTGCCACAACATAGAAGAAAATATTCCAAAAGATAAAGAAGAATTCACTAAAACAAACAATCAGAACATTTGCAATTATTGTAATTTTAGAGAGTTTTGTAAGTAGCCAACTATTGCAAAATATTTAAAATTATGAACCTTGAAGAAGAAATTGGAAAGTTTTTTAAACAAAAGGGACTTACGATTTCAGTTGCTGAATCCTGCACCGGTGGACTTATTCAAAAGCTAATAACTGATGTTCCTGGAAGTTCAGAATATTTCCTTGGTGGAGCTGTTGCTTATTCAAATTTATTAAAGCAAAAACTCCTTAATGTATCCCCACAAACTTTAATTACCTACGGTGCGGTAAGTTGCGAAACAGCCCGTGAGATGGCAAGAGGTATAAAAGAACTTACCGGTACAAATATCGGAATTTCAACAACAGGAATTGCAGGTCCTGCCGGTGGAACTTCGGAAAAACCTGTCGGACTTGTTTACATAGGATTATGCACCAAGGAAACTTTAACTGCCCATAAATTTTTATTTAAAGGTACTCGTCAGGAAATAAGAGAACAAGCTACTAATAAAGCTTTTGAATTAATCAAGGAAATTATTGAGAGAAAAAATTTCCAGAAAAAATATTGATAAAAATTGGGTAATAGAATTTAATACTCTATTCCTTCCCTTGCTTGAATTCCTTTTTGATAATGATGTTTTATTTCATTAGTTTTGGTAACAAGATCCGCAATCTCAAGTATTTCATCAGGTGCATATCTGCCAGTTAAAATTAGTTCCAAGTTCGGTGGTTTATTTTTTATCAAATCTATAACATCATCTAATTTGATAAGACAATAATCTAATGCAACATTCGCCTCATCAAGAACCACCATATCATACTCATTACTTAATATAACCTCTTTTGCACGTTCAAAACCTTTTTTTGCAAGCTCTACATCTTCTTTGGAAGGATTATCTTTGTCAACAAAAGTTGGCAGTCCATATTGCTCTATGGTAAATCCAGGAATATGTTTCACCGCCTCAATCTCCCCATATTTAATCTGCCCTTTCATAAACTGTATAACTATTATCTTAAAGCCATGCCCGGAAGCCCGAAATGCCTGCCCCAAAGCCGCAGTGGTCTTGCCTTTACCATCTCCTGTATAGACTTGAACTGTACCTATTTTATTAGATTGCATTTTCCCTCCGATGTTAAATAAATTTCATCCTTACTTTTGGAATACAACCCTGAACTTGATTCAGGAGATGATTTTGTACGCAACAACATCGTTGTTGCACTCCATATTTTGACACAATAACTCAATAGATCCTTACCAATTTCTTTGTAGAGACAAACCTATGTACCTGTCCTGATTGATTTGGGCAAACACGCAGGTTCACTCCTACTGTTTCTCTGCATAATTTAAAATTGCATCTACTTTCGCTTAATTCAAGTACTGAATTCAACCAGCAAGTGCAACGCTCCTTTCTTTTTCCAAGACTTCCAATGGTGTTTGATAATTCAAGCACTTCCTTGGTCTATTATTAAGCCAATCTTCAATCTCTATGATTTCTTTTT
>JAUVIV010000008.1 GCA_030592575.1 bacterium | reverse complement strand
GTGCGTGGATGCTTACGGGAACGACTGTATAAAAAATGGTCTTCAGTGTGGTAGAGACTTCCCAGTCTCGATAGATTTTCAAGGTTTGGAAACTTTTCCCACAAAAGGCACTCCAAAAGAAAGATACCGAATAACTTGTGTAGGAGCAGATTCTATCTGCGATAATATAAAATCGCAATTTAAAATTGCTCCTACAAAAAAAGAAAATGGAATTACCAGGTAGAAAAAATGGTATACCCTTCTGTAACTTTTTACGGAAAATTATCTTAAGCGTATGCTGTTAAAAAACTGCATGAAAATCAACAGTCTCTCTTCACACAAAAAACATGACTTCTTAGTTTGAATTTGGTATCTATTATGATAAATGAGATTGAGAGGAAATATTTAATTTATTGTGTCTAAAGTGGAAGATAAATTTGATAAAAATTTATGTACTTCACTTGAACTCTTACAAAAATATTGTGCCATTGAATTTTTTTTATGCCCTACCAATATTGATACTTCTTCTTTCCCTAAAACCTTAAAAGCATCTTCATCGGTAACGTCATCCCCAATATAAATTTTCAAGGATTTATCGGTAATGCCAAGTAACTCAGATACTTTTAGGATAGCTTTCCCCTTGTTCCAGTCAATAGATGGTCTTATTTCATAAACTTTTTTCCCTTTGCCAATGCAGAACATTTTACCATAAGGACTTATTATTTTAGATATTATATCTTTTATTTCTCCGCCAGATTTTTCAGTAACTAATCGATAATGAATACCCACAATTAATTCTTTATCTTCTATTAAAATTCCAGGAATTTGTTTGGTAGATTTCTTTATATCTGAGGCAATTTTTTTAATTAAGGACTTGGTTTGAGAAGTTGTTGGGTGAATCCAATATTTCTCTTTGCATTTTATTTCAAGACCATGATTTCCTACATAGATAATTTCTTTGATGTCAATTAATCTTTGGATTTTTTTAAGCGATCTGCCTGTGACGATGGATAGATAAATCTTTATAGAACTTGAAAGTTTCTTTAGTAATTTTCTTGTGGAAAGAGGGAATACTGCCAGTTCTGGACGAGACTTGATTGGAACAAGAGTACCATCATAATCTAAAAACAAAAAAACTTTATCTGCTTTTAGAATTTTTTTATTTATCTCTTTTGTTTCGTCAAAGAGATATCTCATTTATTGAGATACGTTACACCTCGACCGGGGTGTTTTGTGGAAAGAAGAACACAAAGTAAATGTCGTAAATAATGAGGAAGTAAGAAATTTGATTTTACTCTATTATAAGCTTGTTCGCCTAAAAGAGTGGCAAGTTTTGGATTTGATAAAAGCTGACGAGACCAAAAAGCAGCTCCTTCTACAGTGTTGACCAAGAATCCGGTTTTTTCGTCAATTATCTGATAACGAATACCTCCGGTATTACCTCCGATAACGGCTTTCTTTTTCCACATTGCTTCTGTAACTACTAATCCAAATCCTTCACGAATTGATTTTTGCAATACAACGCTAGCACTTCTTTGGAAGGCATTTACTACAAGGTCATTTGGGTCAGGATTTGCAATAACTGTAACTCCCGGAACTTTATTCGCTTCTTGAATAAATTCTTTATAGACTCTTTCTCCTGGTGGGTCATCCGGAGCGAAATTTCCAATATATACAAAAGGAATATCAAAAGATTTTTGCACTATTTTAAATGCTTGAAGAGCTCCTAAAGGATCCTTAAGTTTATCAAATCGGCTAACTTGTAAAATGAATTGCTCATTTATTGAGAATCCATATTTCTTTAAATATTTAGAAATTTCAACTTTTGTTAAATCTTTGTTTTTTTCAGAAAACGGGTCAATAAAAGGAGGCATTACATATTGAGGAATATCTAAATCAGCTTTGGTGAATTGTGGAATGTGAAAAATAGCACCATCAACAAGGTCAACAAGTGGAGATAAAAATCTCCATAATCGAATACTTGCTTCTGAAATATCAATATGACAGCACCATATCCATTTATTTTTTCCTTTTTGACGAAATTCTGAAAGCCCTAAAGGTTGAGGATCATGAAGAATCACAAAATCCGCATTTTTGTCAATTTTTTCCCGATTAGCTATTTGTGTCTTTTTATAGAACTGGAACATCTTTTGAGTAATTCGTGTTTTTGTACCATGAAGAGCGACGTGGAAAGATTTTGTTAAATCAAAAAATTCTTCAGTTCCTTCAATTACAGTCCAATTTGTCTCTAATCCTACTTCATTCATAAGAGGAATGAGCTGGTTTAGTAGTTCTGCAACTCCACCTCCTGTTTTGGTAGAGTTAATGTGCTGGATCCGAGCTCCTTTTAGCTGTTGTGCCAAAAGTTTGATTTCCATTACGAGTGATTCACCTACTAATGGAATGTAATCTTCTAATTTAATTTTTTTCACGATGTTCCTTTAATATGTCTATTATCATCTTTCTTAAGGTATCAAGGTCGTAGAGATAAGGATTTAATTTGTCTAATTTTTGAGCTATTTCTTTTTCACCATATTTTTCAAACCATTTAGAAAAATCGTTATGATACTTTCCGTTTTGTCTAAATCGTGCTTCAATGAAATGATGTAACATAGTTCCTCGCCCAAGTTTTTGTAATCCGTTGATAAAGTCATTTAAATTTTCTGCTTCTATGTTAGCTGGGATGACAAAACTTCTTAATTCCATAAAGTAAAATTCTCGTACTTTCGGAACACGAGGGAAAACTTGAATTTCTCCAATATAATTTTCTATATATCGAATAAGTTTTTCTCTTCCATCTCTTATTGAATTAAATTGTAATGGGTCAACCGAAGCCAGCTTTTCTGCCAATGGTTTTTCTCCCAACGTGTTATTGGTCCATCGAGCGAAATCATTCATCGTGTAATGAAGATTAATCCTTTGTCTATGAAATAGAGCATGGTGCAAATGATAAAAAATAGAGGAACCCGGAATATATTGAAGTCCTTTCAAAAGGGAGTATAAAGAATCTGCAATAAATCCTGTCCAGCTAACAACTCCAACTTCTGTAAAAAATCGGAAATTTTCTTTCATCTGATTTTATTAAACAAGTGATTTACAAAAAGTCAAGTTTTAATTTTATTGTATGTGGTTAATTATACAAAATATTTAGCAATAAATTTTATGCATAAGTATCAATATTAAGAGAAAAATGCCAATCGAAATTTTGTTTTATGGGTTTTCTATTTAGAGCGTAAAAAGTTATCAGGAAAATGAAAGCATTTTTTCTTGACATACTTTGAGATTTACACTATCTATTAGGAAATGAGAATGACTACACCGGAAAAGTTAAAAGGAGAAGAAGATGTTGAGGCTACTTTGCGACCTCGTATGCTTTCTGATTTCATTGGTCAATCAAGGATAAAAGAGATACTTAAAATTTCTATTGAAGCTACTGAGAAACGAAACGAGGCACTTGCACATATTCTTTTTTTCGGACCACCCGGTCTTGGAAAAACTACCCTCGCATATATTATCTCAAGAGAACTGGACGTAAGTATAACTACTCTTTCAGGACCTGTGATTGAGCGTCCGGGAGATTTGGCAGGGATTTTGACAAAGCTTGATTTTAAAGATACTCTTTTTGTAGATGAAGTCCATAGGCTTAAAAAGACAGTGGAAGAATATCTTTATCCTGCAATGGAGGAATTCAAAATTGAGGTGCTTCTTGATCAGGGACCCAACGCAAGAGCTGTTTCGCTTAACTTAAGTCCATTTACATTGATAGGGGCTACAACTCGCTCCGGTCTTTTATCATCTCCATTTAGATCAAGATTTGAACTGACGTTCAGGCTTGATTTTTATTCTCCGGAAGAGCTTAAAGAGATAATACTACGTTCCGCAAAGATTCTTGCTGTTTCTATTGACGATGAAAGTGCTGTTGAACTTTCTTGTCGTTCAAGAGGGACTCCAAGAATTGCAAACCGTCTTCTCAAACGTGTTCGAGATTATGCACAGGTAAAAGGAAAAGGAGTAATAACTCTGGAAATAACCAAATATGCTCTTTCACAGCTTAACGTTGACGAACAGGGACTTGATGAGATGGATAAGCGTATTTTAAACACAATAATAGATAAATATCAAGGCGGTCCTGTCGGGCTTGGGACAATAGCTGCATCTATATCAGAAGATCCTCAAACAATAGAAGAGATTTTTGAGCCGTATTTACTACAGTTAGGATTTATAAAGCGGACCCCACGAGGAAGAGAAGTAACTCCACTTGCTTATAAGTACTTAGGCAAAAAACCTTTACGAAATTCGGATAATCAAAAATCTATGTTTTAGCCAATAAGAAGTACATATCTTTTAAATAACATCAGATGTGTTGCTTGTGAAAATGTTTTAAAATTTTCAGGAGTTCTGATTGCCGAAACTTTTTCCGAGATACCTATATTAATTTAAAAAAGCTTTAAACTGATTAATCCAATCTTTTAATTCTCATAAAACGTAGAGTTCTAAAAAATATAATTTTTTGGTAGTCTTAAGGGGTATTACTTATTTGAAGTAATTCAAAGGATGTGGTCTTTTCTAAATAGTTTTATGCTTGAAGATGTTTTCGTTAATGGTTTCAATGACTTTGAAAAAGTTTTCAAAATTTTTATTGAAATAAAGATTCTTTTCTCCAAATAATTCTCTTTTTCTAAGTTTTATACGATTTTCGCTTCTTTCATAATCTATGAATTCTTCCCAATAACCGAGTTTGTTCCATCGTTTTTTGTTCTGGTCAAATACAAAAACTCCACGAGTGGTAAGTTGGTATTTTTGTGATTTGAATTTCTTCATAGCAACTCCAACAAGAAACATCATCAACACTGTCCACGCAGAACCGAGATGCTTTGTCCATTTATTAAAGAAAAAAGAAAAAGCAATCCAAGCAATAATTAGTAAGCTTGGAAGTAAAGAACGTATAGTTTTCTTGTATTTTGGAGGTGTGTATTCCCAACTGATTAAAAGTTCTCCTTCAATTTTTACCTCTTTCGAAGAAATCATAGATGAGTGTAAACGATTAAATTTCATTTTCCTATTGTTCAAAAAACTATCCCAAAGCTGATTATTTGTATTGTTTATAGGTATGTTTTTAAAGCTCTATTCGCATTCCATCAGATGCAGCACGTACCTCAACTCCAGTTTCTTTTTGTAATTTAGCTGCAAGTTCCCAAGGTTTTGCTTTAATCATAGTTAGACCAAAATGGGAGAGAATTGCAAGTTTCGGTTTATTTATTAAAATAATTCGTTTTGCTTCTTGCAAACATAAGTGCTCAATATTTGATGGCTCAAGTCGTACTACATTTATTATAAGTGTATCTCCTTTGTAATAACTTTCAAGCTTGGGGAAATATTTTGTGTCTGCTATATAAGAAATAGTGTTTTTTTCTCCTGAAAAATTTATTCCGTAAGTTTCCGATGAGTGCTGATGTCTTATAGGTGTATTGAATTTTATGTTTTTTAATTGGTATTCTCCTTTTTCTTTTAGAATCTCTATTCGTTTTACATATTTCCTAAGATATCGAAATATTACAGGGTCTTCTTCCAAGGCATCTTCCGGTGCGAAAATTACTCCATGTGGTTTAGATCCACCTTGTGTCATTGCTTCTATCATTACATTTATGTCTGCCGAATGATCCAAATGCCGATGTGATAAAATAATTCCGTCAAGCTTAGTAGGGTCAAGTTCGGAACGATTTTTCAAGCACTTAACAAGAGCACCAGGACCTGGGTCTAAAAGAATCTGTGTATCAGATAGGGTAATCCATATTCCACCGGATGCTCTGATTTGACGGAAGACAGCAAATCTTGCTCCGGCGGTACCGAGAAATATAATATTATCCATTTAATATAATTAGTTTATGGTACTGGATCGTATCCACCAGTATTCCATGGGTTACAACGTAATATTCTCCATATTCCCAATCCAAGTCCTTTTAGGATTCCGTATTTTTTTATTGCACAAGCTAAATACTCTGAACAACTTGGATAAAATCTACATCCTTCCGGTAGAAATGGAGATATAAATTTTTGATAAATTTTAATTATGAGAATAAAAAAGTTTTTCATTATTAATTACGGATAAAAGAGTTAGTTAATTTTAACGTTTCTTTTTTTAATTCCATAAAACTCATAGATTCAGCGCCAGAATATGCAAGAATAATATATTCTCCTTTGAAATTTTCTTTGTGTCTGCGATATATATCACGTAACCTACGTTTAAGTTTGTTTCGTATTATTGAGCCTTTTATACGACGAGAAATAACAATCCCTACTCTTCTTTCAATGGTTTCTTCTTGGTTGGACAATTTAGTAGAAATAAGAGTAATATTTTTTCCTTGAATCCGCTTACCGACTTTAAATAGGTACTCAAAGTCTTTTCTCTTCTTGACTTTCTCATCAGATGAAAAACTCTCAGCAGATTTTGTACTCATCTTCGTGCTGGAAGTTTTTATTCTGATCTTGTTATGTCGGAGACGGTAAGTCTCTTTCTTCCTTTTCTCCTACGGCGCGAAAGGATAAGTCTTCCTGCTTGAGTCTTCATCCTTAGCCTAAATCCGTGAGAACGTCTTCTACGTAGTCTGGATGGATTATAAGTTCCTTTCATTTGTTTTTAAAGAGACTTTGATAGTAAGTTATTGATGTCTGTTACAATAAATTTCTATAAATCTCTGCTTATTTTGCTTTGCTAATATCTATTCTTTTGCTTATAACTTTGTCAACAAGCCCGTATTTTTTTGCTTCTTCCGGTGACATCCAGAAATTACGGTCAGTATCTTTCTTTAACTTTTCAAGAGGTTGTCCTGTGTGATATGCGAGTATATTATTTAACTCTTCTCTTCTTTTCACTATTTCTTCAGCATGAATAGCAATATCAGTTGCTTGTCCTGATATTCCACCCATTGGTTGATGTATCAATAAACGAGAATGTGGAAGTACATAACGTTTTCCTTTTGTACCTGCTGTGAGTAAAATAGCTGCCATTGATGCTGCCATACCCATACATATTGTCGAAACATCAGGTTTTATATACTGAATTGTATCATAAATAGCAAGTCCGGCGGAAACCATTCCTCCCATAGAATTAATGTATAAATGAATGTCTTTATCAGGGGCTTCTGACTCAAGAAAGAGAAATTGAGCAATTGTTGTGGTGGCTACAGCCTCATTTATTTCTCCTCCAATCATAACTATTCGTTCTTTTAATAATCGTGAGAATATATCATAAGCACGTTCTCCGCGAGCAGTTTTTTCAATTACCATTGGGATTAAGTGAGTCATTTGCCCTCCTTTACCTGACTTCTTAGGAAATCAAGAACTTTCTCTCTTCCGAATTCCTCAACTAACAAAGTATAAAATCCGTCTTTTTTTAATTCTTTTACAGCACTGTCATAACCCATATGCTTCCATTCTTCATTTTCCATAAGGCGAGATTTTATTTCTTCTTCCTTAAGTTCAATTTTTTCAACCTTTGCAATCTCATCAAGTAGAATTTCTCGCTTTGCTCTCCAGATTGCAATTTCTTCAAGATTTTTTCTTGTCTTGTCATCCATTTCTTTTCCTACTCGTTTAATTAAAGGTTCTAAATATGCACCGACAATTATACGAGGAGGGTCAAATGAATTATCTTTTATTAGTGAATTTATAATTTGAGTATCTATTTTAGCTTTTGAATCTTTTTCTTTCTCTTTTTTAAGCATTTCTTTTGTTTGAGTTTCCAGCTCAGATAGAGATTTAAGCCCAAAATTGCGTGCAAATTCGTCATCTACAGGGGGAAGTTTTTTTTCTTTTACTTCATTAATTGAAAAAGTATATTCAATCAATTGTCCACGAAGACTTTCATCTTTGAAATCCGAGGGGTATCTTAAAGAAGCCTTGCGACTATCTCCTGGCATTGCATTAATAAGCTTATCTTTAATTTCTTTTGGAAGTTCCGGGTTATCAAGTAAAATTGTGTAATTTGATACTTTGTTTTTTCTGAGTACTCCTCGTTCTTCTTTTAATACTTCATAGTCTGCTAAAATCATATCATCGTCTTTTGCACCTCTTGTGCTTACAGGAATATACATTGCTTTGGAATTTTGTAACATTGAAAGAGAATTTTTTATCTCTTTTTTGCTTGGCTCGGTTGATGGGGATTTAACTGAAATGCCTTTATAATCCGATAATTTTATATCAGGTGCAATCTCAAACATAACTTTAAAAGAAAGCCCTTCTTCCTCTTTAAAGTTAGTGTCTTTTACGATACCTTGTGATATTGGAGAAAAGTTTTTTTCTTTAAGAGCTTCTTTATAAGCTTTTCCGATAACATCATTTATTGCTTCATCTCGTATAGTCTTTTCAAATCTGCTTTTTATTATATCCATAGGAATTTTGCCTTTTCTGAATCCTTTTATATCCGCAGTGTGCTGGTAATGAGTATAAAGCTTGGTTATTCTTTCTTTTACTTGTTCGGGAGGCATCGTGATTTCTAATGCTCTCTCGCAAGAACCTGTTTCTTCAACTTTTATTTTCATTTTTAAATAAGTTTAAACGAGTCAAGGATTAGCAGAATTTGGGCAGAGCGGGATTTGAACCCGCATCCCTTTTGGGGACTAGATCCTAAATCTAGCGCGTATGCCAGTTCCGCCACCTGCCCTCCTTGAAGCTCAAAGAACCAAAACATTAACTTTAAAAATCCAAATCTTCGTCATTATACATTTTCAGTTATACCTGTCAAGTAAAAAAGAACTTTAAACTTATTAACGATGATAGTTGGTGATTCCACACAGTCTGGAGAAAAAACTTATAAAATAAAATTAGATGAAAATAATTTTCTTATTTCTTTGTTTCTATTGGTTTCCTTTTCTTGAAGGTGTAATTTTAAAGAATTATTTGCGGATAAAAGAAATTGATGAGTTTTAATTGTTTTTATGGAGTGCAATAATGGTCATTGTGAGTCCCAATTTATCAGGGCGTGGCAATTCTATTGAGATTGCTTCACGGAGCATCGCGAGATTCTTCATTTCATTCAGAATGACAGAAGAAGGGTTTTCAATGACAAAATCGCCCTCTGATTCTGAACTTGTAAGGTTACGTTCCAAAAGTTGTATTACCAGCTTTGTCGTTTTTGGCTAATATCCGAATCTTGGATTAACAACATTACTGTATATTGAGCCGAAGGTATAATTTATACCAATTCTTCCATAGTATCTGTACTGGGTAGCAAGTTGTTTGCGAGAAAGAAGTATTTCTTCTTCAGTAGCACCGCCTTTGGGAAGCGAAAGTTGGTCATGAATTATTGAAACGTTACCACCAAGGGTTAAAGAAAAACCTTTGAGTAATCGGAGAGACAGACTTGTGTAAAAACTCAGGTTATTTTTCGAAAAATCGTGAAAATAGTGAGAACCTATTAGTGAGGTATAAATAGAGCCCCATGTTTGTGTTGTTGAATGTGAAATGGAAAGCATTTCACTAAAGAGTTGCTCGGAGGTTTTATCGTAAATTGTTTCCTCAAAATAATCATTGTAATTTACGGCAATTTGGTAACGACATAGTAATCGTCTCTTTGTGGATTCCGAATAAGGGAAAATGTTGTATTCAATAGTTGGTGCCACAGACACCAAAAGTTCTTCATTCCTAAATGTACTTGAGTTAATGTAACACCGTCCACCGGCTGACCAATGATTGTTTAAACTCAGGACATAAAGACTGCTGAATCCTTGTCCACGGGAAGTACTGGCTATAATTTTATCACTTATCGTGAAGCGGTTTTCATAGTAATTCCCGTATGCTCTCAATCTAATTTTGCTATCCAATGTAATACGGGAAGCTGAAAGATTCCCGTATAATGAGATGGACTTTGATTGTTCCTCTCCGTTCAAATATCCGGAGAGTCCGATATTGAATACCCAGTTATTCCATCTATCTTTCACTAAAGTAGGTTTAGTTACTTGTTGAAATAATATGGAAATATAATTAGCAAGAGGAGACCTTGCTATATATGGCATCAATCCCATCTTGAAAGTGTGTGTTAGACCCTTTCTAATTTCATCAGCGGTAGCAGTACTTTTAGTAACATACTCTATTGTATAATTGAGGTCAGCGAAATCCTTTTGTCCGATGAAGGAGATAGTGTATTTGGTACCGCCACTTCCGGTTGATTCTCTGGTGACCAAAATATGAATCTGTGCTTCTTTGCATTCTCGTACATAATTTATGAAGGTAATCTCTGTCTTGATATACTTTTTATCACAATATTTGCAATCAAGGAAGACTCGTGGGGCGTAATTTCTCATATTTTTTATAGAATCCTGTGGAGATGTGTCAATTTCATTGCCATTTGTACTATCCGTTACAGATATGTCGTTTTGCACCAAAAACGGGGTAATGGGGGCTGTTAAGTGAATTAAAATGAATATTGCGTAAAACATATTTACAGAGTTAAGGTCATCCTATAATGATTGAGACACATATTTTGTAGTTCTGGATGCTGACTATTACTTCCACACTTGGGATATTCTTTTTCTTTTGAAACTTTCCTATCGTATAGTCCTCTTATACTCATACCCACATCTCAAACATTTCCTTTTTTTATTTAATTTTTTATTATGGAGTGCAACAATGGTCATTGCGAGCCCAGATTTATCAGGGCGTGGCAAAATCCCATTGAGATTGCTTCACGGAGCTTGCCCTGACAACCGCAAGATTCTTCTCATTTCATTCAGAATGACAGAAGAAGGGTTCGCAATGACAAAATCGCTCTCTGACTCTGAACTTGTAAGGTTACGCTCCAAAAGTTGTACCCCCAGCTTTGTAATTTCGTATAACGTTCCAAGCATATCTGAAGTTGTCTGTTAGAACAATTTGGGTGAAGCAACCAATAACTTCTTTATATACGAAGTTTGGATATGCTTTATTTGGTATGATATCTGAAGTAAAGGTAACCACTTATTTTATAAGTCTATTTTGAAAAACCTTTTAATATGAATATTAGAGTTATAAAACCATTCAATATACTTGCTATTGTAGCTATCGTTAGTATGGTTTTTTTCTTAATTTCTTTTTTCTTCTCTTTCAGAAGAGCATTCACTCCAAAAGCCAATCCAATTACTGGCAATGCAGCTGGCACAGTACTTATAAAACTTAACGTCCCCAAAATTATGGATATAATAGCAAAAAACCACAAGCCCTCCTATTTTTTCTCAACACTTTTAAAAATTCAATCTTTCGGATTATACCGCCAAATTAGAATTATTATGGTAGGGGCAACCCTTGCGGTTGCTCCGAACAAAAGGGCAGGTGTCCCGTTATATCGAGATTTCACAAGTTCAGCAAGACCTGCCCCTACTTCTTCTCTGACAATATCTTCTTGGTTTCTTCTATCTCCTTTTTGGTTACTGCTTTTCGTATGTTTTCAACTGCGTGCATTACCTTTGTCCATTTTACTGCCTCAGCGGCGGATATCCACTCAAGTTGCAATCTCTCGGGTCTTATTCCCTTACGTTCCATCTGGTTCCATATTTTCTCAACTCTCTTTTGTGTCCATCTGTTTGCATCAATATAATGACAATCAACAAAATGGCAACCAGAGACAAGCACAACAGGAGCTCCTTTTTTGAAAGCATGCCAGATAAACTTTTCGTCCACTCTTCCACTGCACATCGTTCTTATTATTCTGCCATTTGGTGGATATTGCATTCTTGAGAGTCCTGCAAGGTCAGCAGCACCATAAGAGCACCAGTTACAGGCAAAGATACAAATTTTTTCTTCTTGCTTTTCCTCAAATATTGAATCTATCATTGCGAGTATCTGGTTATCAGTAAAGTGTTTCATCTCAATAGCATCAAATCTACACTCAGCACCACAAGTTCCACATCCTTTGCAAGCGGCGTCAATGATTACTGCCGGAGTCTTTGCCTTTATATCAACGGTTATTGAGCCATAAGGACAGGCATCAGCACATATACCGCAAGATTTGCATAAATCAGAAGTAATTGTAGAAGTAATCGCTTCTACTTTAACTTTACCGGTAGAGAGCAATGTTTCGGCTCTTCCTGCTGCACCTGATGCTTGAATAACAGATGATTTAATATCTTTTGGAGATTCACAACATCCGGCAAGGAATACACCTCCGGTAGGTGCATCAATTGGATTTAACTGATAATGACTTTCCATAAGAAAGCCGTCAGGGGTTTTTGAAAGTGTAAGAGCTCTCTGAATTTGCGTGGTTTCGGGTCTTGGAATAACTCCTACAGAAAGTACGAGCATTTCAAATTCGTGACGTTCAATCTTTCCGGTAGTCGTATTCTCTACCGTAACAATTAAGTTCTTTGTCTCAGGGTCTTCAACAATATTTCCAGGAATACCTCTTATATATTTTACTCCCTGAATTTTACTGCGTTTATACAAATCCTCATACCCTTTTCCGAATGCCCTTATATCCATATAAAAGACCACGCATTCCATTTCCGGGTGATGGTCTTTGAGGTACAGAGTATCTTTAACCGTATTCATACAACAAATATTACTGCAATATGGATTACCACGTTTTTCAGACCTTGAGCCAATACACTGAATAAAAGCAATGCTCTTTGGGAGTTTACGGTCTGTTGGTCTCAGCAGTTCCCCTTTTGTAACATAACCTGGACCAGTGAGTATCTCGTATTCCCATGATGTGATAACATTTTCATATTTAGTGTAATGGAATTCGTCAAGTATAGTAGGGTCATATACATCCATTCCCGTGGCAACGATAGCGACCCCTACATCAAATTCTACAAACTTATCTTGTTGGTCAAAATCTATGCATTTCGGGTCACAAACTTCCGCACACTTACCGCAAGCGATTGGATTGTTTCCAAGACAATCGTCCATATTGATAATATAGGCAGCAGGAACAGCTTGTGCAAACGGTATATAGATAGCTTTTCTTGTTGCAAGTCCCATTTGATGTTCGTTAGGTACTACCTCCGGACATACTTTAAGACATTCCTCACAGGCAGTGCATTTTTCCTCGTCCACGTATCTTGCCTTTTTGCGGACTTTTATATGAAAGTTGCCAATATATCCTGTAACTTTCTCTACTTCTGAATAAGTAAGCAGTTTAATCTTAGGATGCCGACCGACATCCATCATCCTCGGACCGAGGATTCATATTGCTCAGTCCATTGTAGGAAAGGTTTTATTGATATGAGACATCAGTCCACCAATTGTTGGCTCCTTCTCTACGAGATAAACTTGATAACCTGCATTAGCAAGGTCTAATGATGCTTGCATTCCTGCTATACCGCCTCCTACTACGAGAGCAGACTGGGTAACCGGTACTTCAATTTCCTCTTGTGGCTGAAGTAGTTTTGCCTTTGCCACTGCGATTTTTACGGTATCTTTTGCTTTTTGAGTAGCTTTCTTTATATCCGAATGCACCCAACTGCAGTGTTCTCTGATATTAGCCATCTCAAAGAGATAAGGGTTAAGTCCGGCATCCGCACAGCATTGCCTAAAAGTCGGTTCATGCATACGAGGAGTGCAACTTGCAACAACTACACGGTTTAGTTTCTCCTCTTTTATATACTTTTTTATCTCTTGTTGCCCCGGCTCTGAGCAGGTATATCTATTTTTGACCGAGCAGACAACATCAGGCAAAGTTTTAGCCCATTTTGTGAGTTCGTCGCAATCCACAGTGGACGAGATATTTATCCCACATTCGCAAACGAATACGCCTATTCGTGATTGGTTTTTATCTTTTGATTTTTGCTTTTTTGCTTTCAATCCAATCACCTCCTTTCAAATCTTTTAATTCAATTACAATATTATAGTTTTATAATTCAATACTCTGTTTCCTAAGTGTGCTTTAATGAAATATACTCCGCTCTTAATGTTGTTTAATTCCAGAGGTATCTCATGTGTTCCTGCAGACATTGTTCCTATATTGAGAGTTTCTTTTTTTCTTCCGACTATGTCAAAAATGTGGAAGCAGACTTCTTCACTTTTAGATAAGGTGAAAACAATTACTCTTCTACCATTTTTGTGAAGTACTTTCAAGTCAGATGGCTTAGGTGTGAAATTGTTTTCTTCAATTCCTGCCGGATTATATATAGGAGCTATTGTTATGGAATTAGTAATCCAATCCATTGCAGGATTTGTGTATGTCCATTTTATTGTAGGACTACCAAAACCACTTCCTCCGGTAGTTAATTGTGTAAGCCAGGTATTATGACTTCCCCAGTTATTCGGCTCAGTAGTAGGTATCGTTAAATTATCATTTATTTCAGTAATATGATAAAGATGGGATGTGAACAAATCTCTGCCATTTGCCCAAGTATTACATTCAAGTACAGACACTCCGGCACGTGCGGATGTTCCACCTCCGCATTTAATTCCAACTATTTCAACATGTCCATCATCATCTATATCTGCTACGGCTACTCCACGTTCATAGAGAGTTCCACTGGCAAAGTTAGAATTTGTGTAACAAGGTGCACCTGAATTATCAGGATGTTTACCATCAATACCATTAAAGATATATAATAGTCCTACCATAGTAGTACCTGCTCCACCTGTGCATCCAATCCACATAACATCTTTATCTCCGTCTCCATCAATATCGCATATTACAGGAACTGCAGCAGAACCACCACTTTTATCTGTACATTGAGCTATCCAGACTGTATCAAGTCCAGTGCTTGTTGCATTCTCTTGAAGAGCTATTATTTCACGAGGAGCAGTTGTTGCGGAGAGCTGATGAACAACAATTTCAATTTTACCATCATTATTAATATCAGCTATAGCCGGTTGAGAGATCTCTGATTTTCCAGTATATATCCATCTTTCAATACCATTCCATTCCAGACAGTAGATATAAGAATCACTACCTATAAGGATTTCCGGATTACCATTTAAATCTATATCAGCTACTGCTACTCCCACTGCAGAGAAAAGAGCACCTGATAATGCATACGACCAATCCAGAATTCCATTGTTATCTATGCAATATACATGTGAATTTGTGGATACAAGGATTTCGGGTGTTCCAATACCATCTACATTTGCTACAGTGATTGCAGAGGCAGTGAACCAACCACTTCCTGACATTCCGTATGTCCATTTTACGGTACCATCATTGTTGAAACAATAAAGAGTGAAAGATGAATCTGCTATAAGTATTTCAGGATTTCCGGCATTATCTATGTTAGCTATTACAGGGGAACAGCATTCAGTGGATATAGGATATGACCATTTCAGAGTTCCATCATACTCAAGACAGTAAAATCTATCTTCTGCACCAATAAGAACTTCAGGATACCCGACATTATCTATATTACCGATAGCAGCACCAGATATTTTGTTGTCTTGATAAGGGAAACTCCACCTAAGAACACCATTGCTACTCAGGCAATATATACCTTTATGAGCTGATATAACAATCTCAGACAATGCAAAACCCTGGATACTGCTGATTCCTAAACTGATTACAACAAATAACCATTTATACATTTTATACCTCCTTATATTTTTACTAAAGTATTATAGTTTTATAATTCAATACTCTGTTTCCTAAGTGTGCTTTAATGAAATATACTCCGTTCTTGATGTTATTTGATTCCATCGGTATCTCATGTGTTCCTGCATTCATTGTTCCCATATTAAGAGTTTCTTTTTTTCTTCCAACTATGTCAAAAACATGAAAGCAGACTTCTTCGCTTTTAGATAGGGTGAAAACAATTACTCTTCTACCATTTTTGTAAAGTACTTTTAAATCAGAAGCTTTAGGTGAGAGGTTATTTTCTTCAACTTCCAGAGGGGTGTCTAAGTTAGCTATCGCTATAGAATGAGTAATCCAACCCATATCTGTATTATATATCCATTTTATTGTAGGAGTACCGAAACTGGTTCCTCCGGTAGTCAATTGTGTAAGCCAGGTATTATGACTTCCCCAGTTATTCGGTTCAGTCACAGGTATTGTTAAATTATCATTTATCTCAGTAATATGATAAAGATGGGATGTGAATAAATCTCTACCGTCTGCCCATGTATTACATCCAAGTACAGCTACTCCTCCCATTGCTCCATCTCCACACTTAATTCCAACTATTTCGATATGCCCATCATCATCTATATCTGCTACTGCCACTCCACGTTCATAGAGGGTTCCACTGGCAAAGTTAGAATTTGTGTAGCAAGGTGGCCCTGAGTTATCAGGATGTCCCCCATTAGTGCCATTCATTATATACAGTAATCCTGTTTGAGTACTACCTCCTCCACCTGTGCATCCAATCCACATAACATCTTTATCACCGTCCCCATCAATATCACATATTACAGGAGCCGCGGCAGAACCACCACTTTTATCCCAACACTGAACCATCCAGTCTCTATCAAGTCCATTGCCTGCTGCATTTTCTTCAAAAGCTGTTATATATCTAGGAAAGACTGTTTGACTATATTGATGAATAACAATCTCAATTCTACCATCACTATCGATATCAGCTATAGCCGGTTGAGATATTTCTGCTCCTGCCATAGGTAGATGTGACCATTTCAGATTGCCATTTCCTTGTATGCAGTATATCCTATCAAAACCACTTACTATGATTTCCGGAGTGCCATCTAAATTTATATCAGCTACTGCTACTCCCGGGCAGAAATGAAAATTATTAGTTATTCCATACGACCAGTCTATAGTTCCACCGCTATTTATGCAATATACTTTTGAATTTATAGCTACAAGAATTTCAGGTGTCCCAATACCATCTACACTTGCTACAGTAACTGAAGAACGATGAGTTCCAGAGCCTGATATTCCACAAGACCATTTTACTGTGCCGTCATTGTTGAAGCAATAGAGTGCAGAAGATGTATCTACTATAAGCACTTCAGGATTTCCGGCATTATCTATGTTAGCTATTGTGGGAGAACACTGACCGGTTGTTATAGGATATGACCACTTCAAAGTTCCATCATGTTCAAGGCAGTAAAATTTGTTTGCACCTACAAAAATTTCCGGATATCCGGTATTATCTATGTTACCGATAGCAGCGCCGGATATATCGTTATTTGAGTAAGCAAAACTCCATCTAAAAGTACCATCGCTATTTAGGCAATATATACTATTCGTGGTTGATGCAATAATATTGGATAATGCAAACCCCTGAATATTACTGATTCCCAAACTTATTACAAGAAATAACCATTTATACATTTTATACCTCCTTGTACTCTTACTACTGACTTGACCCCATTTGTCAAGCTGATTTTTTTTCATAGTATAAGATGTAGTCTTATAACCAAGACTGATGGTATTTATTTTAATTGATTTGCAATTAAAGTTGTTAAATCTTGAATCTCAATCTTTGCTTCCTTAGGTGTATTTTCATCTTTCATTGCACATTTGAAATGAATCTGACACTTTGGGCAACTTGTAATCAAAAGGTCTGCACCTGTATTTTTTGCTTCTTTTAATCTTGCTACTTGAATTTGTTTGGAACAAGTGCCGCAGTTTATCCATGCAGATGTTCCACAACAAACCGAACTCTTTCTGTTTCGCATCATTTCTTTAATCTCAATTCCTACAGCACTCATAATTTGTCTCGGTTCTTCGTAGATTCCACAAAATCTGCCTAATCTGCAAGGGTCTTGATAGGTTACCTTAGTTGTGAGTTGTGAGTCGCAAGTTGTGAGTTTTGAGAGATTTTCGGCAATGAGTTCGGATATATGAATTACTTCAATATCTAATGTTCCTATGTATTTGGGATATTCTTGTTTGAAAGTTTGATAACATTCCGCACAAGAGAATACTATTTTTTTTGCACCTGTTTTTTTGATTTCCTCAATATTACATTGGGCAAGTTTTTTGAAATTCTCAACATCTCCCGTCCATAAGAGGTCGTGTCCACAGCATCTTTCATTAGACAATAGAACAGGTTCTATATCCAGATGGTTAAGTATTTTTATTGTACTTTTTGCAATATTTATAGTATTTAAGTCCAGATGGGTAAAAAAACTGTCAAAATAAGGAAGACAACCCACAAAATATATTATATCTGTTGAGTCGGTGAGTTCAAAAGTTGAAGGAGTAGGCGGATATACTTTTACTTTGAGATCTTTTGTAAGCCAATCAAGGCGATTTTGTTTGAGGGTAGGGGAGAGGGACATCATTTTCATTATAGATTGCATTGTCCCGTTATGAGTGTAAATACCCTCCTGCCCAATTTTGTGTGCTTCTATTCGTAAATCCTTAATAAATTCTGTATAATGAACATCGGACTCGCATATTTCATCACACATACCACAACTCAAACACCACCAGAGAAGTTCGTCCTTTAAGAGAGATTCAGGGTTCTCTAATAAAGCTTTTTGGACAGTGAGTCTCGGCGAATAATCTTCTTTGAGTAGCGAAATAGGACATACCGATGTGCATTTTCCACAGTCCAGACAGTTATATGCTTTTGTTTTGTTTATAATTTCCTTAATACGTAAATTCATTATATTTTCATCTTTTTTTTCTCATACTCTCGCTTGATAGACTCTTGTTCTTTTTCATCTACATAAAGAAATACTCTTCCACAATTCATACATAACCATGGATAAACTTTTGAGTTTCCTGTTAGCCCCTTTATAAAGGTTTTGTCCCATGGTTTTGTCCAGAAATACATAGCATAGCCTGCACTGTGTCCTCTTGATCTCACGAGTTTACCGTCACAATCGGGGCACTTTTTTGTAAAGATTTTAGCCATTTTTCTTAATGTTATTCGCAAATTTCTTTATGCATTCGGTAAACATTTCTTCATCTTTTGGTATAGATTCAAACTGTATTTTTTCTGGCTCTATTCCTAAAACATTAGCTAAATTTTTGGTGATTTCAAATTGTTTTTTTGCTTGCTTGTTTCCAAAATTATAATGGCATTCTCCATCAGGACAGCCAAGAACAAGTACTCCATCGGTTCCTAATTCAAAAGCTTTTAGAATGAGTGCAGTAGTAATACGACCGGAACACATAACTCTAATTATATTAGTTTCTTCAATTTGTTCTATATCTTTTGTAATATTATGAGACCAGTTGCAGGCGAATACAATTATTTTATTATTTGCCATTATTTCATAGTCGTAAATCTAATCAGTCTGGAGAGCTACTTCCATTAGTTTGTTAATATTATTGTCTGTAAAATGTCCTAATGTTATTGCACCGGATGGGCAGACCGATATACATACTCCACATCCTTTACATAATGCTTCATCAATACTGCAAATTTGGACTCCATTTTCTTTTAATTTGGGAGCGGAATATTCGCAAATTTCCACGCAATTACCACATCCACGACAAAAATCACTTATTACTCTGGCGGTTATAGATTCTACTGTTACAGGAATTTCTTTTGAATTAGTTCCGTAAAGTTTTCCTTGTAAAGTATTATTTAAAGGAAATTGATTTGTGTCAAGTGGAACTCTTAATAATATTCCTGATGTTTCTCCTTGTATTGACAGACTTATCAATTTTTTAGTACAATTAGATATGCATTCACTGCACTCAGCACAAAAGCCGCATCTTAGACATCTTTTTGCCTCTTCTATTGCCATTTCTTCGGTAAATCCTAACTCTACTTCTTTGAAATTACTTCTCTTATCTATAGGGAGTTCAGGCATAAGAATTCTTTCTTTCTTCTCTTTGGGGTTAACTACAACTTCAAACTCTACTTTTGCTCTTTGTTTCTTGCTTCTTGCTTCTGGGTTTAGGTATCTGTCAATTGATTTTGATGCTTTGTGACCTGCGGCTATAGCATCAATTACAGTTTTAGGTCCGGTTACACAATCACCACCGGCAAAAATACCTTCTACATTTGTTGCAAGAGTTTCTTCGTTTATTACAAATGAGTTCCATTTGGAAATTTCAAGTTTATGGTTAGTCGGTAACCATGAAATATCGGGTTGTTGGCTAATAGCAGGGATTATTGTATCAGCTTCTATTTTAAACTCAGAATCTTTGATAGAAATTGGTCGCCTTCTACCACTGGCATCTGATGGTCCCAATTTATTTTTGATACATTTTATAGCTACTACTTTTCCTTTTTCTCCGAGTATTTTAACTGGAGAAGCAAGGTAATGAATTTTTATTCCTTCTTTTTCTGCTTCCTTAATTTCCCATTTACTTGCAGGCATTTCTTCTCTTGATCGTCGGTAAAGAATATGCACATCAGATCCTAACCTTAGAGCTGTTCTTGCTGAATCAATCGCAGCATTCCCACCTCCAATTACAATAACTTTTTTTCCAATTTTGAGATTCTTCGGTTTTGTCTCAGAATGACGGAGAGAAGCAAGGTTCACTGTTCGGAGAAAAGTAATACAATCGATAAAACCTTCTAATTTGTCTTCCCCTGGGATCCCGAGTTTTAAACCTTTATGTGCACCTATGGCAATGAATATAACATTATATCCTTCTTTTCGTAGTTTATCCAGATTGTCAATTTTTGTGTTTGTTTTGATTTCTACACCGAGTTTTTCTATTGCATCAATTTCTGTTTTTATAATGTTTCGCGGAAGTCTGTATTCCGGAATACCGGTATATAACATTCCTCCGACAACGGGCAATTTCTCAAATATGGTAACTTTGTATCCCAATCTGATAAGGTTATTGGCAGTAGTCAAACCGGCGGGACCTGAACCGATAATAGCAATTTTTTCCTCTCTTGATTTTTGGATAGGCAAAATGTTTGTTCTCTCGTTCTTAAGTTCGTAATCAGCAAGAAACCTTTTAAGAGAGCAAATAGCGAGTGGTTGGTCAATTTCATTTCTTGAACATTCAGCTTCACAAGGGTGAAAACATACTCTTCCGCATATTCCCGGCAAAGGATTATCACGTTTAACTATTTCCAATGCTTTGTCAAATTCTTTAGTGGAGATAAAACCAAGATAAGCTTTAACATCTGTATCTATTGGGCAAGCAGATTTACATTTGGATGTTCCTACCTTCTCAATAGCATATTTATTAGAATTTATTTGAGGGAAGCAAAGATGTACTTTTTTTGACTCAAGTATATTTTGAATATCTGAAGTGAGTTTTTGCATTTCTTAATCTTTATTTTTTAAGAGTTGACCATATAGCAAATTCCGGACAAAGCATTTCACAAAGTCCGCAATTCACACAATTTTCCGGATTTTTAACTTGAGGAGGATGACAACCTTTAGAATTAAATTCTTTTGACATTTCGAGTACATCTTTTGGACAATATTCTACACAGAAGCTACATCCTTTGCACCTATCTTTTATTATGTGAACTTCACCTTGTGGAATTTCTATTTCATTTATGTTGTATGGTGTTCTCCAATATTTCATAATAAAAATATCACTCTGAATTTAGTGATAAGTTTAGTGTTGAGTTACTTACTTGCTTTGTAGTGCTGGAATCCTTTATTGAATGCTGTAAGATTGAGTTCTTTGAATCTTGGTGGTACGGAATCAGCTACTGCTTTTTCCATTCCTTCTTTTGAAACCAGTTTGGTGATGGCAGTGAAGAAACCGAGCATAACTACATTTGCGATAATTCTATTTCCTAAGTCTTCAGCAATTTGTGTAGCAGGAACAGAGAAAATCTTGATTTTACTACGAGGTGGTTTGGGTTTTACTAAATCCTCATCTATCAAGAGTATTCCTCCCTCATTTAATTCGGGCTCAAATACAGTATAACCTTCCTGAGACATAGCAACGAGAACAGCTGATGTAATAATATAGGGATAAAGTATTTCATTATCTGATAATATCAATTGAGAGCTACAGGCTCCTCCTCTTGCCTCCGGTCCAAATGATTGATTCATAGTAGCGAACCTATTTTCGAAAATAGTAGCTGCTTTCCCAGCAATGATTGCCGCCCTAACAATACCCTGACCTCCATAACCTGCAAATCTAATTTCAGCCATTTCTTCCTCCATGTGGGGTGAATTTACTACCTAATACTTTACCAAGTTGAAGATTATATTGTTCAATAAACGTGAGTTGTTCTTTTTCTGTAAATTTACCTACTACAATTTTTTCATCAGAATTAATTGTTACATTTCGTGGAGACTCGCCATTTTTTATTACTGAATTTTCATAGTAAAATTTTAGTAAATCGGATTCTATTTTTTTAATGCCTGTATAATAATTAGGGCCAGGTGATAGAACTTCAATCATAGAAAATCCTCGTTTGTTTAATGCTTCGGCAATAGAATCTGCGAGTTCATCAGTATGTAAAGCTGTCCATCTTGCTGTATATACTGCACCACAAGAGTTGGCAAGGTGAGTGGCATTAAATGGTTTTTCAAAGGTTGAGTATGGTGAAAATTTTTGTGTGGTTATTTGTTCATTTTCATGCTTTTGTATAGGAGCGGATTTTCCGTTTATTTCTCTGTAAAGAAAATTATTTACACATATAACGAGTAAATCCATATTTCTTCTTCCTGAATGCACGAAATGATTTCCACCGATTGTCATTAAATCACCAATGAATGGAACTACTATTAGATCAGGATTACCAAGTTTTAATCCAGTTCCAAAAGCAATAGCTCGTCCTCTGATAGTATGGAAAAAATCAATTCCTAATTGATTTACGATTTCCGGCTCAAATGGAATATCAGATGGTACAGAAATTCTTGACGGCTTAATCCCTGACTTTTTTATTCCTTTTGCAAAAGCAGTTATAATTGGGTTCATTCTTTATATTGCACGCAGATACACACAGATTTTATTAACCACAAAGTCTCAAAGACACAAAGAAGAATTTTTTTTAATCTTAGTAGCTTTGTGCCTTGCCCAATATCTGCGGAAAATCTGCGTCCCATTATTTTTATTCTTTTAATTTAAATCCTTTTTCAAAAATCAATTTTTCAAGTTTTGTTTTCCATTCAATAATTTTTTCAATTTTTTTATTTTCTCTATCAGCATATTCAATTGCATCGGATATATCTTCCGGATGATGAACTCCTGCTCCACCGTGAGGAATAAGAACAACATTTGCCTCACCGTGAGCACATCTCTCAACATCAAAAACAACCTGTCCATAATTTATTTCAGGTATTACAAATGCTTTTATATTTTTTGCAAGTTCGGCTATTTTTTTATCAGGAAATGGCCATACGGTAATAAGTCTGAGACTTCCTACTTTTATTCCTTTTTCTCTTGCAAGTTCAATCCCCTTTACAGCGACTCTGGATGATATCCCATAGGAAACAACAATAATATCAGCATCTTCAATACCTTCTTCTTTTAGTTCAATGATTTTATCGGCATTGAGTTTGATTTTATCAATTAACCTTCTTGTAGTTGATTTATGAGTTTTTGTTTTTAAATTTTGACTTGATATTGGATATCCTTTTTCATTGTGAGTATCTCCGGTTATGTATAAATTACAACCATCACCTGCTTTTGCCATTGGCGGAATTAAATCTTTGTCAGGCTTAAATGGTAAATACTTATCTTTTGGCCCTTTATAGAATTTTCTTGTTGCAAGTTCAATTGTATCAGCTTTTGGAATAACTACTTTTTCAGTCATATGACCAACGCATTCATCTGCCATTATCATTACCGGACAGCGATATTTTTCTGCTAAATTAAATGCTTTGATTGCGTAATCAAACATTTCTTGAGGAGATTCCGGTGCTATGGCTATAATTTCATAATCTCCATGTGAGCCCCACCTTGCTTGCATCATATCTGCTTGTCCTGTTTTAGTTGGCGAACCGGTAGAAGGTCCTCCTCGCTGAACGTTTAATATCACAAAAGGTGCTTCTAACATTGCACCAAATCCGATAGTCTCCATCATAAGAGAATAACCTGGTCCGGATGTGATTGTCATTGTCTTAACCCCTGCATAAGATGCACCTATTATAGTTGCTATAGAAGCAAGTTCATCTTCCATTTGGATAAAAACAGCTCCGGCTTTTGGAGCTATTTCTGCAAATGTTTCTGCTGCTTTAGTTGATGGTGTAATTGGATAGCCACCTATAAATCTACATCCTGCTGCCAGAGCACCTTGACCGGCAGCAACATCACCATCTATGTAATATATACCGGTATTTACATTTTTGGGCTCAGCTTTCATTTTGTTTTTTCCTTTTTAATATCAGACAGCCATTTTTTATACGATTCAGTATAAGTAGGTCTTTCTCTATCGACAAATTTACCTACTGTAATTGGTGTTTGGAATCCAATATCAAGGTTTTTTGTATCTTCTCCGTGTTTTATTTTCGAATTGTCGTGATAAAATTTCATCATATCAAGTCCGTCTCCAAGTTTGTTAATTCTTGAATAATACATCGCACAAGGTGAAATAACTTCAATTACCGAGAATCCTGGTTTATTGAGTGCTTCGGTTATAGAGTTAGTAAGTCTTCGAACATGGAGAGCTGTCCATCTTGCCACATATACGGCACCTGATGAATCTGCTATGTATGGAATATTGAATGGAGGCTCAACACACCCAAATGGTGAAGTTGTAGCATAAGTAGCAAGTGGAGTCGTTGGAGCTACCTGACCTCCTGTCATTGCGTAGATGAAATTGTTCACACATATTACGAGCATATTGACATTTCTTCTTGCTGCATGAATAAAATGATTTCCTCCAATTGATATTAAATCTCCATCACCTGAAAAAACAACTACTTTTAGATCCGGATTTCCAAGTGTAATTCCTGTTGCAAATGCAATGGCACGACCATGAGTTGTGTGAAATGAATCAAGTTTTACATAACCTGCAACTCTACCGGTGCAACCTATACCAGAAACTACGCACACTTTATCTAAATCAACTTTTGACTTGTCAAGAGCTGATGCAAAGGCAGTAACAGCTGTACCAATTCCACAGCCAGGACACCAAATATGAGGTATCCTATCCATACGGAGTAAATTCTCCATTGGGTGAGCAACTTCATTGCTTTTAATAGTCTTCAATGTGCTCATTTATATGTTCTCCTTGTTCATACTTTTTTAATCATGAAAATCAAGAAGTTCAGAAATTACGAAAGAAAGATTTCGTTTTTTCGTGTCTTCGTGATAATCATTTGACATTGTTTATGTATGATATTCAATAATTTCTTTTTTAATCTCTTTCTCTTTTATAACTTGCTTGATTGCGGATAATAAATCATCTACGTTATCAACATTTTTTTCTGCATAGGAAACAAACACAACATTTGCATTTCCATAACTGCATCTTTCAACTTCTAAAACAATCTGACCGTAGTTCATTTCAGGAACTACGAAAGCTTTGACTTTTCTTGCAAGTTCAGTTATTCGTTTCTCAGGAAATGGCCAAACCGTATTAAGCTTAAGACTGCCTACCTTTATTCCCAATTTTCTTGCTTCTTTCATTGCCTTGATTGCAATTCGTGAAGGTGCTCCATAAGAAACAATCACGATTTCGGCATCATCAATTTTTGTCTCCTTAATATCAATAATATCATCTACATAGTTGCGAATTTTCCATATCAGAGGATGAACATTATATTCCTGACATTCTTCATTCATAACAGGATAGCCACGGTCATCGTGAGTTAATCCCGTAACATGAAATTTATAACCATCCCCTATATCTACCATGCGAGGAATAAAATCCTTATCTCTTTTGAATGGTAAATATTTATCCTTTGGCCCTTTATAATATCTTCTCGGTTCAATTTTAATCTCTTTTTCAGGAGAAATTATCACTTTTTCCTTTATATGAGCAACATACTCATCTGCCATTAATGCGACAGGAGTACGATATCGTTCAGAAAGGTTAAACGCTCTAATCGTAAAGTCAAACATTTCTTGTGGGGAACTTGGAGAGAGTGCTATAATTTCATAATCTCCATGCGAGCCCCATCTTGCTTGCATCATATCACCTTGTCCGGGATGATCGGGAATACCGATGGATGGTCCTACTCTTTGCACATCTACTATTACGCAAGGAGTTTCAAGCATAACACCAAGCCCAATATGCTCCATCATAAGAGAAAGTCCTGGGCCGGAGGTTGCAGTTATTCCCTTTTTGCCTGTCCAAACTGCACCTATTAAAGCAGCAAGAGCTGATATTTCATCTTCCATCTGCACATAAGTAGCATCTACTTTATATGCTCTGGAAAGAAACCTTTGCATAATTTTAATTGCAGGTTGAATCGGGTATCCGCTAAGAAATCGGCAACCGACAGCTATAGCTCCTTCAACACAAGCTTCATTGCCACTGAGATTATGAGTGCCTGTAAGAATTTTTGAATTTGTTTTCATTTTATTTTTAAACACGAACTTATCACGAACAAATTTTAAAATATAAAAACGTAAAACATTAGCACACAGATTCTCACAGATAAAACAGATTTTTGTTTCTTATTTTTAGTGAATTTCTCATAAAGTAATTTCATTTTATCCGTGCTATCCGCGTAATCTGCGGTTGAAGTATATCTTTTCATTGTTTAGCTTTTTTAACCGCGGATGCCGCAGAGAATTAAAAGACTCAATCTTTAATCTTGTAATTTTTGAATCTTCTAATCTGTGTCTATCTGTGTTCATCTGTGGTTCAATGTATTTAAAAAATATCAACCATCCTCGCAAGAGTTGCCTTTCCTCTATAATCAGGTAAAAGTATAGGTGATTTTCTTTCCTCTTTTATTTTAGCATCTTTTAACATCTTAATATATTTTTCTATATGTTTTAATGTAGGGGTGTTCAATTTAGCGACCTTATTAACATACTCTGCTGCATAAATCCCTGAACGTCTTCCGTAAACAATACAATCAAGAGTTGAATTACCCATAAGCCGGTTTTTCCCGTGCACTCCTCCGGAGACTTCTCCTGCAACGAAAAGTCCTTCTATATTTGTCTTGCCTTTGGGGTCTGTTTCTATACCTCCGTTTTGATAATGAAGAGTCGGGGACACTAAAACAGGGTCCTTTATCATATCTATTCCAAATCGTTCAAACATTCTAACCATTCCCGGGAAAGACTTTGCGATATATCCTTTTCCGTTAATCTGGTCTATTCGTGGAGTATCAAGCCATACACCTCTCATTCCGGTAGGTGTTGTAATTCCATTATCTCGTTCGTAGCACTCTCTTATAAACGAACTTGCCTCAATATCCCTTGGCTCAAGCGGAAATACAAATGCTTCTCCGGTTTTATTTATTGGCTGTGCTCCTGTGCTTCTGAGTTTTTCTGTTAAAAGAAGTCCTACTATTTGTTGCGGATATGCCGCTCCGGTTGGATGATATTGAACAGTATCCGTATCTCTTAGTTTTGCACCTGCTCTGTAAGCAAGAACTAATCCATCGCCGGTAGCTCCATAGTGATTTGTGGTAGCAAACCCACGAATATGTAATCTTCCAAAACCTCCTGTAGCAATAATCGTTGCTTTGGCTCGCACAATCTTATATTCTTGTGTTTCCATATTCCATAATACTGCCCCAGTTACCTTATTCTCTTTACTCCCTTTGCTCTTGTGGGCGTCGTCCTCGCACATATCTGTAAGTAGTTCAATAGCCGAATAAAACTCAAGGGTTGGGATTTCCCTGCTTCTGAACTCGTCTCTTACAACTCGGAGTTCTTCAAGTCCTGTATAATCCCGACAAGCATGCATTCTTTTCCTGCAAGTTCCACCACCCCATTTTTCTTCAAAATATCCATCCGGATTCTTGTCAAACATAGTTCCGAGATTCTCAAGCCATTTAATTACAAGAGGGGCATCTTCTACGAGACCCCATAGAACATCTCGTTTATTGGTGAAATGTCCGCCTCCGTATGCATCAAGGAAATGAATTGCAGGATTGTCATTAGGTCTATCTGCTGCTTGGGTTCCTCCTTCTGCCATCATAGAATTCGAGTCCCCTACTCTTAATTTAGTAGCTAAGAGGATTTTTTCTTTTGGAATTCCGCAATCATTTGCCAATATAGCTGCTGATAAACCTGCGAGTCCACTGCCTATTATTAGAATGTCGGTTTCATAATCTACATTCAGTTTAATTTTTTTGGGATCTATTAATGGATATGCTTCAAGAAGGTCAGTTACCTCACTTGGAGCCATATCACCTTTATTCTGCCCTATTTTTATTTTTCTTTTACCACCGGGTACAAAATCAGGATGATATTTTGATAATATTTCTGTTCTTTGTTCTGCTGTCATTGAAGGAGGTGTATAATTTCTTCTTTCTTCTCTTGTGTTATTTACTGCCTCAATGGATTTCCTCATATATTCCGGATAACCTCCAACAAGTTTAAGTTCTGCCATTATCTCCTCCTAATGTAAACACAAACAAATAAATTTCTTTCTAAAGTAAGCGGATTTAACGGATAAAACCGCTCAATTTCCTCAATCTGTTTACTAAAAAATATAAACACACTTATCTCCTTAAATTGTCATGCTGAATTTATTTCAGCATCTAATAAAGACTTTCTCCCTTTGAGAACCTGTTCTGAATTTATTTCAGGATTCCGAAACAAGCCTGTCCTGAAGAGATTCTGAACCAAGTTCAGAATGACACTTTCAGGGTTCGGAATGACATTTCTAAACATTATTTTTTCTTAACTACTAACTATTTTTTCTGTAAACCTTCCTAAATCATTCATTCTTTCTATTATATATTTTTTATACATTTCCTGTAGCGAGGGAGTTTATCTCCCTCCTCATTTGCCGAGGATTTTCAACTTCGGCACTTTCGTATATACCCATCATCAAAAACTCTTCTTCAAAAGCTCTCCTTTGCGTCTTCGCAAAGGTTTGCGTGCGAGGACGCCCGTAAGAGCAGTAAACTGCTTTAAATTATTCATTCCTTTTTGGAGTGCAAAATCGGTGATTTTGCATGCAACAACATCGTTGTTGCACTCCATACTTTTTGTGGGAAAGGTTTCTTATCCGAATCGGACACGATAAATCGTGTCTCTACACACCCATTCACGTAGTTCTTTAAAATTTTCATAGAATTATATTATTCTTAGCCCTGGTTTATTTCGTCGTATGCGACGAAGAAAATGTCTAATCATATCAGGAGGAAAGTCGGATTCCATCATAAACATTTCAAGAGTTCTCGTAATACGATAAAGAGAATGTTGAGCACGGTCTAATTGTTCTCTGCTCATTTTTTCATCTTTTGGCAAATCCAGAACAGAAGATAAACGAGCAAGATTCAAAGTTAATTCTTCAAACGTACTAGAAGAGAATCTGGAATGTCGGGAAACACTACTTATTTCACCAATTTCTGAACGAATATCTTGAAGCATTGAGATAATCTTGGTAGTACTTTTTTCCAAAGGATTTTTACTTTTGCGAAGAGATTCTAAGTCAATTGCAACAGATATTGGAGTATCAACCTTACTCATATCCTTCTCTACAAAATGAATTTGTTTTATTAACTCCTGTTTGCAATTGTCTGCACTATCTAAATCGTGATGATTTACTGAAATGGTTCTCATTCCAGCTATATCAAAAGAGATAGATTCGCCTTCTTCAATAATTTGAACGAATGGTTTATTCACAGCATGCCGGACAGCAAGCTCATAATACACATTCGGATTTTTTTCGGTAAGGTCAGCGATTACGAGATCGTCATTGAGTAAACGCTGGATAACTTGCGAGGTAATAATTCCAGGTTCAGCTATCTTATCAGCCCGGATAGGTTCGTAATTGCATTCTTTAACAGCTGGTCTTATTATATGCTTCAATACTTTATCAGAACGATTTCTTGTGTCGCTTCCCTCTTCACCAATTGGTGCAATAATAAAGCATTTCTTCTTTTTAGTTCCTTTATTAGCCATTTTATATCTTCTTTTTCACAAAAACACACCTACTCCCAAGAAAATCAGCAAAAGGATTTTATCATTTTGCATTTTAAATTTTGCATTTATTTCAGTCCGCTTCTCTTACTCGTTCCGCGTAAAGTTTCCGCATTTCCTTTTCGGAAACCTTTAAAAAATTATCTCTATCTTTATTGAATTTGCCTTCTTCTATTTCCTTTACACGAGCCTCAACACTTTTCTCCGGAGGGTTAAGGAATTTCCCGTAAACTCTTCTCCCAAGCTGTGCAACATTGTAATGAACAATCTCAGCCGGGCATCTCATAGCACAAAGTCCACATTGGATGCAATCAAATGACTCCTCTGCTACTGCCTTGAAATCACCGCGAAGAGCCGACTGTATATAATCCATAACCTCTAAATCCTGTGGGCAAGCTTTTGTGCAAGTGTTGCAACTGACACATCTTGCAATCTCCGGGAAATATTTTAAAAATATACTGGGGTCTGCGGATTCTTTATCAAGGTCATAAGATGGTTTATCTGCCGGTGCAAATGGAATTTGCACAAGGAACATCCCATCCTCAACTCTTGTCTGGCAAGCCATACAGGTTAAGAGTTTATATTCTCCTTTCATCCTATATATTGTAGAACAAGCACCGCAAAATCCGGCTCTGCATCCACAAGCTCTTGTGAATCTGTATCCGGCGTATTCCATTGCCTGCATAACTGTGAGGGCTGCCGGAACTTTATAGCCCTTTCCCATAATATAAATTTCAACCCAATATTCTATATCTTTCTCGTCAATTCCCGTAGTAACTGATTTACTTGCTTTTTTGATTTCACCTATTACGTCTAATTTCTTTTCCATAATTTACTCCCACTTTGGCTTACGCTTATTAAGAAAAGCATCTATTCCTTCTTTGACGTCCGGAGTGGAAAAACATATTCCGAATACTTCGGATTCATAAGATTCGCCTGTTGTGAAATTTGAATCAAGCCCACGATTCATAACTGTTTTTACAAGCTTTAATGCTGTGGGACCCGTCTGTAACATTTTTTCGGCAAACTTCTTTGCTTCATCCATTAAATTTTCATCAGGTACTACTTTGTTTACAAGACCAATTCTCAACGCTTCTGACGCATTTAAGGGGTCTCCTGTAAATATAATTTCCTTTGCTTTTCCCATACCGACCAATCTTGATAATCGTTGAGTTCCTGCCCATCCGGGAATAATTCCGAGTTTGAGTTCCGGTTGCCCGAATTTTGCACGCTCTCCCGCTATTCTTATATCGCAAGCAAGTGCAAGTTCACAGCCACCGCCGAATGCATATCCGTTAATAGCTGCGATTACGGGCTTTTCCATATTCTCAATATATGAAAGAACCCTTCTTCCAAGCTTTCCAAATTCTCGTGCTTCAAGGGAGTTGAATGTTGATAATTCTTGTATGTCAGCGCCTGCTATAAATGCTTTGCCTTCGCCTGTAATTATTATGACTCTTACTTCGTTGTTTTCGTTGAGTTGATGCATTAGAGACTCAATCTCAAGCATAGTCTCTGAGTTCATTGCATTTAAGACTTGTGGGCGGTTTATTTGTACTACTGCGGTTTTGTTATCTATTTCGACAATTAAGTTTTTTAGTTCCATCTTGTCTTCATTTATTTGCAAGATAACTTAGGTAAAAGAAAATCATAAAATATCAGAATGTCAAGCCCTTTTACATAAAATAAATAAAAAATGAGAAAAAATGGGGAAAATAAGTGGAGTTAGCTTTGTTTTACAGAAAAATTTTTCATAACTAATATGTATTGACAAAGTAAATTTTTGTAATAAATTGTAAGTAATGATTACTTTGAAATCGCCACATGAAATTGAATTGATGCGTGAAGCAGGGAAAATACTCGGTGATTTGTTAAAGACTATTGGAGGATTGATAAAACCCGGAATTACTACTCTTGAGCTTGATGAATTTGCCGAGGATTTTATACTCTCTCGAAATGCCAAACCTGCGTTCAAAGGATATGTATCTGCCTTCAATAAAGGTTATCCTGCTACACTCTGTACATCAGTGAATGAATCGGTTGTTCACGAAATCCCATCTCAACGAGTGCTTAAAGATGGGGATATTATTTCAATTGATGTGGGGTCTCTGTATAACGGTTATTATGGGGATACGGCTTATACTTTTCCAGTTGGAAAGATTGATGCTCATACTCAAAAATTGGTGCAAATTACTCAAGATGCTCTTTACAAGGGAATTAATCAGGCACGAAAAGGAAATCATCTCTCGGATATTGGGCATGCAATTCAGACTTATGTTGAAAAAAATGGGTTTGCTGTGGTGCGTGAATTCACAGGACATGGCATAGGAACTCAGTTGCATGAGGAACCCGTTGTTCTAAATTTCGGGTCGCCACATCGGGGTATGAAGCTTGAATCGGGTATGACTATTGCAATTGAACCAATGATAAATATTGGAACATGGAAAGTGAAAACTTCATCGGATGGCTGGAAAGTTGTAACTCGTGATGGCAAATTATCTGCTCATTTTGAGCACACAATTGTAATTACGGATTCGGAGCCTCAAATTTTAACTCTTCCAAGTCAATAAGGATGGAATTTTAGATTACACTAATTTACCGAATTAGTAAGTGAAATGAACAGATTTATCTGATTTATTCGTTATATCCGATTAGTTCATTTTAATCAGAGTAATTTGTGATTATAATAAAATGAAACTTAATAAATTTTCAAGAGGGACACTTGGATTTGCTCTCGGAACCGGTATCTCACGAATACTTGGTTTTGTGAGGGAAATAATGTTTGCTCATTTATTTGGAGCAGGGATGTTAATGGATGCTTTTCGAGTAGCGTTCAGGATTCCTAATTTGCTACGAGACCTATTAGCCGAAGGAACGCTTACACCGGCTTTTCTACCCGTGTTCTCAGATTATCATACTTATTACGGGAAAGCAACGGCGGTTAGATTTGTATCGCTCATACTTGGAGTGATGCTTGTGCTCACAGGTGGAATTACGATAATCGGAGTAGCATTTGCTCCTTTGTGGGTAAAAATTGTGGCTTTTGGATTTACGCCGGAAAAAGCCTCACTCACTGTGGAGCTTGCTCGCATTATGTTTCCGTTTCTTATACTTGTTAGTGTAGGGGCACTTGTTATGGGAATCTTGAATTTCTTTAATCATTTCTTTACAACCGGAATGGCTCCTTGTTTCTTTAATATTGCAATTATTGGCTCAGGGCTTTTGTTTTATAAAAAATTAGGAGTGCAGTCAATTGCTTACGGAACATTGATTGGAGGAGCTTTTCAACTTGCTTATCAATTGCCATTGTTGCATAAAGAGGGCTATTTGACTTTTCCCAGATTTAAACTTACCAATGATGTGAAAAAAGTACTTCTGTTAATGCTTCCGATTTCACTTGGTTATGGAGCATCAAAAATAAATGTAGTAGTAAATACTTTTATTGCCTCATTCTTACAAGATGGAGCAATTTCCTGGCTTGGATACGCATTTAGGCTTATGTGGATTCCGATTGGAATTATTGGGGTTGCTATTGCTAATGTAACTTTACCTTTTGCATCAAAAGAGCTCTCAAAGGGTAATCATCAGAAATTCAAACAAACTATAAGAACTTCTTTGTTGTATGGAGTTTTGCTTGGTATTGGAACGGCTCTTTTGTTGTATTTTCTTGCTAATCCATTATGCAGAATCATTTATCAACATGGAAATTTCAAGGTTCTTGATACTCTTAATACATCAGGAGCTCTGAAATTTTATTGTATTGGTATTCCGGGATTAATTATGACAAAGATTTTAGCAACTGCATTTTATTCTGTTAAGGATACGAAAACACCAATGCGGGCAAGTTTTATTACTGTAGCAGTAAATGTATGTGCTGCAATTATACTCGTGAAGATTTTAGGTTTTAGAGGAATTGCTCTTGCCGCCTCAATTTCTAACCTTACAAATGCAACTATTTTAGGAATAATGTTAAGAAAAAGATTTTCAAGATTGGGAATGTCTCCTCAAGCTTAATTGTTATATAAGTTGTATGACTATAATATTGTAGAAAAATAAAAGTGGAAAAATTATTATTGACAAGATATAGAAAATTGGATATTATATGATGAGAAAGATGATAATGATATATTGATGATAAGAGGAGTTTTTTCTATATAGTAAGGTAAGCAAAATCGGAGGGTCAATGAAAGTTTATGAAGGCAATATAAGTGGTGAAGGCAAAGAATTTGGAATCATAGTATCACGATTCAATAGTGTGGTAACTGATAAATTATTGAGTGGTGCGATTGATTGTTTAGTAAGGCATGGGGCAAATTCTAATAAAATAGAAGTCTTTAAGGTTCCCGGTGTTTTTGAAATCCCATCTTTTTTAAATCAGGTTATCCGTAAATTTGATGGGGTTATTTGTCTCGGAGTATTGATAAGAGGTGAGACCTCGCATTTTGATGTTCTTTCGCAAGAAGTAACCAGAGGTGTGGCGGAAATAGGGATTGAGTCCGGAATTCCTGTTGGATTTGGTGTAGTAACAGCTGAGACTTTAGAGCAAGCAATTGAGCGTGGTGGAGGAAAACAAGGGAATCGTGGTGCAGATGCGGCACTTTCGGTAATGGAGCAAATAGGGGTTTTAAGTAAAATTAACAAGAAAAAATAAATACAAAAAAATGTAGAGCTTTGTGGAAAATATTGTTTTCCCGTGTTCTTTGACATAGAATTTTATAGTGAACAGTTTATTGTTTATATAATGCAAGGGTTTGTGTTGCTGATTAGTTGTTAGGGTAATGGGCTCAGGTTTACTTGTGTATAGGAGATTTTCACAGTGAAAAAAAGAAGACTCGCAAGAGAATTTACTCTGGAATTTCTTTATAGAATAGAACTGACGAAAGAGGAACCCGAAATGATTTTAAAAGATATATGTTCACGAGATTCTTTTCCTCAAAAAACGGTTGATTTTACTTATGAACTCTCTCTAAAGACGATTGATAAATTTTCAGAGATCGATCGTGTTATTAGTAAAACAGCAGATAATTGGGCGTTAGATAGAATTGCTATTATGGATCGTAATATTTTGAGAGTTGCTGTATGCGAGTTTTTTTATTTTCCGAAAATTCCATTTAAGGTGAGTATAGATGAGGCGATAGAACTTGCAAAAAAATACTCAACCGAGCAATCAGGGAAGTTTGTGAATGGAATACTTGATAAGATTGCAAAAGAATATATGCCCGAAAAGCTAAAAGGTTCAAACGTCGAATAAAAATTTAGGTATTTAAATATGATATACGGAATAGTAAGTGATCTTCATTCTAATTTTGAAGCAAGTAAAACTGTATTTGATGAATTGGAGCGAAGAGGTGTTGAAAAAATAATTTGTTTGGGGGATATAGTCGGTTATGCGGCAAGTCCAAACGAATGTTGTGATTTAGTCAGAAAATCAGCTTCTTATGTTGTTCTCGGTAATCACGATGCAGGATCAGTTGGACGTACGAGTTTGAAAAGTTTTGGCAAAGCAGCAATTGGTATCTGTCAATGGACGGGGAAGATTCTTACTGAGGAAAATAGAACTTGGCTTGAAAATTTACCACTTATCAGGGAAGTAAATGGGAAACTTATGGTTCATGCTTCTCCCGGAGATCCTTCTCATTGGGAATATGTTTTATCTCTAAAGGATGCGATTACGAAATTCAAGATTTTTTCTAATCGTATTTGTTTTGTAGGACATTCGCATGTTCCGTGTAGTTTCGTTGAACAAGACAACCGATATAACGTAATTGAAAATAAAAAATTTGTGCTTAAGCACGAAGCGAGATATATAATAAATCCGGGAAGTGTTGGACAACCAAGAGATGGTGATTCTCGTGCTTCATTTGCCATTTATGATTCGAAAAATAAAAAAGTAGAAATTGTAAGAATTAAATACGATATAAAAGGTGCACAGCAAAAAATAATTGATGCGGAACTACCGGATTTTTCAGCTTCAAGGCTTGAGTTAGGAAAATAAAATTAAAATATGATTTTTGTGAGAAAAATTATTGGAAAGAATATAAACACAATTTTAATAATGGAAAGGAGCGTAATATGAAAGTTCTTGTAACAGGGGTAACGGGATTTGTTGGTTCTCATTTAGTTGACTATCTTTTAACTATGTCGGATGTTGAGATATTCGGACTAAAACGTTGGAGGTCAAGAACGGAGAATATAGAGCATTTTGAAGACCGTATTGCTTTATACGAATGTGATATTAGAGATGCAACTTCGGTAAGGAATGCAATGGAAGAAATAAAGCCGGATCGTATATTCCATCTTGCAGCACAATCTTATGTCCCTACGAGTTGGGATTCTCCGAGCTCTACACTTGAGACTAACATAATGGGAGAACTTAATATATTTGAGTCAGTGAGAAAAATAGGAATAGACCCGCTAATTCAAGTTGCCGGTTCATCGGAAGAATACGGACTTGTGCATCAAAATGAATTACCTATTACAGAAGGTAATCCGTTAAGACCGTTATCTCCTTACGGAGTTTCTAAAGTTTGTCAAGATATGCTTGCTTATCAGTATTTTATGAATTATGGCATCAAAGTTATTCGCACAAGAGCTTTTAATCATACTGGTCCAAGAAGACCTGCTAATTTTGTCTGTTCGGATTTTGCTCGTCAAATTGTGCAAATGGAACGTGGCAAAAAACCAAAAGTAATTCATACAGGAAATTTAGATGCAATACGAGATTTTACCGATGTTCGTGATATGGTGAAAGCTTATTGGTTGTCGCTTGAACGAGGAAAGCCCGGAGACGTTTATACTATATGTTCAGGTACTGGGGAGACAATAAAAGATATTCTTGATACTTTGGTTAAACTTTCTGATGTGAATGACATAGAAATAAAACAAACTTCAACCAGATTAAGACCTACGGATGTTCCTGTGCTTGTTTGTGATTGTGTTAAATTCAGAAAACTTACCGGTTGGAAGCCGGAAATTCCATTCGAGCAAACACTTCGAGATATTCTTGAATTCTGGAGAGCTCGGATATAGAGTACATTTGATAGTGTCAAATAGAATATGAAAAGAAAACCACTTGAACCACAGAGGTCACAGAGGGGAAAGAAATAATGCAAGATGAGCAATTATTAATTGATAATTTTGAATTGATTCCTCTGTGTTCTCTAAATAATAACTTAAGTAATTTCACAGGGATTTTTAAGAGATTAGAAGAGATTCTTTTTTCTATAAATGTCTTATTACTCTTTAAATTCTCTTTCAATCCTTGTTTTTAATCAATAAGTTTTAATGTGAAAAAAAAGGTTAAAAGATAGAATAAAGAGATTAGTTTTATAGAGGTTGCAGAGGGGAGAAATAAAAATATTGTGTAAATCTTTTATCTATTTGTATCTCCGTGTTCTCTGTGGTTAAGTTTTTGATAATATCGTATATTTTACAGAGATGTTTTATTCTTGTAAATCTATAAAATCAATAAGAAAAGGGAGGAATAATAATGTATAAGAATTACATAAATGGGAAATGGGTAGATGCAAAGAGTGGAGAAAATTTTATTAAAATAAACCCTGCTACCGGTGAAGAGATAGGTAGTTTTCCATATTCAGGAAAAGAAGATGTAGATGATGCAGTGAAAAGTGCTAAAGAAGCTTTTCCAAAATGGAGTAAATTGCCTCTTCCGGATCGTGGTGCAATTATGCGTAAGTTTGGTGATTTGATGATGGAGCATAAAGAAGAACTTGCACGCATAGAAACTCAAGAAATGGGTAAAGTGCTCAAGGAAACAAGAGGTGATGTGCAAGAAGCCATAGATACTGCTTATTATGCGTTTGGTGAAGCTACAAGATTTTTCGGTCATACTGTCCCATCAGAACTTCCTAATAAAATTTGTCTTACATTCAAACGTCCTATTGGGGTTGCCGGACTGATAGCCCCATGGAATTTTCCAGCTGCTATTCCTTGTTGGAAAATGATTCCTGCGTTGCTTTCAGGCAATACGCTTGTGCTTAAACCATCTCGTGAAGCTCCATGGACTTCTACACGACTTATTGAGCTTTTAATTGAATCAGGAGTTCCCAAAGGAGTTGTGAATCTTGTTCAGGGACCTGGAGGAATAGTTGGAGAAGCCATAAGCAAGCATCCTGATATTGGAGTTGTGAGTTTTACGGGTTCTGTTGAAACAGGTTCAAGGATTGCGGAAGTTGCCGGAAAGTTGTTAAAAAGAGTAAGCTTAGAACTCGGTGGTAAAAATGGGCAAATTGTTATGCGAGATGCGAATCTGGAACTTGCCATAGATGGTGTTCTATGGGGAGCATTTGGAACAACAGGACAACGATGTACTGCAACTTCAAGACTAATTTTAGACGAGGAGATTCATGATAAGTTTTTGGCAATGCTTATAGATAGAGCGAAAAAATTGAAAATTGGAAATGGACTTGATGAAGGTATGGAAATGGGTCCTGTTATCTCCAAGAGCCAAAGAGAGAAGATTGATAAATATGTGCAGATTGGCAAAGAAGAAGCAAAACTTGAATGTGGTGGAAATTTTTATACCGACAACAAATGTGATAGCGGATTTTTCTATGAACCGACTATATTCAGTGGAGTAAATAAGAATATGCGGATTGCACAGGAAGAGATATTCGGACCGGTTCTTGCAGTTATTAAAGTATGTGGTTTAAATGAAGCGATTGATGTAATCAATTCTACTAAGTATGGATTATCATCTTCTATTTATACCCAAGATGTAAATGCTGCAATGCAGGCAGTTGAACGAATTGAAGCCGGAATAACTTATGTGAACGGACCTACGATTGGAGCAGAGTGTCATTTGCCATTTGGTGGAGTCAAGAATACAGGTAATGGGCATCGTGAAGGTGGATGGACAGTTTACGAAATATTTACTGAATTTCAAACAGTTTATATTGATTATTCCGGGAAACTTCAACGTGCTCAGCTTGATGATTAGGAAGTCTAAGAGAGAGCTGGGAAACCGTTTTTATGTTATCCTGAACTCGTTTCAGGGGCTTGCGATGCATTGATTTTATTAGATGCTGAAACAAGTTCAGCATGACAATTTACGATTAACAATTCATACTTCTATCGCACCCTTCGGCTTCGCTCAGGGCAGGCTTTAGTGCAGGGTTCTGGGGACTTAAGTCCATTAAACCCTCGACTTCCCGAGTATTCGGGATTTCGCAAGCTCAAAAAGTCGGGTAGAAGAAGATTCTTGTAAAAAAATGAATGCATTTATCTTTGGTATAGTAGGTACTATTGTATTACTTGTAGTTGTGATAGTTATTGTCCTTAAATTTCTCAAACCGCAACGAACAGGTTCTGTGAAAAGTATAATGGCAAGTATAAAAGATGGCATAAAGGTAGAATTTCATCCTCCACAGCTATATCTTGATGGTCTTCCTGATTTGCCTAAAAAACATCCGATAAAAAAGGAGTTTGATGATGGTGTTCTGGCGATGGACAAGAAGAAATGGAATGAAGCGATTGGGATTTTCCGCAAGTTATTACCAAAGGCAAAAAGAAATCAGAAGGTGGCACTTTTGAATCTTATTGGGATTTGTTTTTGTAATCAAAGTGAGTTTGACCAAGCACTCACGCATTATCAAGAGTCATTGGAACTGGCAGAAAAAATTCAGGACAAAAAGGGAATAATTGTTAACTTGAATAATAGGGGCTTAGTATATGCTAAGAAGAAGGACTACAATACTGCGATTCGAAATTTCACGAAGGCAATAGAGATTGACTCAAACGATGCCAAAGCAATGGCGAATATGGGACTTGCTTATAAGAAAAAAGGTGATGAGAAGAGTGCGAGGATATGGTGGGAGAAGGCACTTGAAAAACAAGAATATTTACCGGATAGTGCAGAAGAAATGGTCAAGCAATGGCTTAAGGAATTATGACAGTTGGATAGTCTTATTGTCTTATAGTTGGATGGTTGTATTGTCGGATGGATGTTAGTGTGCTAAAAGGGTAGGTTGAAGCTTCTGCTTCAACCTGATGAGAGCAGAGGCTCTCATCTACCCATCGGGGAGAGTTTCTTGCTCTCCTTTTTTGCTTTCCTTTTTGCTCTTCTTTTTGCTCTCATTTGCGTCTTCGCAAAGGAACCGTGTGCGTGGACGCTCACGGGAGCACGGAAGGACGCCCACGGGAGCATGACTGGAGAGTTTGTTTATCGGGAATAAACAAGAAGTATTGATTGGGAAAAATATGGAGTGCAAAAACTCTGTTTTTGCATGCAACGACAGAGTCGTTGCACTCCAAAAAAATACAGATGTCAATATAAAAGACGGGAGACTCTCTCAAAAGATACTGTAATCGGGTAGGCAAAAGCAAGCTTTTGCACTCCAAAAGAAAAAAGGTACTGAATAATATAAATTATGTAGAGGCGGTTCTCTTGCTCTTGTACTTACCCTTTTTATTGTAGATGACCACAAGAATTACTCTTATTTCAATATCTATTTTCCCTTGACTTTCTCTAAATCAGTTGTACTTTTGGGGGAAAGAAAATGTATAAAATGAAAGAAAAAAGAAAAGCAAGGGGGCTAAATGTTAGGTAAAAATCAATTAAAAGAATTTACAGATAGGGCTTTAGCTTGTTCAAATTCAGAATCTACTCAAATAACTATAAGTGTTTGGGAGTCAGGTCTTACGAGATTTGCAAATTCGTATATTCATCAGAATGTTGAAGAGGAAAATGTGATTATAGTGGTGAAATGTGTAAATGAAAAACGAATTGGAGAAGCAAGCACGAATACATTCAATGAAATTGAAAAAACAGTGGAATGTGCTCAAGCTATATCTCGTGTAGCTCCTGCGAATCCTGATTTTCCCGGTTTCCCGGAGGCAAATCCGATTGAAGATGTAACGACTTTTATTACAAAAACTTATGAATTTACTCCTCTAAAAAGAGCAGAAGTATGTAACTCAATTATTCGCAGAACTTCCGGGCTTAAAGCTTTTGGAAGTTTTTCTACAGATATGTTAGAGCTTGTAATTGCGAATTCAAATGGACTCTTTTGTTATAACCGAAGTACGAATGCGTTTGCAAATACTACAATTATGGGAGATAACGGAAGTGGATATGCAGAAGCAGGTGGAAGAAATGCATCTAAAGTAAATTATACAAAAATGATAGAAAAAGCTGTAGAAAAAGCAAAATCAGCTCAAAACCCGGTAGGTATTGAGACAGGTAAATATGAAGTTATATTAGAAGACCTTGCCGCTGCAGACTTACTTTCATATCTTGGGTATTTGGGATTTAATGCTCTCAGACATCAAGAAGGAAGAAGCCCGTTTTGTGGTAAACTTGGCAAAAAAGTAGTAGGAAAGAATATAACAATATGGGATGATGCACTTGACCCGACAGGTTGTCCTTTTCCTTTTGATTTTGAAGGAGTTCCGAAGAAAAGGGTTTCTCTTATTGAAAGGGGAGTGATAAAAGAGCTTCTTTATGACTCTGCAACTGCCAAAAAAGAAGGCAAGAAATCTACAGGTCATTCAACGGGAGACCCTTCGTCAGGAGCTGTACCATTGAATCTATTTATGCAAGGTGGAGAATCTACTCTTGAAGAACTAACATCTTCGGTAAAAAAGGGAATTCTTGTTACGAGACTTTGGTACACAAATCTTATAGACCCTATGACTGTAACAATCACAGGGATGACAAGAGATGGGACTTATTTAATTGAAAATGGGAAAATCGTAAAGCCACTTAGAAATTTGCGATTTACTCAATCTATTATAGAAGCTTTTTCCAATGTATTAGAGCTTTCTTGTCCTACGTTTGTGCCATCTGTTTCGCATTATGGTGCACCTTTTTCTTATGGTGTGAAAGTTCCGGCATTGAAGATAAAGGATTGGAATTTTACAGGAGTAACAGAACATTAGAGAAACTATTATTGAAATTTAAGGTAATGTCAAATTAAGCTATGAAAGAATATGGAATAAACACAGAGGTCACAGAGGGGAAGTTAGTTCTCTGTGTTCTCTGTGGTTAGTTTTTTGACAATATTTGACAATAATAGATTTAAGATAAGGAGGTAATTATGAATATAGTCGTTTGCATAAAAAGAGTTCCCGAGACTGCCGAAGCAGAAATTAAAGTAGATAGTTCAGGTCACGATATAATAAAAGAACGATTGACTTTTGATATTAACGAATCTGATAATTATGCACTTGAGGAAGCAGTTCTTCTTAAAGAGAAGCTCGGTGGACAGGTTACTCTTGTTTCTCTCGGAGAATCTGAATGCGAGGAAGTGCTTCGGATGGGGCTTGCAAAAGGAGCTGATTCTGCAATAAGAATAGATTCAAGTGAATTTGGAGAGCTTGATAGTGCTAAGACCTCAGAAATTCTTAAATCTGTGATTAGTAAACTTGAATTTGACCTTATTTTTACCGGATGTATGGCAACGGATGATGGTTATTCTCAAGTAGGACCTGTGCTTGCTGAGATGCTTGAAGTTCCACATGGTGTTCTCGTTACAAAAGTTGATGTAGCAGATGGTAAAGCAACAATCCATCGTGAACTTGAAGGTGGGCTAATTGAGGTTATTGAGCTAAAGCTTCCGGCAGTATGTGCTGTTCAGACAGGGATTAATGAACCAAGATATGCTTCTCTTATAGCTATAAGAAGAGCGGCGGCTAAAGAAATTAAGGTACTCAAAAAAGAGGAATTGGGAATTGAAGAGCCAACTCTTAGATTAAATATAGATACTTTATTTCCGCCACCTGTGGGAAAGCGAGCAGAAATCTTTGATGGCTCTCCTGATGAAACCGGAGCAAAAGCAGCAGCTATGTTTAAAGAAAAAGGATTAGTATAAAAATTTTGTAATGTTTTTTAGTTGGGAAAGAAAAAATTGGTATCAAGGAGGTCAAGATGTTAAAACGACTTACGATTAACAGTTTACGATTTTACCGTACTCTTCGGCTTTGCTCAGGGTATGCTTTAGTGCGGGGTTTTAAAAAATTAAATTCATTTAAAACTCAACTAAAATTGGGTAGAAATTCGCTAAATGTTGTTTTTATCGGAATGGTGATGTGGCTTGCAGGAACAAATCTTTATGGTGCGGATAGCTTGAACTGCAGACTCATAGGATTTTATGATATAGAGTATGCACATGATGTCTATGTAGTTGACACTTTTGCCTATGTGGCTGATAGGTGGGATGGACTTCGCATTATAAATGTTGCAAATCCATCCTCACCGGTAGAAATAGGGTTTTATGATACAGGTGGCAATGCATATGGTGTTTATGTAGTTGACACTCTTGCGTATGTGGCAGATGGTGGGCTTCGCATTATAAATGTTGCAACACCAGCTTCACCGGTAGAAATAGGTTTTTATGATACAGGTGGTTATGCAAGTGGTGTCTATGTAGTTGATACTCTTGCGTATGTAGCAGATGGGAGTGGTGGGCTTCGCATTATAAATGTTGCAACACCAGCTTCACTGGTAGAAATAGGTTTTTATGATACAGGTAATTCTGCAGGGGGTGTTTATGTAGTTGATACTTTTGCGTATGTAACAGATTACTATGGTGGGCTTCGCATTATAAATGTTGCAAATCCAGTTTTACCGGTAGAAGTAGGTTTTTATGATACAGGTAATTATGCATACGGTGTCTATGTAGTTGATACTCTTGCGTATGTAGCAGATGGCTGGGCGGGACTTCGTATTATAAATGTTGCAAATCCAGCTTCACCGATAGAAGTAGGATTTTATGATATAGGTGGTTATGCATGTGGTGTCTATGTAGTTGATACTCTTGCGTATGTAGCTGGTGAGTATAGT
>JAUVIV010000154.1 GCA_030592575.1 bacterium | reverse complement strand
TTTTCCCAATTTAGAAAGGATTGTATAAAATTAATCTCTCCTACTGTATAATTTTTATATATACCTTTTGATACTTCAGTTTCATTATTCAACAGCCTTAGTAATGCTTGTTTGTTGGAGTTGAAAGGTAAGCGTCAAAAGCGCCCATTTTTAATTCTGAATTTTGCAGCTATCAGGCAAAGTCTCTGACCAGGGCAGTAGTTTATCTAAATCTTCTTCCGAATATGATTCCATCTCTTTGAGTTGTGTTAATAGATATCGCAGATACTCATGAACCTTCAAGTTGTTTTCTTTAGCAGTTTCAACAATTGAATAAATCAAAGCACTGGACTTCGCTCCTTTGGGGGTATTTGAAAATAGCCAGTTTTTCCTGCCAATCACAAATGGTTTTATTGATCTTTCCGCTGAATTGTTATCTATATTAAGTCTGGAATCCAAAAGATAGTTTTTAACTTTCGGAAGCTGATTGTTTGCGTAAATAATTGCCTTACCATATGCGCTTTTTGGCAACGAGGTCAGGGTTTGTTCCTTTACCCATTTTTGAAACTCGTCAAAAATAGCTTTGCTGGATTCATTTCGCTTTCTATTTCGTTCTTCAAGCGGTAAGCCTTTTATTGCCTTTTCAATATTGTAAAGCCTGTTGCAGTAGTTAAATCCAATCCATGCCATGGATTCCTTATGGTGTTCCTTTGGGAGGACATTCATGGAATCATTAAATTTTCTTCTTGCGTGGGCAAGGCAACCCACAAGGGTAATCCCCTTGAGTTTTGCATATGCTGCATATCCGTCCGTATTAAGATACCCTTTGTATCCTCTTAGGAACTGTTTTGGGTTTTCATGGCTTCTTGAGGTACGGTAATCATACAATACAATCATATTATCGTAATCACCGCTCTTATACAGCCACATATATGATTTTTGCTTTGCTTTTCGGTTTTCTTCTTTTAGTACCTGTACAGGGGTTTCATCAGCATGAATGATATCCTGCGCCAAAAGATGGACATGGAGTCTTTTGTATATGTGTTCAAGATATTCACTTGATTTTATTATCCAGTTGCTCATTGTTTGTCTTGAAAGGTTTACCCCAAGTGAAATCATATACTTTTCTTGTCGGTACAGCGGAACAGCGTTCATGTATTTCTGAGTCATAATATGACTTAAGGCGCTTGGGGTTGCCATACTTCCCTTTATCAAAGGTTTTGGTGCATCGGCTGTAATAATATTTACATCAATACCGGTATTCTCACAGTTCCTACATGAATACTTATGGGTTATATGCCTTTTAACCATTACTTTTGCAGGTATTATCTCAATTTCATCCCTTGTGGTGTTTCCCATGTCATGCAGCGAATACCCGCACTCATTGCATATGCGTTCATCTTCGGGTATTTCATGATGAACTTCCTCTACGGGAAGATTCCTTATGAGACTTTCTTTTGTGCGTTTTTTTCTGGCATATGTTATCTGCTCAATTTCAGGTTCTTTTGTAGCTGGTTCAGACTGGGATTCTGCTTCATTTAACATATCGTCAAAAAGTGACAATTGGTTCTTATCCGACTTCTCGCTTTTTGAACCAAACTTCCTTTGCTGCATTAACCGAAACTGTTCTTCGTAGTAATTATTTTTAGCTTTTAGTTCTAAGTTCTCTTGTTTTATTGAAGAGTTCTCTTTTTTGACATACAGAACCTCAGTTTTAATCATTGAATTCTCTTTTTTAATGGCTGAATTTTCTTGAAAAAGAGATGAGATCGTACTATTCAAATGGGTGATTTTAGATGTAAATTCTTCTGTATTTGGCATACCTAATTATACCATAAAAGGGCTTTAAATATGGCATTTACAAGCACTTTTCTGCATCTTTTTTCAGTAAAATTTCCGGCCTTTTTCAACCTTCAGTTTGTTTACTGTCCGAGTTTCGTATCCTCTTAATATCCATTTGAATTCCTCAAGAGTTACAGGTGTTGTTTCACTGTTATGGCCGGGCCACTGTAGTTTCCCTTTTTCAAGTCGGTAGTAGTAAAGCCAGAAACCATTGTCCCAATGCAGTATTTTTATCTTGTCCCTTTTCCTATTGCAAAACACAAACATTGCATTGTCATATGCATCCAGTTTGTAGGATACAGCTGCTATTGCAGACAGACCGTCTATTGATTTTCTTAAGTCTGTCACACCAGCTGCCAGATAAACCTTGGTTACTCTGTTTATGTTCAGCATGATTTTGCCGCAAGAATCACTTTCTGTAATAAATCCGGATTGGCTCCGGGGGAAACATTTATTTTCACACCGGATACTTCCAGGGATATTGCTGTAGCTGCAGTTGATTCCATGGATAATTCCAAAAAGTTTGTTTCTGCTGATTCAGTGCTGTCGACTTTCCTTTTCCAATATCTGAATTTAGATAAACTTATGTTGTTAGCAGTACACCAGTTTACCTGCGTCATGCTGCTATTTCCTTGTTCAGAAAGTTTCGTTTTCCAAGCTTCAATCTTATTCATTCGATAATCTCCTCTTTTAGAAGATTATCTCACTTAAGTTTTAAGATTGGTATGTGCAGGAGATTTGACGCTTACGGTCATTCGGCTAAATGTCTTCCTTCAAAAATTGATAGTAATAGCGTGATTGATCTAAAAAACAATTTATCAATGAGATTATGAATTATATATCTCAAGAGAAGACGGCTTTTATGTTATTATTTATATATAGAAATTTAAACTAGAACAGAAAATAAAAACCGATGAGTTTCAAAGAGGTTGTTAAGTAGTTTAATTAGTTATATTGAAATATAAAATGCTTGATTTTAGTTGAAATAAGTAAAGAAATAGTGGCAAGTTGTATCATAGACATTATCATGGACATAAAATGTCTATGATTATGTATTAAATT
>JAUVIV010000109.1 GCA_030592575.1 bacterium | reverse complement strand
TCTTCCACCAATCTCCCCACCATATCATAAATTTTTAAAGAGACCACAGACTGAAGACCACAGACCGAAGACTCTTTTGTCTTTTGGTCTTTAGTCTCAAGTCTTATGTCTATAGTCGTTTTTGTGATAAAGGGATTCGGACATACCTCCAACCTGTCATTGCGAGCGTTAGCGAAGCAATCTCTCTCTTCTACTCCAAGAGTTGAAACAATAGTCCCATAAATATCATAATCAAAATCACGTGTATCTGCCCAGACCACAAGACAATTATTGTTACCGTATGCACTTACCGGCATAGCTTGATAATAATATGCATCACATATAACAAAAGTTGTGTCTATAAGTGTACCATTTTTTGAAACCCATTGTCCAAAAATGTCGGTAGGTCCCTTACTTATATCACCTTCCCATACTACAAGATAAGACGAATCTGTCCATATTATAGAAGGAGAGCCAATTTTTTCTGTGCTAATTGTAAAAGGATTATCTAAAAGAGCCCCGGAAGTGGAGACTAATCGCCCAATAATAGTATCTTTCGTTGTTGTTGCTACCAGATAATTCTCACCACAAGAAGCAACATCTGGAATTAAATAACTGCTATTACCCTCTATTACGAAAAACCCTGTATCTTGAGGTATTCCATCAGTAGAGACCACACAACCATTGACATTCATTATTCCATTTGGTAAATCTTCCCATACCACAAGATAATTTGTATCACTAAAAGCTACATGAGGCCACTCACGGTCAGAACCTGTTATAGGAATAGTAAAGACAGTGTCAATAAAGGTTCCCTCCTCTGAAACAAATCTTCCACAAACCTGGTCTTTTCCTAAATCATGATAATCTCGCCATATTACTAAAAAATTTGTATCTCCAAACACAATGTCAGGTAAATCTCCGACTCCTTTATCATTTATTATAAATTGCGTATCAACAAGAGTCCCATCAAGAGAGACTCTTTGGCCGTATATTTTCGTGCTATCTCCTCGACCATCACACCATATTGCTAAATAATTACTCGTTCCAAAAGCTACATGAGGTCGATATTGACTACTTTCTGCAACACAGATAGGGAAATTAGTATCAACAAAAGAACCGTCTTGAGAGATAAATTGTCCCCAAATATCACAGTCTCCAGACCTTTTATCCTGCCACACTACGAGATAATTATTTCCATCAAAAGCAACTGAAGGCTGCTCCTGATACTCCGGAGCTGTGCAGATTGCAATATCCCCTGTCAAGAAAACAACAATTAAAATATTAGAAATAATCATTTTGTATTTGCCGTCATCCTTTGATGAGTAGCGGCATCCCACGCATTACTTATTCCGGCAATAGATAATATCCCTACTCCTATCATAAAAAATATTCTCTTCATCTTACCCTCCTCAGTTTAATTATTTTTATTGGTTCATAACTTCTTACTTTCACAAAATAAACACCAGGTAATAGCTTTTCCCCTATAATTATTTTGGAGTGCAACGACTCTGTCGTTGCATTACCATCTACTTCCTCCACCAATCTCCCCACCATATCATAAACCTCAATCTTTGCATTATTCCGATTTTCGATTTCCGAATAACGAATAACGGTATATTCAGTAAACGGATTCGGATAAACCTCCAACCTGTCATTGCGAGCGTTAGCGAAGCAATCTCTCTCCTCCACCCCAAGAGTAGAAACAATAGTCCCATAAATATCATAGTCAAAATCACGGGTATCTGCCCAGACCACAAGACAATTGTTGTTGCCATATGCACTTACAGGCATAGCTTGATAATAATATGCATCACAGATAATAAAAGTTGTGTCTATCAGTGTACCATTTTTTGAAATCCACTGTCCAAAAATGTCGGTAGGTCCCTTACTTATATCACCTTCCCATACTACAAGATAAGACGAATCTGTCCATATTACAGAAGGAGAGCCAATTTTTTCTGTGCTAATTGTAAAAGGATTATCTAAAAAAGTTCCGGAAGTGGAGACTAATCGCCCAATAATAGTATCTCTTGTTGTTGTTACTACCAGATAATTCTCACCACAAGAAGCGACATCGGGGATTATCATAGTACTTTCATTCTTCTCTATTATTGGAAATACAGTGTCTGAGGGAACTCCATTGGTGGAAACTAAGCTTCCATAGATGTGGAATGAATCAGTATTTGACCACACCACAAGATAATTTGTATCACTAAAAGCTATACTGGGCCATTCACGGTCAGAACCTGTTACAGGAATGAGAAAGGATGTATCTATAGGAATACCACCTTGTGAAACTTGCCTCCCACGAACCTGGTCTTTTCCTAAATCATGATAATCTCGCCATATTACCATAAAATTTGTATCATTAAATGCAATATCAGGATTAGTTCCATATCCCCAATCATTTATTGTGAATGCTGTATCAATAAGAACTCCACTTGGAGATACTCTTTGCCCGTATATTTTTCCGGTGTCTTCTTTATTAGCCTTCCATATTACCAAATAATTACCTGTTCCAAAACATACTTCGGGGTCTACTTGATTATTTTCTGCAATACAGATAGGAAAATTAGTATCAACAAGAGTTCCTTCTTGAGAGATAAATTGTCCCCAGATATCACAGTCTCCAGACCTTTTATCTTGCCACACTACGAGATAATTATTCCCATCAAAAGCAATTGAAGGTTGTTCCTGATACTCCGGAGCTGTGCAGATTGCAATATCCCCTGTCAAGAAAACCAAAAGTAAAATATTAGAAATAATCATTTTGTATTTGCCGTCATCCTTTTTTTCTACCCGGCTCTAACCGAGGGTTAAAGTACATTTTCTTTCTTTGTAGGAGCAATTTTAAATTGCGATTTATATTATCGCAGATAGAATCTGCTCCTACACAAATTATTCAATATCTTCCCTTTTTGGAGTGCAAAAACTCTGTTTTTGCATTTTTTCGCACTTATTTCGCAGTAGCAAGCTACTGCACTCCATATTCACTCCATATTTGGACACGATAAATCGTGTCTCTACCCATTTGCCCAGTATCTTTCACAATCCAACCATCCGACCATAAGACTATCTTTATACCATCCGACAATACAACCATCTGACTATCCAAAGTCTTTCACACACTGTTTTACACCGCATTACTTAAATTCATATCTGATTAATTTAGAAACATGTGTTGTGGGGTCGCACCCTGTCTCTGTTACTACAGTTGAGTCTTTCACTACCCCAACTTCATCTGCATACCAGGTAGTAGTATGTATTGTCCAGGATTTTCCTGCCTCAGGATCAGATCTAATAATCGGGTCAACAGTTTCTACTTTCAAACAAATAAATTCACCTGCAGGAACAACTACTATATCCTCTGTCTCACTCATTTCAAACTTTATAGGGCTCTTACCCGTCCAGTTGTTTCCTTTACTCACCGAAGCATCTAACATCACAGTTTCATCTTCTGCCATCTTATTTTTCATAAGAAATTGGTCTCTATCAACGTTCATCTTCATCCAGTTACTTATTGACTCATCCCATGTAGAGTTATTGTCTATATTCCACGTTCCTTCAGGTAAAGATTCAGGCATAGGACAAGCAGTAAATCCATACCAGCCACTGTTATCGTCCTTTGCCATTATCGTTATCGTATGGTCAGTATATATCCATTTATTTCCGACCTTCATTGGTATCTCAAATTCTTCTCCTTTTACTATAGCAGTCCACATCAAGCAAACTCCTGCTAACACAAAAACATAACCTTTTTGCTGAATAAACTTCATCTCTCCTCCTCCTTTTTGACTAATATTTTATTTATCCTATACTATTAAGATACGATTACAATCTAATATACCTGTTTACTATTTGCACAAACAAATCAGAATCTCTTATTTTTTACTCTATTACTTTCCGATTCTTTTGTCAAGTTTTCGTTAAAACAAATTTTTGCATGGTATTTTTACTCTTAATATTTATATTTATACACAGGATCCAGCAGGACAAACTTTACACAACAACACTGTTATGACAGTAATTTCTGATACTATCATCAATATTTTAAACGTCCCTCATATTTTTTTTGAGGACAATACGATAATATCTTATAAAAAGGTTTTAAATGCAGTGTTAATTATCAAATCGATAATACCATTTAAGAAACGATCTAACGTAACCTTTGTTAAACCGATTTGCTTCAAAGCAAATAGTTCAGCTAAATCTTTCTTACTTTCAAGAAGCCATTCAAAATCGTCTTTACTCAAATTCCCATCGGCTAAAGACTTTGTCCATCTTTCAAGATCTTCTTTTGAAGTATCTAAAAACGATTTGCCATCATTTATTGCGGCATCTTTGAAATCTTTCCAGCGATTTTCCGCAAAATCTTCAAGCCCTTCTTTTAAGACTTCCATAAATTTATTAAAATCATCCATAGGTTACCCCCTCATTTCTTTTTAATTTTCCCTGATTCTAAACCACTTATCTGGTCAAATCCTTTTCCGATTTGCCCCTTAGCTTCCTCTACAAATAATTTATTTAACTTTTTTTCCGATTTCCATCTTTTAAAAAAGCCAGCTAACATATTACATTCCGGATCAATCATTATTTTCCACTGTTTTGTTGATTCTTCATTTTTGGGTCTTTCTTTTGCATATTCATAAGCTTTCTGGGCTTCGAGCAAAATTTCTTCAACATTTTCGCTGTATTTCGAATAAGGTTCTTGAGCTCTATCCATCAAAGCAAGTGATGACGCTTTAATACTCGTCGATTTTTCATAAGCTGTTTCATTGAATTGTGAAATAGTTGAGCAACCTACAAAAAATGTAATAACCCAAAATATACTGATTAGTTGTTTCAATTTTGTTTTCATTTTTTTATCTCCTTTCTGTAACCCCAGTACTCAATAAACTAACAGCAAACAAAACACGCCACCAAACCCGAAGCAAAGCAACGGGCTTGGTGGTCGTATTAACACACAATTTTACTTAAGTAAGCCATCTATCGGCTAACCTTTCCTTCGTTGTTTCAAATTTCAACAACCTGTTGGGTCCCAGTTAAATGTTACATAACCATGTCTTCCGTGACGAGTTGTATTAAATTCATACCCGCTGACATAGCCAACAATCGCTCTATCCCAAACCGTAAGCTTGATTCCGTATGCACATTTAACTTTATCAGGAACTTGAGTTATGGTACATAAGTTCAGTGAATCTAATTCCAAACCAAATCCACCGTCATGAGCTCCAACGACACCTTCATCACTGAGCCCCAGTATTCCGGAATCATATCTACCACTACCTATTCCAACACCAGACACTGGAAGATTTCCTCCAAATACCACTAAGCTAAAGTTTCTAAAATAGTCATCCCTGAAGTTACCGAAAGATTTAATTTCTTCACTTGCAACAAAAGTAGCACACTTTTTGTAATTACCGATGAGATCCTTAACAACAATACCCTCAGCAGGTAACGGCGTAGGTGTACCACCAAATTTGAAGAATTCAATACCTTTATTGTCCAGTTTAATAGGAATGTCAGAGACTTGTCCGAGAAGTGGGTTTTTACTTGCATCAGCTAATTCAAGTCTAAGAATATAATCTCCGTTCTTTCCGTGACTACTCCAGTGCACTAAAGCCGCAAGACTGTAGTTAACGACATCTGCATTATACTCACTTATACTGAACCATCCATTAACATCCGGATTTCTATCTATGGTTGCAATCCAAGGAGAAGGATGACGTGCAACTCTTTTGTCTGTAATTTCTTTCCATGAACTGCCATTATCATCGCTATATCTGAATCTGTAGTAACTTGCACCTACGACATTAGTTTTTCCCCAACATCCAATCGTTCCTCCAAAAGGTCTGTCAAATACACCTGGAACGGCATTGTTTGAGGAATCAATCTTAATGCCAAGACCTTTATTACTACCGACTTCACTTATATCATCCGTATGAATTTCATTGACAATTTCAATATCGCATTTAACACTCAAGCCATTTTTCGGTCTTATCTGGATATGTCTTTCTATTGCATTTCCCCATACCGGAGTATGTGTAGGACCCAATAGAGTAGGATCTTCATTCCAAGACAATATAGCTTTAACTTTAACGATATTATCAATACTACAGTTCTTCAGTTCTGAAGCTATATTTGGAATAGTCGTTTTAACAGCGTAAAAAAGGTGATTCTCACTGACTTCTGGTATATCATAAGCACCTACAGTTGCTGTAGCAACATACTGATAACCGGCACCATTGCCATAATCAATATAAAAAGCAACATATTGCGTACTGCCCAACGTACATAAATCACCATTAAATCCATAAGGCCGTTTCACTTCTATTACCGCTTCTAATAAATCATTTTCCGGATAGAGACCAACGCATGTTAACTCTTCATAGTTCGTATTGCAGGACATTGGTTTTACAGGAACAAGCCAATTAGGATCAATCGTAATCTTGGGAAGCAGAGCCTCAATGGTTTTTTGAGGTAATTCATATACAGATTTTAATATCTCATCTTTGTTTTTCGATTCGCTTATTGAGCCAAAATAATTCGGGTTTTGCATTATCAGGTTCTTAAATTCAAATCTCTCTTCTTCAACTTTACCTTCTGCTTTTATCCTATTTACTGCTTCAATTGACCTATCTATCAACTCTTTGATTTCCTCTTTATTCCCTGTAATCACAAATTTCTCAATAGAAGGGAGAGGACCTATCTGAGGAAATACTTCTTCCAATTCCGGCACTATATCAATCATATCAAACTTTTTGGTAACTTTTAATTCCTGTAGAGGAATAGGATAGAGGGTAAATCCTGCTGATTTTGGTTTTATTTGAACCGAGTTATCAATAACATTACCCCATACTGGCACATAATCGGGACCTGTTGGTAGCTTTTCCCATGAGAGAATAGCTCTTATTTTAACGATTTGCGGGTTGTTACATTTCAGATATTTATCTGGTGTAAATGCTTTACGCACTGCATAATAAAGATGATCTCCATTTACAAAAGGAAAGTCGTGAACATTCACTTCCGATGCTGCACCAACACTTACAAAACCGTTACCATCACCATAATCTATGTAAAATGCAACATATTCTTTACTCCCTGCATCACATAACGTTCCTTTATAACCATAAGGTAATTTCACCTCTATGACAGCTTCCAATAAATTATCTTCAGGATAAAGACCTACACAAGTTAATTCCTCGTATTTGATATTCTTCGCCACAGGGAATACAACCTTATATTTTGCTTTAATTGATTTGCCAGCCATATTTCCAAAGTAATTTGGATTAACAGTGGTTAATTGTTTAAACTGCACCCTTGTATTCTCTACCTGTAATTTATCTATCAGTTTTTCCGAAATAACCATACACAAGTTCAATGACAAAGTGCAACGCTCTGATATAATGACAAGAGAAGAAAGGAGGTCAGAGCAAAATGCACAGGAAATACAAACATTTAACAAAAGAGGAGCGAGATATACTTGCTGTCCTA
>JAUVIV010000123.1 GCA_030592575.1 bacterium | reverse complement strand
CTAAGTCAATGCCGCCACCTCCTTCACCTTTCTTTCCTCTTGGCAAAGGAAGCTCCAACTTTTCATCGTAATCAAACGTCTCTTCGAAATATTCACAATTCGCAAAGAAGTCAAAAAGCTTGAACACCTCTTTCTCATATTGAACAATCTCTTCATCCTCCAACTCATTCCGAAACTTATACTCAAAAGTATGCTTACGCGTGCCACGACCTTTTACTTGCACAAAATCGGTTGGGCTAAAAATCGGTCTAACCATACACAGATTGAGCAGGTCGGGACAGTCATATCCCGTGGTCATCATACCGACGGTGACACATATCCTTGTTTTACTCGATTTGTACCCTTCCTGAAAGGATGTTTTGCCATTCAAGTTGTTGTTGGCGAAGTTGATTGTCATTTGTTGCGCATCATCTACCATTGAAGTTACCTGTACAGCAAAATCTGAATTATACTTTCCAGGGAATAGTTCTTCAGCAAATTCATTTAGAATTTCCGTCAGTTTCCTGGCATGGTTCTGACTAACAGCGAACATTACGGTCTTCCCAATCTCATTCGTAATTGGGTCTCGTAGCGCATTTTCAAGGAATGTTTTACAAAACACCCGATTTGTTTTCTGGGAAAAAAACTTCTTCTCAAAGTCACGGGAAATGAATGTCTCAGTTTCTTCACCCTCTTCGGTTGTGACGGTAACAGCATATCCCTCATCTGATAGGAGTTGCGTAGTTATTTCTGTACGTGCATCCAGCACCCTGGGGTTTATAAGAAAACCATCTTTTACACCGTCCAGTAAGGAATAACGGTATGTAGGGTCGCGTCCTTCACAGCCAAAAGTATTATAGGTGTCACGCAACATCCTGCGTTCAATTTCCCTGGGATCGTTTTCTTTCACTTTATGGATGTCGACACCCTTTAAATAATCTTTCGGGGTTGCTGTCAAGCCCAACTTGTACCCATGGAAGTATTCGAATACCGCCCGGGCGTTACCGGATATCGAACGATGGGATTCATCAGAGATTATCAGGTCAAAATCTGCCGGTGAAAATAGGCGCATATACTTGTTATCGAACATGAAAGATTGAATGGTAGATACGACAATATCTGCTTTTCTCCACTCATCCTTATGTTCCTTATAAGTAAAGGTGGTATAGTCAGGTTTCAGGTAATTTGTGAATGCTTTCCTTGCTTGTTCTTCCAGCTCCAACCTATCGACCAAGAACAGAACTCGTCTTGCATTTTCAGTACGCAGAAACAACCGAATAACTGCTGCCGAAACAAGGGTTTTACCAGTTCCTGTAGCCATTTCGAACAAGAATCTATCCTTGTCTTGAGAAACCGCCTCCTGCAGCTTGTGAACCGCCTCTAATTGGTAGTGTCGAAGGAATCTTAGTCCATTATCCCATATAAACCCCTTACTATCCTCAATACTGCCGTTCCAGCCCGGACGTTCCCTATAGTCGGGCATTTGGACGATTGCGATAAAGTCGTTTTCTACAGGTTCACTTGCTAATGCTTCCCTGTCAGGATTCCATTCTTTAATCGCACCGATTTCTTGTGCCGACGGGAACTTATAGATGGGTTTTGGATTCCCGCGTTCTAAATCCCACAGGTAGTGGACAATCCCATTGGAAAGGATGATATATCGTGCATCAACAGCCTTTACATACTTCCTTGCTTGCTCTTTTGCATTGAGGGGGTGGATGGCTTCCTTTTTGGCTTCCAGCACGCATAGTGGTTTGTTGTTGCTATCCAGGAGTAGAAAGTCCAGGGAACCGCCCGTGGTCTTCTCATAATCCTCTCCCCAGGCATCCACATGCTCCTGCGTAATCTTTACGTAGTTCTCAAGCAACACGTTCGCAGGTCCTTCCTCACTATCAAAGAACCGCCACCCTGCATCCTGGAGCAGGTTGTTAATGATTATTCGTGCTTTTGCTTCTTTTGTTGGCATTTATTGAAAATGGCATTAACATTGAGACGGTCAAATTCGCTTACTAGGAATATAAATTTTAAACATTCTTATAAATAATTTGCATTGAAAGTATATCCTTCAGCTACTAACCTTCGCAAGATACTCCTTGCATTTCTATCTCCTCCACCTACTTCTATCAAGGCTTCTATTCTAGTATCACCTTCTTCTGACTTTATTGAAAGTATAGATACACTAAAATTTTCGTTCTGCTTAAAAATGCTGATGATATCATTATAATCAATTTTTTTATCATACCTAGTTATGGTGAGGTTCACAATAATACTATTACTTCGGTTGACACGATTCGTCGTGCTTAGATTATATAAATCATGTAGAGTCATTGAAATTTCACTAAGTCTGTCTAATGTATAGGCTTGGATATTCTCAGTAACAGATACTTTTCTCATAATAGATTCATTAATCACTCTATAGATAGGATTATCTGGTTTTTTCTCATTGAGAGATTCATTAATAGCTTTCACTAACTTTGGCTTAAGAGATTCAGTTCCAGCCATATCGTTATTATAGAAAATTGTTCTTTCTGTCGCTATATCAAAAGGTAATTTAGTTCCGTTCTCAGCTAAACTGATAATAGGAAGTCTTTTAGCATGCCTTACTGCCAACTCATACATAACATTGGGATTAAGTTCTGTAAGATTGGCAATAACTAATTCATCTTCAAGGAGATGTTCTATAACTTGCCGAGTTATAGACCCAGGAGTATCAATATCATGGGGAGCTATGACTTTGAATCCAGCCTCAGTCAATACTGGTCTTAGAACTGAATTAATTAATCCATTTGCGTTCCTCCTTGTAGTTGAATTTTCATTACCAAGGGGTGAAATTATAAAGCAAATTTTAGGTTCTTCTTTTTTTGGTGTAGCTTTTTGAGCCATTATTTTTGATTTTTTGACTCGTTATCAACTAGCTGAAGAGCTTCAAAGAACTTTTGGGTGTTATCAAAATATATTCTAGGCTTCCCTGATGTCTCCAGACGTATCTTTTCTAAATTTTTAATGTGTTGCGGAAGAGTATTGGGATTAGGTCTATACAGCAGGTGATTTACCCTACCATATTTCATAAAGGCACTATAATTAAAAAGTCTGTCATAATTGTACATGCCTTTCTTTAGTTGGGCAAACTTTTTTTCTGCGTTATGGTCCACAACAATACTAAGCATATTTAATTCTTCGTGGAGCAAGTATGCATCGATAATTGGCTGACCAAAAAAAAGTGATTTATTAAAATCAATGGTGACATATCCGAAAGAAATAGACCCTTTTATTGGGATTTTATTCCTTAAGCAGTGTCCATAGATTGTTGCAGCATCTGCAATTATTTTAGTAGCATCGGCATAACTATTTCCTTTGGAAAAAAATACAATAGAGTCAGAAAATATGAATGACTTCGTTTGGTCTTCGGCAATAGAATCGTCATGCTTGCTCAGAAACTTGTTCATGCTTTTACCTTCAGCAACATTCAAGACAAAGTTTATTTTATTCAGTTTATTGACTACTTGTGCATGAGTGTTACGAGATACCATGTTCTTAAATCCTAAAATATCAAAGAACAACACAAACCTTTTCTTTTTATTTATCCACTCTGAATGCTCCATGTTTTAATACTAATTTTCTTTGTGATTTTATCGCAATTTACAAAAATCCATCAAACAATACGGCGTTACATAACGATGTAAATTCATTATTAGCTTACATAGGAATTCTTATTCCAATTTTTTTTGGAAAATATATTCACCTTCCAACCATATCCAAATGACACCCTCCCTTTTTCTTGTGGATCGGATACCCCCGGTCTATCTCAGAATTATCAACTAAAAACTTTTTAAAATGGTAACAATTGCAAATTATGCTCAGCGTACCAACGCTGAGGGAGAAAGCTTTAATGCCCTGACCCCAAAGTCATATACCAGACTGTGCATCAAAATGAATGCAGTGGGGCTTATCCTCGCTCATAACCATCCGTCAGGAAATATACAACCAAGCGAATCGGATAGAAATCTAACACGAAAACTGAAATCAGCAGGGAATGTGCTTGACATTCCGGTTGTAGACCACCTAATTCTTACATCAGAGGAGTATTTTTCGTTTGCGGATGAAGGATTGCTATGATTTATGATACATAAATAAAGAAAATTTGGATTGTAAGCATTTAAAAAATGGAGGAATGTAAAATAAAGAGTTTCCCTTTACAGGGTATCAATATTGATAAAATGAACAAGAATTACATTTATAACATATATTATAAATTGGGCATGTTTATTAAGTGCTGTAGTTGCTTTATTCTAATTGTTTTCAAGGACTTAAACTGTGTATAAGTTCCTAAAAAAAATAGGGACAGATTTGCAAAAAAGCATTTTCTGTCCCTATCTTTGTAAAGATGCTAGGGGGAGATTCGAACTCCCAACCTCCCGGTTAGAAACCGGGTGTTCAATCCAATTGAACTTCCTAGCGGCGCTTGGAAATTTGAGGACTGTGTACGCAGTCCTTTTTTATGCCAAAGAGCTGTTACAAATATACGAAGAGTATATCCTTGATCTTTAAGTTTTTATTAACATAAAGTCGTTGAAAAATTATAAAGCCTTGAGAGTTTTAACTGTAGCTGCAATAAAACGACTTATTAACAAATTTTTAATAATTTTTTAATGTTAGTTTAATCTTTGGCAAGTTAGTCACCTGCTAATAACGACGTTATTGTCAGAAATAAACAGACCATTAACCGGCAAACAAAGCTTTGAATATTCCCGTTTTGGATCATCTAAATCTGACAGCCGAGAGTTATTTTTCATTTGCGGATGATGGACTTTTAAACTTATGAAGGATACTTTGATTTTATACAGATTGTTACTAATATTGCTATACAATCGCTAGATTCATCAAATCTTTAAGCATGATTCAATGAGTACAAAAGTTTTCTTGTCATCGACATTCAAAGATTTAGAACTCCACCGAAAAAAAGTATGGAAAGTACTGAATAGCTATGATGTTGAGATAAAGGGAATGGAACGCTTTGGAGCTAGACCAACAACCCCTCTTGCGACTTGTCTCAAAGAGGTTAGAGAGTCTCAAATCTATTTAGGGGTTATAGGAATGGTATATGGAAGTATCGATAAGAAAAGTGGTAAGTCTTTCACTCAATTGGAATATGAAGAGGCAGTAAAGAAGAAACTGGACATATTAGTTTACCTTTTTGATGAGGAAAATGGAATGATTCCTGCCAAATTCATTGATTTCAGGAACTACAGCCAATTAAAGGAATTCAAAACCTATTTGAAAAAAGAACACACGATTGATACATTCAAAGATGCTGATGAATTGGCAGATAAAATTAATGAAAAGTTCAAGTCCATTAAATTCCCGCTGCATAAAGGTTTTTATAGAGAGAAACGGATTAAAGCAAAAATAACACGTTTTCAGGATAGAGAAGAGTGGGTTATGATTACAGGCTTTCAAGATGATAGACCTGTTGAGATTTATTGTAGAAAGGCTGAGGAATTTTTCGTGCCAAAATGGATACACGATGGACAAATTGATAAAATGGAGGGTGAATATAGAGGAAAAAAAGGGGTGAGGTTTGACTTGCATTTTGAAGATAAAGATGGGTATAAAGTCATCATGCAGGGCGTACACAGGAATTTTGGCGGACCAAGTCCACTATGCGAAGTAATTACCCTTTTGCTTATGAGTAATAAAGAATCTATCGAATCTATAATGGAGATTGCAAGTAAAATAGAAATAGCTGAGATATCCAAGAAAGATGAATTCTTAAGTGTTATAAAGAAAGCTATATTAAATAAGGATTTTGAAAAT
>JAUVIV010000016.1 GCA_030592575.1 bacterium | reverse complement strand
CCTCCAATTTCTATTGTTCTATCATCTTTTTCGCCAAGTTCTTTTCTTATTGCTTTTAATTGTTCTCTTAAAAAATATTCTCGTTGACTCTTACCAAATTCTGTTTTTACACTGGATCTTATTTTTTCGCCAAGTCCTAAAATGCCTTCTTCTTTTGCAAGCATTGGAACAAGAGTTGACAATCTCTCTTTGGGGTTAGAAATCTCAAGCAATCCTTGTTTTTCTTTTGATGAAAGATTCAAGTTACTTGCAATCAAATCTGCGAATTTTCCGGGTGAAGTCATATTTATCGCACTTATTTGAAGTTCTTCAGGAAGGTAAGGAGCTTTTTTCGCAATCTGCTGAAATGAATTTCCTACACTTCGCATTAATGCCTCAAGTTCTAAATCTTTTTTGTTATTACTTTTATCCTGAAGCACTTCAATCTGTGCTTTCATAAATGGGTCTCGTTCAATAACTTTCTTGACTTTTATTCTCTCCAGACCTTGAATAATTATGCGAACAGACTCATCAGGAAACCTAAGCATTTTTAAAATTACACTCGCTACTCCTGTATGATAAAAATTATCTTCATTTTGTTCATCAAGTTTTGAATTCTTAAGTGTAAAATTACCTACTATCTTGTTTGGGGTGGTAAGAACCCAGTCTATTAGCTTGATACTTCTCTCATCCTTTAGGATGAGGGGAACAATCATTCCTGGAAAAACAACTAACTCTTCCACAGTCAAAACAGCTACTTTTTTTGGTATTCGTCTTTTATCCATAATCAAAAACCTTTCAACCCATAAGTTATTATAAAATCATTTATTCTAAAAAAACTTAATAAATTTTAACAAGTTTTAAATTTCTCTTTTGTTCTTTCCCAGTCAATTTAGCAAAGTATATACCTCTTGGTAAAACCTTTCCATTTTCATCATTCCCATCCCATTTGATTTCGCTATTCGTAAATTTGGAATCATTTATCGGAATCTTATGAATAATTCTACCGGAAATATCGTGAATTGTTAATTGTAAATCCTTACGATTTTCGTTTAATGAATAACGAATAACGGTATTATTGGTAAATGGATTCGGATATGCCTCTAACTTATCATTCTGAGCGATAGCAATGGAGCTTTTTTCCTCAATTACTACTTCTTTTCCAGATATATAAACATCATCAATCCAAAAGGCTACAGCCCCCCAAGCCACTGTTGGAGATTCTGGTGCGTCTGCATATACAGAAAACTTAATGCCTCTTATCGTATCTGAAGAATTATAAACTTTTTCCCATTTAGTCCAAACTGAATCAATTTCAATAGACATCCATTCCTTGTTCCATGCACCATCCATTTTTATATAAATAGTAGCCTCTCCCCATCCCCAATAACAGAAAATGTCGTCTTTGAAATATACTTTACATGTACAATTTGTTACCGGACGTATTCCTTGAGACAGACTTGCCGTAGCACGAGAACTACGTCCATAAGCATGTACGTACAACCCTGCACTTCGTGGGAATGAATAATAATTAGAAGTATCTGATACTACTTCTTCTGTAGTTCCATTACCACTTTTCAGTGTAATCGTCCACCCACTATCCCACGGAGTCATATCAAAAGAAGGATTAAATATAAGATTCTCGGCAGATAAAGAACCTGCAAGAATCATTACTCCAAAAAACCACGCTAATTTTTGCATCAATTTTTCTTTTTTTGAACCACAGATTTTCACAAGAAATGTCATTCTGAGATAAAACCGAAGAATCTCATAGCCCCTTCGCTTTGTTCAGGATAACAATCTATGTAATCTTGTAAGTTCATTTCCTTTTCTTCTTTTTAAATGTTATCTTGTAAATCCCACTCATACTTTTTAGTTCTGCTTTCTTTCCTTTAATTGGGATCAAAAGTTTTACATACCTTGAGAAAGTCCCAAAATGCAGTTCCATCCCATGACAATTCTTTGACCCACTTCTAATAGGAGAACGACGTTTTCCCCATATATGCAAAACATTCTCCTGGTCCAATGAAAGATTTATATCTTTTGTCTTAACTCCCGCAAGTTCAATAAGTAGAATTATCTCGCTCTCTGTTTCATATATGTCAACTGACGGGGTCCATACTTCTGTAAAAAGGATTTTATCAAGAAATTTGTCCGATGCTCTATCAATATTTTCAATCTCTTTAATCATTGTTAATCTTTTACTTTAAACTATTAAATTGTCAAGGAAAAAACTAAGCTTTAACAGAAGGTAATTTATAGGAACAAAACTTACTGTGCTTCATTGCAAATTTCATGAAAAACTTTTGACTCAAGAAATCTAAAATCAGAAGTTATTATTAATCCCGAAATCCTTAAGCTATCTAAAAGTACAATCCCTTTTTCAGGGCCAAGCACAAAAATTCCGGTAGAAAGTGCGTCTGCAAATTCTACATTTTCTGAAATTATAGTTACAGATATACATTCTCTTGCAGGCACACCAGTTCGAGGATTCAGAATATGACAATATCTTGCTTCATCTAATGTAAAATATTTCTCATAATCTCCTGATGTAGCAACAGCTTTATTCTTAAGTGACAAAACTTTTATAACTCCAGTTCCTCTTGGGTCTTTAATCCCTACTTTCCAAACTTTTCCTCCAAACACCTTTATATCTCCCCCTGCATTTACAAGTCCTGCTTTCACTCCAGCAGATTTTAATTCTTCAACCGCAAGGTCAACTGCATATCCTTTAGCAAGGCCTGATAAATCTAATTTCATCTTGGTATTTCCAAAGTTTATTTTAGAACCAGCCAATGTTACTTCTTTATAATTTATCAACGGAAGTATTTTTTTTACTTCTTCTTCCTTTGGAACATACTGACTCTTGAAATTATCCCATACCTCCATCAACGGTCGGATTGTTATATCAAAAGCTCCTTGGGTTAAGTCTCCTGTTTCTATACCTTTTTTTATGAGATAAAGCACTTCTTCTGAGATTTCATCTATTTCGCCTTTATTTATTTTTGCAATATCCCCTGAACCAGCCCAACTTACAAGACTATCTATTCGCTCCATTACATTAAAAGCTTTATTTATTGCCTTATAAGGTTGTATTCTTGCAATAACTTTTATCTCACACCGCGTATTCATTATCCACTTTGTAGTAGTAAATTCTTTTTCTCGTAGGAAAAAGATGGATAAAAAAGCAACTACCATTAAACTCCCTATGACTCGTATTTTCTTATTCATTTCATTGTCTTAAGTATATGAATAGATTAATCATCCAACCGTTAGAGCATCAGATTTGATATAGCCCCATAACATTTGAGGAGTATTAAAACCAAATCCCACATTTCCTTTTCCATCTACTCCTATTAATCCACATTTACAATTATGTTGGTCTGATAGTTTCAACGCTAAATTTACCGCCTCTTGTGCTTTCATAGATTTCATTGCATCACAAGTAACTTTCGCAAGGCATAACTTAATAATACATTCACCATGCCCGGTACAAGATATAGCTCCTGAAGTTTGGGCATAAGTTCCAGCACCAATTATAGGCGTATCCCCCACTCTGCCGGGAAGATGCATAAACATTCCTCCTGTACTTGTTGCCGATGCAAGTTTTCCTTTTCTATCAATTGCACAAGCTCCAACAGTTCCAAGTTTCTCATCGGATAAGTTAAAATCCTTGCTGTATTTACCTACAAATTTTTTAAGATTAGGAAAAGCTTTCGGAGGGTTGCCCGCTTTTAATTTTTCAATTCTTTGCTCAAACACTTTTTTTCTTTCCTGAGTTAAAGGATTATATTTGGGAAACCCCATAAATCTTGCAAATCTCACAGCACCTTCTCCTGATAAAATAATATGATCTGTTTCTTCCATCACTTTTCTCGCAACAAGTATTGGATTTTTCACTTCTTTTATACAAGCAACGGCTCCGGATTGCAAGTCATCACTCATAATTGCCGCATCCAATTCTACTTTTCCTTCAAGTGAAAGAGTAGCACCTGTTCCTGCATTAAAGTTGGGATTATTTTCAAGTTCAACTACGGCACGTTCTACCGCATCAAGAGCTGACCCATTATTTTTAAGAACCTCATAACCAATCTTACAAACTTTGGCTATTATTTTTTGGCGTTTTTTAAAGTTTGTTATTTTCCCGGCTCCACCATGAATAATAAGTATCATATCAGAAAAACAATTTATATTGCTTTTTTAAAAAATGCAAACAAAAAATTCAAAACACTTGACAAATATTTTTTGTGCTATATTTTTTGAGAAATGAAATTGAGCTTTGAATTATCAAAAAAAGGAAGGAAAGCATATAGCTTGCCTTCGGTTGATATTCCTATAGGAACAACCTCCTTACCAAAAGAATATTTAAGAAAAAATTTGCCAAGATTACCAGAACTCAGTGAACCTGATGTTATTCGTCATTTCACTAATCTTTCCAATCTAAATTATCATATAGAGCGAGGAATGTACCCGCTTGGTTCTTGCACTATGAAATACAACCCCAAAGTAAATGAAGAGCTCGTTCGCCTTGATGGACTTGCGAATTTACACCCTTTGCAATCGGAGCAAACTGTTCAAGGAGCACTCACAATTCTCTATGAACTTCAAAATTATTTATCTGAAATTAGTGGAATGGATGAAGTATCACTTCAACCGGTTGCAGGAGCTCATTCTGAATTCACGGCTCTTCTAATCATACGTAAATATTTTGAGAAAAAAGGAGAACATCGGACAAAAATTCTTGTTTCAGATTCATCACATGGAACAAACCCTGCATCATCAACACTTGCTGGGCTTAAACCTGTGCAAGTAAAATCTGATACTAACGGACTTATTGAGCTTAAATCTTTATCTGAATTGATGAATAAAGAAATCGCCTGTGTAATGTTAACCGTTCCAAATACACTCGGATTATTTGAGCAACAAATTGAAGAAATTGCAAAAATCGTTCACAAGAGTGGTGGAATTTTATATCTTGACGGAGCAAACTTGAATGCATTTTTAGGAATCGTAAAACCACGAGCATTAGGATTTGATATAATGCATTTCAACTTACATAAAACATTTGCTACTCCACATGGAACAGGAGGACCAGGAGGCGGAGGGATAGGAGTAACTCGTAAACTTGCAAATTTTTTGCCAGTTCCGAGAATTATAAAAAAAATGCAAAATGCAAAATGCAAAATGCAAAACTATGAATTGTCATATAATTTTCCAGATTCAATTGGCAGGATTCATGGATTTTATGGAAACTTTGGTGTTTCCGTAAAAGCTTATGCCTATATAAAAATGCTCGGAAATTTGGGAATACAAGAAGTATCTGAAAATGCAATATTAAATGCAAACTATTTAATGTCAGAATTAAAAAAATATTATGAACTTCCATACGAAGGGCCTTGTATGCATGAGTTTGTCCTGTCAGGAGACCGTCAGGCAAAGCGTGGAGTTAAAACTTTAAACATTGCGAAAAGATTATTAGACTATGGATTTCATCCACCGACAATTTATTTTCCTCTGATAGTGCACGAAGCACTAATGATTGAGCCAACAGAGACAGAAAACATTGAGACATTAAATGAATTCCGGGATGCATTGATAAAAATTGACGAGGAGACAAGAAATAACCCTGAAGTTGTAAAAAGTGCTCCTCATAATACTCCGGTTCGCAGGATTGATGAGGCACAAGCAGCACGAGACTTGGATGTCAATTTCTACAAATAACAGGGATTGAAAGAGAATTCAAGAGATAAAAATATAAACACGAACTATCACGAACAAAAAATTATTAACCGTAGATAAATGCGGATAGTCACAGATTTGAATGAAATGAACTATAAAAGTCTATGGAAATCTGTTCTATCTGTGAATATCTGTGTGCAGATACTTTATAGAAACTAAACTATTACGACAAATGAGCATTAAAGAGAGTTTAAAACACGCATTTTCAGTAGCAAAGGAAGAAGAAAAATTAACTGAGGAAGAGAAGAAACTACTTATTAGAATTGCGGAAGAAATAACAAAAAGAAGACTTGAAGTCGTTGCAATCACTTTTCTTGAGTCCGTAAAGTGTATGAATTTCATTGGCTCGCAGGTGATGTTGTTTTTCAAACCAATAGTAGAGACTATCTTCCCGAATAAAATATATTCCGATATACAAAAGATACTGGAAAAAAGACCGAGTATTGAGTATCTGATAAAAAGAGTAGAAGAGAAATGTTGAAAATACAATATAAAGAAAGACTCTATATGAGAGATGGCGAGTGCGGGCTTCTACCCAGCTTTAGCTGAGGGTTAAACCCTGCACTAAAGTGCGGTAGAAGAAAACAAAAAAAGAAGGAGGTGCTATGAGTAGATTTATCATAATATTGGGCGTAATTTTTATGGTTGCTCCCATCAGAGCTCAGAATTCATCAAAGCTTGGCAAAGTAAAACTTGAGATTGAAGCATTCGAAGACCGCACTATCTATGCAAAAACACGAATTGTACCTCTTAAGAATCTACGAGCTTCAGAGATTGAACCGTTTATAAGGTCAAGGTTATCAATATATGGGGCAGTGCAAGTCAATGATGCAACTAATACATTGATAATTACAGATTTAGAGCCAAAGCTATCTGACCTTATGAAGCTGGTTAAAGAACTTGATGCTAAAGGAATTAAGGAATTTGTGAGACTTGAAACTCGAACTCTTCACCCGAAATATGTGCTTCCATCCAAGCTTGTTAGCATTCTTGAAAGAAACCTATCACCTGATGGGTCAATCTATGTAGATAATGACCTCAATGCAATTATGATAACAGATGTAACTTCAAGGATTGAGCGTATAAAAGAAATTCTTGCAAAGCTCGATGCTCCACCAAAACAAGTATTGATTGAAGGAAAACTTGTGGTAGCTGAATCAGATTGGTTAAGAAAAATGGGAGTAGATCATTCGTCAATGATTGGTAATATAAGGGTTTCAGGAGATGCTTACAAGTTAGGATTATATACTGGTGAACTTGATATCTGGAGTTCCGGACGTTTAAACATTGGTTTTCGAGGCATGATTAGTTTAGGAGTAGAAGAAGGAAAAGTGAATGTTAGTTCCTTTCCTACGCTTATAGTGCAAAACAATAAGGAGGGAGAAGTTCATATTTCGGATTACTATAACCACTCAACCTTTCTTTCATTTATTCCTCATATAGGAGAAGATAATTTTATTAATTTGGAGATAAGTTTACAGACAGGAAGTTCTTCTTATCTAACGCCAAGACCTAAAAAAACAATTACCAGTACTTCTGGACAAGGTATTACAACTACTATTATGGTGAAAGATGGTAAAACATTTACACTCGGAGGAATAGAATACATAGAGGAAAGTATTGAGGAGAAGGGAATACCAATATTACGCTCTATTCCTGTTTTAGGATGGCTATTCAAACGCGAAACAAAGGTAACAACGAAAAAGGAACTTGTAGCTCTTATAACGCCACATATTCTTGAATTTGGGGAATCACCAAAGATAGAAAAGAAGTAGATTATAAAATTTAATCGCAGAGAATGCAAGGATTATGAAAAAATGAACCACAAAGAACACAGAGGAATATAGTGGAGCAGGATATCAGAGAAACAGAATATCAGATAAGAAAAAAAACTTTACCCGCAGATTACGCGGATGACACAGATAAAACAGAGATATACAGAGGATAAAAAGATTGCAGATTTATCTCTAATAGTGGGCAAACACATAGGTTTGCCCCTACAGTAATCTTTAATCTTCTAATTTTTTGAATCTTGTAATCTTTATGCTCTCTGTGAGCTCTGTAGGTTAAATATTTTACATAACTGTTAAGATAAGGAGGTAAATATGGTTAAGCAAACACCTTTTTACGAAAACCACAAAAAAGCAGGGGGAAAGATTGTTCCTTTTGCTGGATTTGAGATGCCAATTCAATATCAAGGAATAATTCAAGAAGTCAAACAAGTACGAAGTAAAGCAGGTATCTTTGATGTCTCTCATATGGGAAGAGTTGAAGTTAAAGGACCTAAAGCTATTGATTTTATTAGCAAGATAACTACAAACGACCCGAGTAAGCTTGCAATTTCGCAACCTGAAGATTACAACTATCCTATATGGCAAGCTCAATATTCCTGTATGTGTTATCCGAATGCTGGAATAATAGACGATATACTTGTTTATAGACAGGCAGATAAGTTTTTACTCGTAATAAATGCAGCGAATAGAGATAAGGATTGGAATTGGATGTTAGAGCATAAAATTGAAGAAGTTGAGTTAACTAATATAAGTGATGAATCTGCACAGATTGCAATTCAAGGTCCTGATGCGGAGTCTATTCTTCAGCCACTTGTGAATATCAACCTATCCGAGATAGAATTTTACTGGGGAGCAAATGGTAATATTGCAGGAGTCCCTGCATTTATTTCACGAACAGGATATACAGGAGAAGATGGGTTTGAAATTTACTTAGATTCAAAACATCCTGAAATATGGGATGAGCTATCAGAAAAAGGAGCTGCACCGATTGGACTCGGTGCAAGAGATGTCTTGAGACTTGAGGTGAAGTATTGTCTTTATGGTAACGATATAGACAAAACTACAACTCCTCTGGAAGCAGGACTTGCATGGGTAACGAAACTTGACAAACCTGATTTTATTGGGAAAGATGTATTGGTCAAACAAAAGGAAGAGAAAGTAAAAAGAAGGCTTATATCTTTTATAATGGAAGGAATGAGAGCTATTCCTCGCCAACATTATAAGATATCCGTTGAAGGTAAAACAGTAGGAGAAGTAACGAGCGGTAACTACTCACCATCAATAGATAGATTAATTGGACTTGGGTACGTGAATGTTCCTTACCATAAATCAGATACAGAAATAGAAATAGAGTGTCGTGGTAAATTGGAAAAAGCAACCATAGTAAAGCCACCATTCTATAAACATGGAACACGAAAATAATATTCTAAAACCCTCATAGACAACAATGGGTTTTAAAGTACCAAAACTATTAAGGAGAAAGTTCCCTGACATAGATTAGTAATTGCTCGTTATAATAAAACGAAACAATTAAGTTGCAAAACACATTATGAATAGTCCAAAAGTTTTAATAACAGGCGTAGCAGGTTTTATCGGAGCTCATTTATTAGATGCTTTACTATCCAAAGGATATAATGTTGTAGGAATTGACAACCTTTCTGTAGGGAAAATTGAGAATATCCAACATAATATAGACAACCCTCGTTTTGATTTCCATAAAATAGACATTCGAGATTTTGACGCATTAAATAAGACATGCAATAATATCAAAAAAATCATCCACCTTGCAGCTTATAAAATCCCAAGATATGGTAACGCATTAGAAACTTTAGAAATAAATAGTAAAGGAACTTGGAATGTATTAGAAATAGCAAAAGAAAAAGGATGTAAAGTTGTTTTTGCTTCTACTTCTGATGTATATGGCAAAAACCCGAATATGCCTTTTTCGGAAGAGAATGACCTTGTAATAGGTTCAAGCACTGTAATGAGATGGAGTTACGCCATTTCCAAATTATTTGATGAACATTTAATATTTGCCTTTAAAGATGCCTTTGGAATACCAGTTACAATATTAAGATATTTTAGTTCCTATGGTTCACGTCAGTACCTATCTTGGTGGGGAGGTCCTCAAGGTGTTTTCATAGATGCAATTTTTAAGAACAAGGAATTAGAGATTCACGGAGATGGAAAACAAAAAAGAAGTTTCATTTACATAAGCGACTTAGTATCAGCGACTGTTGCAGCAGTTGAAAAGAAAGAGGTAAATGGAGAAATAATTAATATCGGCACCACAGAGGAAGTAAGTATTCTTGAACTCGCAAAGTTAATCAAGGAGCTATCAAATACTCCTGAAAAACTAAAATTAAAATTTGTCCCCTATTCCTCTTTTGCAGGTGGTAAATATGAAGATGTACAAAGAAAAATCCCAGATATAACAAAAGCACAAAAATTGTTAGGATTCGCTCCAAAAGTATCATTAAAGAAGGGATTATCATTAACAATTGATTGGTATAGAAAAACCCATAAATGGTAATATTACTTATATCTCCGTGGAAAGATGACTGGGATATGGAGAGAGTTGTAGGATATACAGAACCTGGAGCTTTAATAAAAGGACTTCTTGACAAGGGAGTTAAGATACACCTTCTAATCCCCGGGAAAAAAGGATTTACAAATTCACCTTACCCCAATCTCATAATTCACCCTATATCTATTTATAAACCTTTGAAAATTAAGTTCTTCTCAATAATAGTATTTTTTATTGAGTATCTTATTTTAAATTTAAGTTTTGCAATTCATGGGTCAAAGATATGTAAAAAATATTCTATTGACACTATTTATGGCATTTCAAGTATTCCGGGATTGGCTGTTTATTGGCTTGGCAAGATATTTAATAAACCAACTATTCTGAAACTATTAGGCGTTTTTGCTCCATTTCATCTTATCAAAAAACACAATCCTATTCAATGGCTTAGGAATTTCTCAGAAATTATTGTTTATAAACTTGGATTTGATAAATTATTTATACTGGATGATGGAACACAGGGAGATAAACTTGCAGATTATTTTAAAGTTCCAAAACAACGACTTTTGTTTTATCCGCAGTTAATAGACAAAGCTTTTGAAAGAGAGTCTCCAAAAGGATTAAAAGAACTAATAGGGTTTGAAGAAAATAATTATGTGATTTTATTTGTAGCAAGACTTGTATTTTATAAAGGAGTTAATCTTGCTCTTCAGGCAATGAAACTCATAGCTCAAAAGGAACCAAAAGCAAGGTTTCTTATAGTAGGAGATGGAGCAAAAAGAGAAGAATACGAGAAATTGGCAAAAAAACTTGGTATATGGGAATACACAAAATTTATTGGTTCCGTTAGATATTTAGATGTGTGGAAATTTTATACAATTGCAGACGTTTTTTTATCCACTAATCTTTTGTCTAATTTATGTTTACCCGTTATAGAAGCTATGGTAGCTGGCATCCCTGTTGTTACGATTGATACAAGAAATACTTATAAACTTATAAAAAATAAAGAGACAGGTCTCCTTGTTAAATTTAAAGGAGAAGAATCTAAAGACACTCAAGAGGAGATTGCAGAAGCAGTTTGTCTTTTGCTAAGAGACAAAAACTTCAAGAGAAAAATAACTAATAAAGCAAAAGAATTTGTCATAAAGAACCATCCTGATTGGAATGAACAAATAGATACAGAAATTAAATTAATCAATTCGTTGATAAAAAAATGATTTTAACCAGAGATAAACACAATATCCAGAGTAAAAAAAATTTGATAAGTCAAATCACTACATCCGTGAATATCTGCATTACTTTATCTCTAAAGCAAAAATGAAAATACTTAGGAATACATTTTTCTTGTATATCTCTCTTTTTGGTGGATTTATTTTAACATTCATTCAACTCAAAATCTTATACGTGCATCTTGAATCTACTGTATTGGGAGAATTTTTTACTATAGTTGCGTTCGGCAGAATTGCAGCAGGAGTTATCCTTCTCGGAATTCCATTTGTATTAGTAAGATACTTGCCCAAATTTTACGCCAACAAAGAAGAAGATAAAATGTTCTCACTTTTATTCTTATTAATTATTAGTTATATCATTCTGGCTATTTTAGTATATATATTGCTTTCTTTCTTTGGATATAAATTAAGCATTTCCATATACAAAAATGAACTTATTGGAAACTATATAAACTTTGCATTTATTGTTTTTTCATTTATCACACTTTTTTCAATCATATTTATGGCTTTTAATGGGTTAAGAAAAATGCATTTAGGAACTGCTCTAAACCTTTTACATTTATCTCTTCTAACCCTTTTACTTTTTATATTCCGCAAAAATTTATCAATCTCACTTGTCCTTAAATCTTATTTATTTTCGGTAATCCCAAGTATTATTATTGGAATACTCTTATTGTTTAAAGAATTCAAAAGACTAAAATTAGCAAATTTCAATTCGCTTATCAAGGAAATATTCCCTTATTGGAAATACGCTATGGGACTCGGAGTTATGACCCCGCTATTCACTTATCTTGACCGTCTAATAATCGGCTACTTTTTATCAATGCCAATGGTTGCTCTTTTCACCGTAGCATCTAAAATAAAAGGGTGGGTAGCTCGGATAATTGATATTCCTATGGAAGCTTTGAACCCGGAAATAAGTCATTCATGGGAAAAAGGAAACAAAAAAGTGTTGGGAGATGATTTGAAATTAGTTATTAAATTACTATTTTTATTGGGATTTGTGGTAACCACCCCTGTTTTAATTTGCGGGAAAGAACTTATTAATATTATAAGCACTCCTGAATATCTTGATGCATGGACACCACTATGGTTTTTGACAATCTCAATGATTCTTTCTTGTATATATGTACCGATAGCATCAGCAATGAGATCCATAGGGAAAATTTCATTTTTTCTTATTACGAATGTAATTTGGATTGTCGCATACGTAGGATTTACTCTCTTGCTCATTAAACGATTTGAAGTTGTGGGAGTTGGAGCGGCATATTTACTTGCTTCAGTTGCAACTCTAATTTTCAATCTCGGATATGTAGCAAAACATCACACATTATTAGAACTTAATATAAAATTCTTTTATAAAATAATAGGTTTCGGATTAATATTTGGATTATTTACCTATTTTATTTTTATACACATTTTGGGACCTAACTGGTTCAAAGTTATAATGTCAGCTTTATTTGTAACAGCTGGATATTTATTGTTTTTACCTTATGCAAATCTTTTTTCGGAATACGAGAAAAATAGATTACAAACTTTATTTACAGGTAAGTATGTATTCTTGAAAAAGATTTTAAACTAATATGCCCGGAATTTTAGGAATTATTTCAAGTAGAGACGTTCAATCAAACACCTCTACATTAGAAAAAATGATTGCTTCGGTAAAGCATTCCGAAAAATATAAAGTAGATAAATACAAGAAAAACTCTCTTTATATGGCAAGAGTACATCTTGGATTATTCAATCCTGAGCAACAACCAATATTTAATGAAGCTAAAAATCTTTGCATATTTATGGATGGCAAAATATATGGATACAAGGAAAAAATACTTGAACTCAAACAAATTGGGCACAAATTTAAGGTTAACAATGAAGCTGAATTCTGTTTGCATTTCTATGAAGAGTATGGAAAGAAGTTTGTCAAAGAATTGAACGGGACTTTTATTATAGCTATTTATGACTTTGAAAAAGAGAGTTTATTGATTTTTAATGATAGATATGGGTTACTTCCCCATTATTACACAGTACATAACAATAAGCTATTATTTGCTCCTGAAACAAAAGCAATACTTCAGGACAACACTTTCAAAAAAGAGTTAAATGACGAAGCAATCGCAGACTTATTCGCTTTTGGAGAACTCTTTGGGACGAAAACTTTTTTCAAAGAAATCAAATTACTTTTCCCCGCTTCAATACTTACTTACGAGAATGAAGAAGTTAAAATAGAAAGCTACTGGAATTTTAGATATAATTCGGATTATACTATCCTTGAAGAAGATTTCGTAACTCAATTAGTGGAAACTTTCAAAAAAGCTGTCAATATACGAATTGAAGATGGTTATCGTTATTGCGTTTCACTATCAGGAGGATTAGATTCAAGAGCAGTTATTGCCGCAATAGATAGTAAGAAAAGAAAAAATATCCGTGCATTTACTTTTGGACCATTGGATTCAGACGAAGTAAAAATTGCTAAAAAAGTAGCAGATGAATTAAAAATACATTTTCTCCATAGAGACATTCCTCCTGATATGATTATAGATAATGCAGAAGAAGAAGTATGGCTCACTGAAGGAAAAGCCCATATAGGCAATAGTTTCATTTATCCATTACATAAATCCATTAGGAATATTATAGATATAGTCTTTGATGGATATGAATTAGGAGTAATACTTGGAGGAAATTATTCAAACCGAAAAGTCTATAGATGCAAAAACAAGGAAGAACTCACTAAGAGACTCCTTAAATATAGACTTTTTCCTGAAAAAGAATTTAAAGAACTCTTTAATCCTAATTATTACTCAAAAATCAAAGATAACGCACTTATTTCGTTCAAAAAAGAATTGGATAAATCCAATAGTGATTCTCTCGGCAATAAATGCGACAACTTTTTCCTGAGAACTCACACTGTATCATCTGCCACAATGGGCGAAGTTTTAACAAGAGATGCAATAGAAACTTCATTTCCAACATTTGATAATGATTTTATTAACATCATACTTAAGATTCCTCCTAAATTCAGACTAAATTATAGAATCTACCGTAAATTTTTAAAAGAACTGTCCCCGAAATTGAGCAAAATACCTTACAACAAAACAATGGTACCTATTAAGGCATCTCTATTTTTATGGAAAGTAGGTATGGTTTATCAACTTGCTAAGGGAAAAATCAATAAGCTAATACGAAGACCTGATAAACGAAGTTATTTGAATTTAGATAAATGGATTCGAGAAAATAAAAAATGGAAAAATTATTTCAGAAAATTATTATTAAGCAAAGATTCCCTCTCTCGTAAATATTTCAATCAAAACTATATTGATAAGCTAATGCAAGAGCATACACAAAACAAAAAAGATAATTCCAGAAAACTCTCGTATCTCGTAACATTTGAGCTTTTCTTAAGAAAGTTTGTAACAACTTCTAAATAAGAATATTATCCAAAAAATTTTCAGCTGGCATATTTAGATTTTCTATTATAAATTTTAAAAATTTATAAAAAACAATTTGACAAAAATATATTTAAGAAGTATCTTATAAAAAAAGGAGGTAGTATGAAAAAAGTATTATTTTTCTCTATATGTGTTTCTTTAATTGTTCCTGGAGTCTGCAAAAGTGGTTCTAATTGCTGGGTTGCTGATAACGGAAATTCCAAAGTTGTGAAACTTGGAGCAACCGGAACAAGACTTTGTGAAGTTGATGCAGGAGGATTAAGCTTAGAGCCCGTATCATTAGATGTGAACCTTCAAACCGGATGGTGTTGGGAAGCAAGCACTTATCAGAATAGAACTCATAGAATTTCTCCGAACTGCGATAGTGTTAAGGAACATACTTTCGCAGACGCTAATCCTTCTACTCCTTGCGTAGATGGAAATGGCTATTGCTGGTATGTTTTTGTATGGACCAAACAATTAGTAAAAGTTGACGAAAGTTTCAATATAATCAAGACAATACCCATTTCTGGTCTTGGTATGCTTACTTTTCCCAGTGTCATTGCTATAGATATTGGCGAACAAGCTTTATGGGTAGCTGAAAATGACCAAATGGGTGGACAAGGTTCCATATCAAGATTTTTATGTTCCGGCACTACTTATCAATTCAGAAAATCAGGATTTAAGGCATCTTGTTTAGATGTTGACCAAAGCACTCATTGCTGTTGGGTTTCTGATAATGGAAATAACCAAGTAGTAAAAATCTCTTCCGATGGAGACACAATAACAAGATTTGACGGATTTAACGCACCTGCAGGTATATCCGTTGATTCATATACCCATTGTGTATGGGTTGCTGATGAGCTAAACAATAAAGTGGTAAAACTTTCAGAAGCAGGAGTAGAGCTTTGTGTATCAACTGATTTTACCGGTCCTTTTGGAGTAGCAGCAGATCCGTTAGATCACGGTTGCTGGGTTTCTGACAAAGGTGCTAATAGAATAGTAAAACTCAATGCCGATTGTAGCACTTCATTTACAGTTTCAGGCTTTCTCTCTCCGGCTGGACTTGCTTTAGACACTATTACAGTAGGAATTGAGGAATCTGAAAAAATTACACCAAAGGATTTTTCGCTTTCACAAAACTATCCTAATCCGTTTACTCAATCAACGGTCATAAGTTATTCATTAGGTAAAAATCATAACAACCTTACTCAATTAACGATTTATGACCTTTGCGGAAAAATTGTCCGAGAAATTCCAATTAATAATTCACAGCTCACAATTAACGAAGTAACTTGGGATGGGAAAGATAAAGCCGGCAAAAAAGTAGCAAGTGGAATTTATTTCTACAAATTAGAGAATGATAATTATGTGGCAACAAAGAAAATGCATTTACTGAAATAAAAGCTGGCAACTAAAATATTTAATTCGGTATTTTGCTTAAAATTTCTTCGGCTTTTTCTTTAGTCTTCTTTGATTTTGGACTATCAGGAAGCTTTAGGATTTCTTCACATTGAGCTTTACACTCTTGTGTAGGAAGAGGTTTTAAACCTGACTCTATAAGTTTCAGATACGCATTAGCAAGTCCGAGCCGACAACATCCAATATTGTAAAAATAGCTTGATTGTCCGACAATTGTTAATTCAAGTAACTTTTCATACTCATCTCTCGCAAGTTCCCATTCCCCCATTCCGCAATATCCTTTTACTCTAATCCATCTGAATGTACGGGTTTCAGGAAACTCTGATACAAGTCGCGTTGCAACTTGAACTGCCTCATCAAATCTTTTCTCTTCAATAAGAAGTGAGGAGTAACAAGCAAGGGCAACAATTCTAAAGTATTTTCCGTGATTGCAAGCCAATTTAATTTCATCTTCCCAATGTAAATTTTCAGTATAAGGAATGTAAGAAAACAACCTGTGTTTAAAATAATTATATCCGGCGATTCCAATGTACGCATCAAATAATGAGGAATCTATCTCAATGACTTTATGAAACTCCTTAATGCTTTTCACCACATCATGAATACCTGATAGTATATCTTTGTGCTGAGCTTTATATAACGCCCGTGCACCATATCCTCCAGCTAAACACAACCGAATTAATGCAGAAGTATCACCCGATAAGATTTTATGCTTCGCCATCAATACAGTAGTATCAGAGTAAGCGAAAAATTTTTCTTCTAAGCTATCTGTGGAAAAATCCGCCATATATAGACCGTATAAAGAAGCAAGGAAAAGATAAGGAGCTGGATCTTTTGGTTTAAGCTCTATTGCCTTTCTGAAAATATCCTCTGCTTCTTCGTATTTCTCAGAATAAGAATAATACATTCCTTGCTGGATAAGACTATCAAACTGCATATTTGCAGAAAGAAGTAGGAACAAAAACATCATAAAATTTTAGGGTATATTATATTGAATCGACGTTTATAATAAATCCTCATACTCAAGAAAACCAAAGCAAGAAGCGGGATGAACCACCAGAATTTAAGACCAATAAGTAGCGTAAGAATCGGCGCCCCAATTCTTATTGAGATAAAACAAGCTTTTAAATTATGCTTTACAGCCGCCCATACAAAAAGTGGGATTGCCACAAGAGACGTTGTTCCACATATCCAATCTCGTAAATAAATTGATAATCCAAGTGATATAAGAATAAAAATCGTTGATAACCAATAAGCTTTCCGCTCTCCTAAAAATACTCCTGTAGTGATTTCGTTTGCAAGCTTATCGCCTTTAATATCAGGGATTGTAGTGTTTATAAAAACTCCTCCGACAGCAAAGAAATAAGGCAAGGCATAAAGAAGAGTAGTCCTGGAAAATGGATTAGCAGTTGCCCAGCCAAGCGAGAAAGCAAGTATCCCATATCCTATGGAATTTGATAATAGGTCAAGTATCGGTTTACCCTTGAAATTAAATGGTGGAGCAGAATATAACATCCCAAATATCATAGACAACAAGAGGATAATCTTAAATTCATTAGAAAATGAAATAGCTGATACCCACGCAAGTCCGAAAAGAGCACCAATTTCTATCCATGCATGTGATATTTTGATGTATCCCTCAGGCAACAGATAAAGTTTCTTGTTCACTCTATCAGATTCAATATCCACGATTTGATTCAAAATATAAATTCCTCCCATAAGAATAGTATATAATACAAAAGCATCTGCGAAATGCAAAGGCAAAGCTTGCCCACCTGATAACACCTTTCCTCTGTAAGCCCCAAGCAAAAAGAAAGTCCACACTGGAACCCAAAGAGTAGGCCTCAATAGAAATATATAATCAAATAAGTGTATCATTTTAGTATTTAGGGGTAGATAAGAGTCTCGCTCTCATCGAGCCCGAAACCTTTTGGAGTGCCCTTTGGAGTGCAACCCTGAACTTGATTCAGGGGATAATTTTGTCATTGCGAACGAAGTGAAGCAATCTCAATGAGATTGCCACGCCCCGATACATCGGGGCTCGCAATGACAGTTGTTGCGCTCCATATTTTCCCAGAACTCCTCAAATCATTCATTCCTATTTCTGACTCCATAATTCCTTTGCCTTTTCAAAAGCTTTACCTGCTTCCTCTCGTCGACCGAGCTTGAAAAGTGCAAAACCTTTGTTATACCAATCATCCTGCTTTAATTCTGTTGCCTTGTCATAAGCTTTAAGTGCTTCCTCATATGCTTTACGTGCTTCCTCATCCCGACCGAGCTCGTGAAGTGCAAGACCTTTGCCATACCATGCATTAGCATCATCCTGCTTTAATTCTGTTGCCTTGTCATAAGCTTTAAGTGCTTCCTCATATGCTTTAAGTGCTTTCTCATCCCGACCGAGCTTGTGAAGTGCAAGACCTTTGCTATACCACGCTTTAGCATAATCCTGTTTTAATTCTATTGCCTTTTCATAATATTCTATTGCCTTGTCATAATTCCCTTGCATAAATATTGATGCATCTCCGAGTTTTAGATAATCAGAAGGGTCTCCCACAAACTTTTTAAATCGTTTATCTGCTTCCTCTAACTTTTGAGCAACCAGTGTTGTAACCATTTTATCAACAGCACTAAGTTCCTTCTTTAGCCCCTTTTCTATTCTTACATTAATTGCCTCAGGAGTTATATTTATTGTCTTCAATTCTTCTGAAACAGCTTCTTTTATATCTTCTGGGGTTTTGAGTTCCTTAAACTCCTTTAATAATTCTTCTGCTTTTTTTAATTCTGGATTCAAGTCAAGGAACGTCTCTATTCTTCCTTCCACTTTTGACACTTTACTTGCATAAACAATAATAACTCCTATTATTGCAATAAATATTGGAATCAATGCTGCCCAAGTTACTTCCATAGCTTACCTCCTTATTTTCACGAAAATACAACAACTTCAAAGAAAGTCAAGGAAAAATCTCTTAAGGATAGGTAGGGGCAATTGCCCCTATCCACCCACGTGGCTTTAGTAAACGGGAAATAACCTTTTAATAACTTCGGACTGAAAATAAGATAATAACATTAATTTCCTATCTCATTAAAATTATTTTCTTTGTTTCAGTAAAATCACCTGTCTCCACTCTCACAAAGTAAACACCTTTATTAAGTTCCTCAAGATTTACCTCAACATCTTGTTTTATTGCTAAAACAGTCTTTACTAACTTACCTGATATGTCATAAATCGTTAATCGTGAATCATTACCCTTGAGATTGTCCTGATTTTTGTTTGACGAATAACGAACAACAATCTTTTTGCCACATGGATTCGGATAAACTCTTAATCTGTCATTCTGAGCGTCAGCGAAGAATCTCTCCTCCTCCACTCCTGCATCATTAGTCCTTATAAGATAGACATCATACCCGCCAGCACCAAAAGACTCTGTCACTCCTGCAATTACAAAACCACCACCTACACACTCCTGAACAGAATATCCTCCATCATCAGAAGTTCCACCATAAGTTTTAGTCCACAGAGTATCACCATCTACATTTGTCCTTATAAGATAAACATCATCATTGCCAGCACCAAAAGAACTTGTCCTCCCTGCAATTACAAAACCCCCCGATGCACACTCCTGAACAGAATAACCTTCATCATAACCAGTTCCACCATAAGTTTTAGTCCATAGAGTATCGCCATCTGCATCAGTTCTTAGAAGATAGATATCGTAATAGCCAGCACCAAAAGACCATGTAATTCCTGCAATTATAAAACCACTATCTGCACACTTTTGAACAGACATACCTCTATCATGAGGAATTCCGCCATAAGCTTTCGTCCAGAGAGTATCACCATTTGCATCAGTCCTCACAAGCCAAACATCGCCTCCGCCAGCACCAAAAGAATAGGTCGCTCCTGTAATTATAAAGCCACTATCTACACACTCCTGAATAGACTCCCCCCAATCATCATCAGTTCCGCCATAAGCTTTCGTCCACAAAGTATCACCATCTGCATTAACCCTTATAAGATAGAGATTATCAGAGTCGGAGCCGACACCAAAAGACTTTGTCCGTCCTGCAATTATAAATCCTCCAGATGCACATTTTTCTACAGACTCACCTCTATCATAGTCAGTTCCGCCATAAGTTTTAGTCCACAGAGTATCACCATCTACATTTGTCCTTATAAGATAAACATTATCTTTGCCAGCACCAAAAGCACCTGTAACTATAAAACCACTATCTGCACACTCCTGAACAGAATAACCAGCATCCTTGGAAACTCCACCATAAGTTTTAGCCCATAAAGTATCACCATTTGCATTTATCCTTACAAGATAAACATCCCCATAGCCAACACCAAAAGAATATGTCTGCCCTGCAATTATAAAGCCCCCACTTGCACACTCTTGAATGGAATAACCCTTATCCCAGGAAGTTCCGCCATAAGTTTTTGTCCACAAAGTATCAACCCCATAGGCATCTGCAAGGTTAATAGTTACAATAAAACATCCAACAATACATCCTCTAATCAAATTATGCATTTTTCCTCCTTATTTTCACGAAAATACAACAAATTCCAAGAAAGTCAAGGGAAAATCTCTTAAGGGTAGGTAGGGGCAATTGCCCCTATCCACCCACTAAATTTCGTGGCTTTAGTAAATGGAAAATAATCTTTTAAGAACCTTGTATTGAAAGTTTGATTATACTAATTTTGGTTTTATTTCTTTTCCGCCAGCTTTGCAAGTCTCCATCTAACTTCTTGAGCTATCTCAGTTGCAGGGAAAGGTTTGGCAATATAACCATCGGCTCCTGCCTCAAATGCATCCTCCATATCACCTACCCGTGACAATGCAGTGAGCATAAATATTGGTATATGTTTAGTTTTTAAATCAGTTTTTAAAATTGCACACGCTTCAATTCCATTCATTTTCGGCATCATAATATCAAGTAAAATAACATCTGGTTTTTCTTTTCTTGCTATTTTTACACCTTCTTTTCCGTTATGTCCTACTAATACTTCAAACCCATATCTCTCTAAATTAAACTGCAAAAGCCTGCATATATGAGGTTCATCGTCAACTATCAATATTTTTTGCATTTTACTTTTTCTTTTCAGCAAACACAGGTATAGTAAAGTAAAATGTAGTACCTTTTCTTACTTCACTTTCTACCCATATTTTACCTTCGTGTTTTTCTACCAAATCCTTTGCAATAGCAAGTCCTAATCCTGTTCCGGGAATTGTATGCGCTATTGCCTCAATTCTATAGAACTTCTCAAATATCTTTTCCAAATATCTTTTCCCAATTCCAATGCCCGTGTCCTGTATAGAAAATTTAATATATTTCCCTTTATCCCATTGCTTAACTTTTATCCAAATTCCTCCTTTTTTTATGAATTTAATTGCATTACTGACAAGATTCACAAGAATTTGAAGTAAAGCATTTTCATCAGCTTTAACCATTGGTAAAGATTTTGAAACATCTATTTTAAAGAAAATTTTCTTCTTTTTAATTTTATTAGAAACTTCTATTTCCAATCTTTTTATTATCTCTAAAATATTAACAGAATTGAAATTAAGGCGTATTTTTCCTGATTCAATGCGAGAAAGGTCAAGCAAATCTTCTATAAGTTGGTTCAATCTATCGGATTCTTGGTCAACTATTGTAAGGAATTCCTTCCGTTCATCTTCAGTGACTTCGGTCTCAATAAGTGTAGATACAAATCCTTTTATAGAAGCAAGTGGTGTCCTTAATTCATGTGATACATTGGAAACAAAGTCAGTTTTCATTCTATCTACTTCTTTCTCTTTGGTAATATCTCTCAACACTATTACAGCTCCTAATCCTTTTCCGGTTCGAGTCAATACCGAAGATATTCGCCCATTCAAAACTCTCTCCATTCCGGTTTCTCTGTTTGTAATAATAAGTTCTTTTGAATAATACTCATCTCCACTCTCTAATCTTCGAGTTATTAAATCCAAAATTTTAATATCTTCCAGACAATCAAGCACATGCTTCCCAACTACTTGACTTTTTTTAATGCCCAGTAATCTCTCAGATGAAGGATTTACCATTATAATATTACTTTTAGCATTTATTACCAATATTCCATCGGATATACCTTCAATTATAGCTTGAAACTTATTTCGTTCATTTTCAAGTTCCAATGTTCTTTCTTTTATTCGCCTATTAAGATTTTTTTTTCCTCTTTCAATTTTTTCAATACCACTTTTGGTATCATCAATTAGCATATTTATACCTATTCCGAGAGCATCAAAAATATCATTTTTCTTACTGAGAGTACAAGCTACTCTATAATTACCTCTTGCCACTTTTTGAATAATATCTAAAACTTGTTCTATTCTATTATCAATATATTCAAGTTCGACGGTCTGCTTTTTGAATTTCCTTATAATTAATTCTTGATATAAATCTGACATTTTGAAAATAGAATATTCGTAAAGAGAATAAACAATACCTATCATTTCTAATGCTTGAAAAGATTCCTTACACTCTTTTCTGAATATAGGCTCAATCGCTTTCACAAAGGATAGAAACTCTTTTTGAAGTTTTGATATATTATCTTTTGCTATTCTTTTGTGCTCAACAGTATAATTTATTAATTTATTTAATTTCGTATAATTATCAGATATTAGCACATCTTTATTAGAAAAAAACAATTCTGTGGATAGTTTTATGGCTTCTTTTTTTAGTGTTTTCCCCTTTGGGTTCACAGTTTTTTTATATATCCAATCTGCAGAAAACTCTATGATTTCCTCTTGATATTTATTGAGTATCTTCAAAAGAGTTTTTCTATTCTGAGTTTTCATAATTCCTATTCTTTAAGCCATTTAATTGCATCTTCCTTTGTTTTAAAAAAACGCATATCTTTCTTTTTAGAAACTCCCATCGTAAAAGATGCAAGCACTCTGGCAACTGGATGAAGCCCAAAAACAGCAACTTTTCCGGCTTCTTCATTCTCATTCAATTCTTTCCATATCTTTCTTGCCTCTGGTGATGGTTTTTCTGCTTTGTTAAGGTCCACAAGAACATCTCCTTTCCCTTCAACTTTTGCTACAAGTTTTTGGGAATTCTCTTTAATTGCAATCATGGTTTTCTCATCAGCAAACCCAACAGCAATAATACAAAGTATATTATCCTCATCAAGATATAATTTGTTTTCTTCTACCCAAATTTCTCTTTCGCTTACTTTCCTTATTTCTATTTTTTCTTCCATCTATTACCCCTTTTTTTGAAGTTAGCAATCCTCAATTTCACTCTTTCAACCACTTAAGAGCATCTTCTTTTGTTTTAAAAAATTGCATATTCTTGTTTTTAGATGTCCCCATAAGAAAGGAAGCAAGCACTCTGGCAACTGCATGCAATCCGAATAAAGCCATTTTCATAGTATTTTCTTCTTTTTCACTCATTTTTACAAATATTTTCCTTGCTTCTGTTGATGGTTTGCTTGCTTTGTTCATATCTATCAAAAGCAGAAACTTTTTCATTCCTTTTTCTTTAGCTATTTTTATAAGTTTATTAGAAGCTTCTCTACATCCAATTGCCATTTCTTTATCTAATTTTCCATCCATCGTAACATAAAAAATATTATCCTCACCAAGATAATTTCTGGTTTTTCCCACCCAGATTTCTCTCTCTTCCATTTTCTCTCCTTATTTTACTTTTAGAGTATTTTCCACTATAGCCAACAATTCCTTTGGATTAAAAGGTTTGGTAATATAATCATCGGCACCAACTTCTTTACCATCTGCTCTATCTGAGATTTGAGCCATTGCCGTAAGCATTATAACAGGTAAAGATTTCCATCTGGGGTCAGCCTTAACTCTTTTACATAATTCCAATCCATCAATTCTCGGCATCATTACATCGGTAATTATTAGATCTATTTTCTCTTTTTTCAGTATTTCTAACGCTTCCTGTCCATCTTTTGCAGTGATAACCGAATAGCCCGATTTTTCCAGATTAAACTGGACAAGCCTTAGCATATACACTTCATCATCAACTACTAATATCTTTATCATTGTTTTTAATTTAACTAAAAAAAGTTTAAACTAATTTGGATTATCCGGTGTGAAAGAGTTTTCTGAAACTAATTCGTTTTTGGGAATAAAGGTTTTTAAATTCCTTATCTGTTTCCCTGATTCTCTCTGCAAGGATAATAGAAAGGTTTTTCATTACCACATATCCTATGTGAGGTTTTTCACCACATAAAGTAGCAAACTTTTCTCTTGGGAGAACTACGACTTCAACCTCTTTAATGCATTTTATCGCCGCTGATCTGGTAGAACCATCAATAAATCCAATCTCTCCAAAAATATCACCCGAGTTCAAAGGATAAATAGTATATACCTCATCCGGACCACCTACTGATATTTTCACATCACATCTTCCTGAACTAAGAATGAACATTTCCTCTGATGGAGTATCTTTTGAAAAAACAATATTTCCTTCCTTAAATTCTCTAATTAAACATATATTAGATATTGATTCTAATTCTTCCTGAGAAAGTCCTTTAAAAACTTCTACCTCTTTCAAAAATTCTAAAGATATCATTATATATACCTCCCTTTTAATGTTAAGGTATTTTAAATGTTAGGAAAGTCAAGAATTTTTTATGAATCTTCTTTAAGTACTCCGCATCAAAAATGTAGAATGGCACGAAAAACACTTAAAGAAGAAGTTGCAGAGTATAAAGATAAATACCTGCGAACTCTTGCTGACTTTGAGAATTACAAGAAAAGAACTCATAAAGAACGAGAAGAAATTTTGAAATATGCAAACGAGAGATTACTTTTTGAGTTACTTGGGATTCTGGATGATTTTGAACGAGGATTAGGAGCTTTGAAAGAAACGAAAGATAAAAAATTAAAAGACTTTCATCAAGGAGTAAAACTCATCCATAACAACTTAATTAAAGTTTTAGAACAAGAGGGATTAAAATCATTTAGTGGAATTGGCGAACCATTTGACCCAAAATTCCACGAGGCAATCGGAGTTAAAAAATCCAAAAAATATCCACCCAATCATGTAGTGCTTGAAATATCTAAGGGATATAAGTTAAAAGACAAAGTGATAAAACCAGCAAAAGTATTCGTGAATAATAAGTAATAAACTATACTACAATTAAGAGAAATGAATAAAAGGGTAAGCATTTTTATTGGAATTTTATTGTTGACAGGTTTATCAAGAGCACAGGTTGAGGTAGTAGATACTATAGAAGTTGGCGGTTACCCGATAGGTATTAGTATTAATCAGATTACTAATAAGATATATGTTACAAACTACGATGGTAACAATGTCCTTGTAATTGATGGAACAACTAACTCAGTAATAAACAGCATGGAAGTAGATACTTCACCTTCAGGTATTAGTGTTAATCCAAATACTGGGAAGATATATGTTACAAATGAATGGAGTAATAGTATTTCCGTAATAGATGGTAAAACTGACTCAGTAATAGCAACTGTGATAGTTGGTTCTGCAGCCAATATTGTTAAAGTTAATTCAAACACCAATAAGATATATGTTACAAACTATCCTAATACTATTTCTGTAATAGATGGAGAAACTGACTTGGTGATAAAAACTATAGCCGTTGGGGGTAGTCTCACAGATATTGGTATTAACCGGGTTACTAATAAGGTATATGTTGGAAATGAAGATAGTCTATGGGTCTCTGTAATAGATGGCAAAACTGATTCATTAATAAAAACCATATCGGTAAATAGTTTATCTGGTGGTATTGGCGTAAATGTAAATACAAATAAGATATATGTTGCACATTATGAGAATGATGTTGTTTCTGTTATAGATGGAGAAACTGATTCAGTAATAGCAATTATAGAAGTTGGTGAATGGCCTATTGGGATTGAAACCAATATAATTACTGGTAAAATATATGTTGTAAATGGCAAAGGTTGTACTATTTCAATAATAGATAACTCAATTAACTCTGTAATACAAACAATTCCTGTAGGTGAATGGCCAATGTTTGTCAACATAAATGATAGCACGAATCAGTTTTATGTTACCTGTGGAGGTGATGGGGCAGTGTGGGTGCTTGAGGATAAGACAGGCGTAGAAGAAACAGGCAACGGATTGCAAGTCACAAATTGTAAGTTGGAAATTTATCCTAATCCATTTTTCCAAAAAACAGTTATAGAGTTCAGAATTCAGAGTTCAGAGTTTAAAAAAGAGAAATCCAGAATTCAGATTTACGACCTTATCGGTAGAGTTATTCGGACATTACCAATTCCAATAAATCACCAATCATCAGTTACAAAAATAATATGGGATGGAACAGATGGTCTTGGGAAAAAAGTTAGAAGTGGGATTTATTTCTGTAAATTAGAAACAGAAGGAAAAGCATTAACCAAAAAAATATGTGTTATTCGTTAAATAAAAAAAGAGAAATTTTAGAAATTTAGATATTTACAAATAGGAGGTAAAAAAAATGGCAGAGTAAGTAATAGGAATAGACTTAGGAACAACCAATTCCTGTGTAGCAATAGTAGAAGGCAACGATAAGACAATAATCTCAAACATTGATGGAGGCAGAACTACCCCTTCGGTAGTAGCTATCTCAACAAGTGGAGAACGGATTGTAGGACCTTTGGCAAAACGACAACAAACAACGAATCCTGAAAACACAATTTATTCAATAAAGAGATTTATGGGAAGACGATATTCTGAGGTTTCGGGAGAAATGAAACTCGTTCCATATAAAGTAGTAGAAGGTCCACACAAAGACGCCCGTGTAATTATGGAAGGTAAACAATATTCGCCACCTGAGATTTCGGCATTGGTTTTGCAGTATCTGAAAAAAGCCGCCGAAGACTACACTGGAGAGACTATAAGCAAAGCAGTAATTACAGTGCCAGCTTATTTTAATGATTCTCAGCGACAGGCAACTAAAGACGCAGGCAAGATAGCCGGACTTGAGGTATTACGAATAATCAACGAGCCAACCGCTGCATCACTTGCTTACGGACTTGGAACAAAGAAAAAAGAAAAAGTAGTAGTATATGATTTCGGAGGCGGGACATTTGACATCTCAATAATAGAGATAGATATGAGTGCCGAACCCCCTGTAATAGAAGTATTAGCAACAAACGGAGACACCCATCTCGGTGGAGATAACATTGACCAGCGTATAGCTGACTTTCTGAATGCAGAATTCAAGAAAGAACAGGGCATAGATTTAAGCAAAGACAGGTCAGCATCCCAGAGACTTAGAGATGCAGCCGAAAAAGCAAAGTGCGAGTTATCAACAAGCAAAGAAACAAGCATTAATTTACCGTTCATAACTGCTGATGCAGCAGGACCCAAACATCTTGATATGAAATTAACAAGGGCAAAGCTTGAATCATTGGTAGGGGATTTAATAGATAGTTCCCGTAAGCCCTGTGAGGAAGCAATTGAAGATGCTACAAAACGTAAAGGTTCTACAATAAAGGGAGTAGAAGATATTAATCAAGTAGTATTAGTCGGTGGTATGACTCGTATGCCTCGTATTCAGAAATTAGTAGAGGAAATATTTGGTAAAAAACCACATCTTGGCGTGAATCCTGATGAAGTAGTAGCAATGGGAGCAGCGATACAAGGTGATACACTATCCGGAGGAGAAGGTAAAAAGGATGTATTACTATTAGACGTAACACCTCTGACATTGGGAATGGAAACTCTGGGTGGAGTAATGACTTCAATGATTACAAAGAACACAACAATACCTACTCGGAAGTCTCAAATATTCACGACTGCAGCTGATAGCCAAGAAGCAGTAACGATTCATGTTCTACAAGGAGAACGGAATATGGCTCAGGATAACAGAACTCTCGGAAGATTCGATTTAATGGGCATACCTCCTGCACCTCGTGGAGTCCCGCAAATAGATGTAACTTTTGACATAGATACAAACGGCATATTACATGTAAAAGCAATGGATAAAGCAACAAGTAAAGAGCAATCAATACAGATTACCGGTTCAAGTGGACTTTCGGATGAGGAAGTTGAGAAGATGGTAAATACAGCAAAAGAACACGAATCAGAAGATAAGAAGAAAAAAGAATTAATCGATATACGAAATCAGGCAGATAGCTCAATTTATTCTATCGAAAAGACTCTAAAAGAATTTGGAGATAAGGTATCTGAGGATGACCGCAAGAACATAACAAGCAAGATAGAGGAGCTAAAGAAAGTAACGCCTAATGATGATGTAGAAGCCATAAAGAAGGCAATGGAAGAACTTCAGAAAGTGAGTTACAAACTTGCGGAAGAAGCATATAAGAAAGCAGGAACTCCACCACCAGGGGCAGAACCCGGAGCAGAAGCAGGCGAGCCAAAAGCCGAAAAACCCACAGGAGAGAAGGAAGGAAAGAAAGAAGAAGGACCTGTAGATGCGGATTTTGAAGTGGTAGATGAGGAGAAAGAAAAGAAAGACGAGAAAAAGAAGTAAGCAGATTTAGCAGATAAAGCGGATGGGTAGGTAGGGGCAATTGCCCCTACCCCACCCGTTCAATCCGTTTACTAAACAAAGGACTTAAGAAATGAAAATTCAAAATAGCACGAAGATATACACAGCAATAACATCCGTGTACTAATGTTTGATGAGGAGAAAGAGAAAAAAGATGACAAGAAAAAATAAAATAGTATGAAACCACAAAGAACACAGAGAGCACAAAGAACCCTGAACTTGATTCAGGGCAAAAGAAGGAGAGAAAGTATTTCTATGCTTTTTCTTGTTTGCTTTGTGTCCTTTGTGACCTTTGTGGTTAAAACTTTTGACAATACTATAGCAAGATAAAGGAGGTATTATGAACGAAGTTAATACAACTATCCTTTCCGAACGAATTAAACGATTGGAACACCAAAACAAACTGATAAAACTAACCGGGATTGTAGTGGTATTGGGTATGGCTTTTATGCTTCTTGTGGGAGCAAAAAATAAAGTGCCAAAAGAGATTGTGGCAGAGAAATTCCGTGTGGTAGATACGCAAGGGAAAACTCGTGCTGAACTTTTCGCTGGTCCAGAAGGTCCAGCATTGGGTCTTCTTGACAAGAGAGGAAAAACACGTGTTAACCTTACTGTTGACCCAAAAGGTCCAGTATTAGCTCTTATTGACGAGAATAGAAAAGTTCGTGCTAACTTTGCCATTGTCCAAGGATGTCCGGCATTGGCTCTTCATGACAAGAGAGGAAAATACCGTGCTATCCTTGCCGTTCCCCAAGAAGGTCCGGGATTGTCTCTTGTTGACAAGAATGGAAAAAAGGTGTTTTCTGCTCCATAATACTTCTACCGCACTTTAGTGCAGGGTAAAAAACCCTCAGCTAAAACTGGGTAGAAAAAACGAGTTAAAACAAAGGAGGTAATTAAAATGAATGAAGAAGAAAAAAAGATAGGAGCAATCGCAGATAAGTGGTTCAAAGATCCCAATACCCCCAGAAAATCTATTAAGTGTCCAATTTGTAAGGATGCTTATTTCATTATAGAACACAAGCTCGAAAAGAACTCAAACGATTGGACTTTAGAAGGAAAATGTCCTCGATGTGGGCGGAGTTTTCAATGGACAAAAACCCAGGATAAAGCAAGAAGACCAGAGGATATAAGCCCTTACCCAGAAGGAGTTGCAGTGTGAGGGATAAATCCCCACGCTACCAATTAATTGTGTTTCTACCGCACTTTAGTGCATGGTAAAAAAAACCCTCGACTAAAGTCGGGTAGAAAAAATGGTTTAAAAAAAGGAAAAAAAATGGAAATTTTATTGAAAAAGTATCTCGCAAAGTTTGAGACTTGGTGGGAAAATAACATTGAGCCAACTGCAAAAAATTTTGACGGCTCACTAAAGAAAAAACTTGAAAAACGGAAAGAAAGATTTAATCAAAATTTAGATATTGCAGTAAGCTCATATAATGCAGATTTAGAGAAAATTCCTCTGGAGAAGAAAAATGAACTTGACGAAGATTTTGATAGAGATTTTAATGAACGATTGGAACGTTTTGAGCAGAGTTTTAGAACATTAAAAAGAGTAAATAAGAGGGTAAAATCACCGAGGTTAAAAAAATCCTCGACTAAAGTCGGGTAGAAAAAATAAGGGAGATAGAAAATGGTAAATAAAGATACATATCTCTATAGACTTAAAGATGGTAGAGAGATTGTTTACTACGGAATTACAAACAATCCCGATAGGAGAGTTGTTGAGCAAGAAATTTCTGGCAAAAAATTTACCCACTTTCTTTTTAATAGCTATCCAATGTCGCGAGAGACTGCCGAAAAGAGAGAAACCGAAGAAATTCAGAGATACCAACGGCAACATGGAGGCAAGCCACCCAAATATAATATACAAAAGACTTATTAACAAAGAATGGCATAACCGTGGGGGATGAACCCCCACGCTACGAAAAATGAAGAATTTGGGAAGTCATTGCAAGCAATCAACGAGAGCGTGGCAATTTATAGAGATTGCTTCGTCGCTTCGCTTCTCGCAATGACAAGGTAGAAGAGAAATGGAGAAGAAAAATAATGGATATAATGAACAGTCTTTTAGATCGTTCATATTACGCAAGGTCTAAAGACCACGCGATACAATTTAAATGATTAATGAAGAAAAAGAAAATGAAATTATGGATTATAACCGTAGGGGCACGATGCATCGTGCCCCTACAAACAACAGAAATTATAACGAAAAGTTAAGATAAGTAAACAGATTTAACAGATAAAGCGGATCAAAAGATAGTTTGTGGTAGGGCAATTGCCCCTACCCCACCCGTTCAATCAGTTTAATCTGTTCAATCCGTTTACTAAAAAATAATTATGGCAACAAAAAAAGATTACTACGATATTTTAGGGATTAACAAGAATGTAGGTCCGGATGAAATCAAAACAGCATACCGAAAACTTGCACGCAAATATCATCCTGATATGAATTCCGAATCCGAGAAGAAAGCAGCAGAAGAAAAGTTCAAAGAACTATCCGAAGCTTATGAAGTCCTCATAGACCCCAAGAAAAAACAGATGTATGACCAATACGGACATCAAGGAGTAGATCAGCAGTTTGGACCTGGAGGATTTGACTTTAGCCGTGATTTTACACATTCCGGAGATATAGAAGACATACTTGGCAACCTATTGGGTAATCTCTTTGGTGGAGGATTTAGCAGAAGAGCATCAGGAGATTCTGATTCTGTAATTAACAGGATATTCGGAGGCGGGGGCGGTGGAAATAGACGAGGTTCAGACCTTCGCATAAACATCCAATTAACTTTGAAAGAAATAGCAAACGGAGTAACAAAGAAAATAAAAATCAAGAAATACGAGAAATGCAAAACCTGCGGAGGCATAGGAGGTAAGGGACTTAAAACCTGCCCAAAATGCGGAGGAAGCGGACGAGTGAAACAAGTAACCTCAACAATCTTTGGTCAAATGATGAATGTAGTTGCCTGCCCCGAATGTGAAGGAAGAGGCAAAATCATATCAGAACGATGCAATGAATGCAGAGGTTCAGGAATTGCAGAGAATATAGCAACAGTAGCTATCAAGATTCCAGGAGGCGTAAAAGCAGGTAATTATATATCACTCAGAGGACAAGGAAATGCAGGACGCAACGGTGGAACATCCGGTGATTTAATAGCAGTAATAGATGAGCAGAAAAACGATATATTTGAACGAAGAGACGGAAATATATTTATGAAACTACCTATCTCGTTTTCAGTCGCAGCTCTCGGCGGAAAAGTAGAAGTACCAACACTTGATGGCAAAGTATCAATGCGAATACCTCGTGGAACACAATCCGGGAAGATATTCAAACTACGAGGCAAAGGACTTGCCAACTTAAACAACTACAGAAAAGGAGACGAACTTGTAGAAGTTTCTGTCCGTGTACCTGAAAAATTATCTTCTGAAGCAGAAAAAACAATCAAAGAACTTAGTCAATTACTCAACGACGAGTATTAAAAAAAACATATATAAAAACAACCGAATCTTTTTGAGTTATAATGCATCTAAAAAGTGAATTTAAATTATTAAATGAGACACCTAAACGTAATGAGAAAGGAGGTGATTGTACATGATAATAGAGCGAGTAAGAGATAAGGAAACTTTTGAAAGTGCCTATCGTAGATTCAAGAGAGAATGTGAACGAGAACAACTTTTTGCAGAACTCAAACGACACGAATACTACGAGAAACCATCTGTGAGAAAGAAGACTATAAAACCTAAACTTAAAAGATATTAAGTGAAAATATCTCAAGATAAGATTATAGAGATTCGGGAAGCTAACCCAATTGAAGAGATAATTGGAAATTATATCCCTTTAAAGAAGGTAGGAAATAATTATAAGGGATTGTGTCCTTTTCATTTGGAAAAAACTCCCTCATTTACTGTATCTCCGCAAAAAGGTATTTATAAATGTTTCGGATGCGGAAAGTCTGGCAATGTATTTACCTTTTTAATGGAATACAATAATATGAGTTTCTATGAGGCTGTTCAAGAACTTGGGAAACTGGTAGGTATTCAAGTAGAAATTACAAAAGATGAGAACGAGGACTTATATAGAGCAAACGAACTCGTTGCAAATCTTTATCATTCTACCTTATTGAGTGGGCAAGGAGCTCCCGGGAGAGAATGGCTTCTAAAGCGAGGGATTTCAGATGATACTATTCGCAAATTTATGCTTGGATACACTCCCGAACAGTCAATAATTTGGAATGAAGCTAAAACCAAAGGTCTTAAACGAGAAAACTTTGAATTTCTTGGACTTTTGAACGGAACTCAAGATGTATTCAGGAGAAAAATAATATTCCCAATAAGAAATAGAGCGGGAAAAGTAGTAGGTTTTGGGAGTAGGGTTCTTGATAATTCAGAACCAAAGTATATAAATTCAAAAGAATCTTCAATGTTTAAGAAAAGAAGATTGTTATACGGAGCATACGAAACACGTTCAGAAATAAGAAAGGAAGCAATTTTAGTAGAAGGATATATGGATTTACTTAGTATTTATCAAGCTGGAACAAAAAATGTAGTAGCCAGCTTAGGAACAGCATTCACACAGGAACAAGCAAGATATTTGAAAAGCTACACAAAGTCTGTAACAATTGCATACGATGGAGATACGGCAGGACATAAAGCAACAGAAAGAGCAATAGATATATTTCTTGAGGAAGGGTTTGATGTTAAAGTTTTACCTTTCCCCGACGGAGAAGACCCTGATTCATATGTAAAAAAACATGGAAAATTAAATTTTACCGAAGTTCAAAATTTTGTAGAGTTTAAAATCAAAAAATGTTCAAATGTAACTGAGAAAGAAGAATTGGTAAGAAACTTCCAAGAAACATTAAGCAAGATGAATGACCCATTGAAAAAAGAACTTTGGACAGATGAGATTTCAAAAAAACTTGGGATAGGAAAAGACCTTCTTTTAATTGAAAGAGTAATTCCAAAAACAAACAAAGTAAGTGAAAGTAAAAATATAGATAATTTAGAAGCTACATTATTAGGAATTGCAGCAACTTATCCAAAAGTAAGAGAACTTTTAGCAAAAAAAGATTTTAAGGTTTCAACCAATGAATTAAAACACACACTTGCACTTGTACTTAATGGAGAAACAAGTGCTGATGTTTTGAATTCTATATCAAATGAAAATTTAAGAAAACACTTTACAAATTTTTCATTTGAAGAAGCCCCTGATGAAGACACTGACAAAAATACTGATTATGAAAAATTAGGAAAAGATTATCTAAATCGCATATTGAGAATAAGAATAAATGCAGAAAAAAAAGAGCTAAAAGAAAAAATACCAGAAGGAAAAAGCGAGACTTCAAAAAAATTCTATGATTTAAAGCGACAAGAAGTATCCTTAAAAGGAGAAATAGCCTGATGAAAGAAGAAATAAGTAGAATAATGAAATCCGTGAATGAACACGGAGAAATAACCTACGAGAAATTAAACGACCTTCTTCCTGATAATATTATATCTCCTCGAGAATTTGAAGAAGTTATTGCTGAACTTGAAATCATTGGAGTAAAAATCACAGACAAAAAGAAAAAAACTTCAAAAAGACGTTCTACTGTTGATATTCGCAAGCTTGAAGATCCGGCAAAAATGTATTTACAAGATATAAGTTCCATCCCTCTGCTTTCCAGAGAACAAGAAACAATACTTGCACAAAACATTGAAAAACATTATATAGCAATAGGAGAGCTTGTTTTTTCCACAACTTTTGTAATGGATGAATTTCTAAAATATCGTATAAAAATTGAAAATCGCCGTATTCCACCTGAAGAATTTGTCCGTATAGGCATACCTGCTCCTACTTTTGAGTCTATTGAAGAAAAAAAGGTGCAAGTTTTGGAAGTTATGGATTTTATTAAACAGAAACGAGCTGAAATTGTAAAACTAAGAGCAAACGATGCTCCGGCACCTTTTATTAAACGTAGGCGTCGGTGTGTAAGATGCGAAATATCAAAAATCAATTTACAATTTGGATATATAGAAAACTTTTTGGCTAAACTTTTACTTCTTCATAATAGAATTAATGACAAAAAAACAAATGTTGCAAGAGAAAATAAAAATATTTCGACAAAATATACTGTAAAACAGGTAGAAAATAAACTTTGTATGAAATGGTGGAATTTCGATAAATTACTTAAAAAAGTAGAAAAACATAAAGATGAAATAGCAAAATCAAAACAGGAAATGGCTCATGCCAATGTAAGACTGGTAATCTCAATAGTTAAAAAATATCTACGCAAAGGAATTGATTTTGCTGACCTTGTTCAAGAGGGTAACGCCGGGCTTATGAAAGCAATACTGAAATTTGATTATCGGAAAGGATATAAATTCTCTACTTATGCCAGTTGGTGGATTAGGCAAGCAATCTCAAGAGCTATAGCTGACCAAGCAAGAACAATACGAGTTCCAGTCCACATGGTAGAAATAATCCATCGTGTTCTCAGAGAAGCGAGATTCCTTATTCAGGAATACGGAAAGGAAGCAACTCCTGAGGAAATTGCCGATAGACTAATGATTTCAGTACATAAGGTAAAATCAGTTTATTTAATTACACAAGATATTGCATCACTTGATCACCCTATCGGAGATGATGGAGACTCCTTTTTCAGTGATTTTATTGCAGGAGGAAGCGAAAACTCACCAGCCTACTCAATATCCAGGGTTATGCTAAAAGAAAGGTTAGAAGAAGTATTAAAAGATCTCACTAAAAAAGAACAAAAAGTTTTAACCCTAAGATTTGGTCTCCACGGACAACGACCAAAAACATTAGAAGAAGTCGGACTTATATTTGATGTAACAAGAGAAAGAATTCGCCAGATTGAACAAAAAGCACTCAGAAAATTGAAATACAAAGAAAGAAGAAAAAAATTGGAACCCCTACTTGAGTTACTTGAATAATACACCATAAATATCTCATTAAGCATTAACCTAATAAATAATGCTTGAAACAAATAAAATCGTAACCTGTTTTCTTGAATACAGGGATAAGATTTTAATTCTAAAAAGAAGCAACTCCGTAAGTACTTATCAAGGAAAATGGGCAGGTATATCAGGCTATATTGACAATCCATCAAACAGCCCAACTGAACAAGCATATAAAGAAATACAAGAGGAAACCGGTTTAACGACAGATGATATCACGCTTGTAAAACAAGGCATTCCTTTTGAAATCATAGATAATACAATAAAAAAGAAATGGATTGTGCATCCTTATCTTTTCCATGTAAAAAGCAAGAAAAAAATATCTATTGACTGGGAACATCTTGAGATAAAATGGATTTCACCTGAAGAAATTTGCCTCTATCATACTGTTCCGAACTTAAAAAAATCTTTGGAAAAAGTCTCAAATAAAATTATCCCTTGACAAATAAGAGAATAAAAGCTAAATTAAATAAATTTAAAAATAATTAAACTCTCTTAAAGTTATTATATGAGTTTTTAGAAGTATCTTAATTATGCATACTACACATAAAAATAAAAAAATTTCAATTATTATAATTCCAGATTCAGGTGGTAAGACAAGAACCTATACTATTTCACAATTTGGTGCTCGTGTATTAATGGGAGTATTTATTTGTATTATTGGAGGTACAGGATTGCTTATCTTTGAATACGGCAATATGATAGAGAAAAGTTTAAAAATAAAAGCCTTAAATAGTGAAAATGAAGAAATGCGTGAAAAATATGCAAAATTAGAATTATTTACTCAAGAATTTAATGAATTAAAAGACCGCACTAATAAGATAGCAAATCTTCTTGGTGTCAGACAAACATCTGAACAATCATCTCCAAAAGTAGCCATTTCTTTTAGCTCTAAGAACCAAATACCTTCTAAAATAATTTCATCTTCCCCTGAAATAACTTCATCAACTTCTCAAGTAATATCACGATCCTCTGTTATTCTTCCTAATAGCTTAACCTCTAAGGAAAAAGCAGAGCAATCATTAATACCATCAATCTATCCAACAAAAGGATGGGTTACTCAAAAATTCTCACCTACGCATAACGGAATTGATTTTGCAGCTGAACTTGGAACTCCTGTATTCAGTACAATGAGCGGAACCGTTATATTTACAGGTTGGGATGAAATTTTCGGAAATATAATTAAGATTACAAACAAAAAATGGTTTAAAACTGTTTATGGACATCTTGCAGGAATATCTGTAGTAAAAGGACTTCACATTAACAAAGGCGACTTAATAGGTTTTGTGGGTTCAACAGGTAAAAGTTCAGCTCCTCATCTTCACTATGAGGTATGGTTAAATGGAGTTTTGCAAGACCCAGAACGCTATTTGATTTTGAAGGAGGTGAGATGAAAAAGAATGTTTTAATGATTTTGCTGGCGGTTGTTTTGTTAGTTGTTTGTAGCGAGGAGGGGTTGACAGCCAATTATCCTTTAGAAATTATCCAACCACAAGAAGGATTAAATACAAATAGTCGTTATTACAAAGCATATCCTGGAATAGAATACAAAGTTCCTATTGGAGTATTTGGTGGAGCATATCCCTTCACTTATGAATTAATAAATTTTCCATCAGGGATGACAATAGATTCTAATATAGGTATTATTACATGGTCAAATCCGACAGAATCAGGTTCTCCACACAATGTCACAGTACAGGTTACAGATGCCGAAAGTTCTGTAGATTCTCATTCGTGGACGATAACTGTCACAACCAGTGGATTTATCTTTTTGGATGCTATTAACGGAAGTCATGGGGGAGATGGAACAATAGGAGATCCATTTATGACAATGGTAGATATTTACAGGGGAACAGACTATGCTTCTCGTTTGGACAATACATATGCTAATAATTTTGTTTATTTCAGGGGTGGAACTTACGATATAGAAGGTTATTTTGAAGGTACACCAGGAAGTCAACAATATGCATTTGACTGGCGTGGACACGTAAAACCTGTCGTATGGCTCGAATATCCTGGTGAGGAAGCAATAATTGACCACGATAGAACCGCTTCCGGAGCTTATCTTAGGATCCAAGACCGTTGGCCTAATGATTTATTTATGCATGGTATAAGATTTCAAGGCATGCGAAATCATGCTATAAGAACTGGTGGAAGTAGGCATGTGTTTTTTGAGT
>JAUVIV010000111.1 GCA_030592575.1 bacterium | reverse complement strand
TAAAATAATGTCGTCCTTATAGGAGCATTTTCTTCTACATCCGTAGAGAATAAATCCAAAATCAATACATCATAATAAGCTAAATTCGGAATTGTGCAACTCACTACACTATCTTGATAAGTAAAAGATAATGTGTCTTCTCCTGCAAAATCTGGGGAAATAACCCTTACCATTATACAACTATCTCTTATAGGTATTTCCATTGGGATACTATCCTGTGGAATCATTTGATAAGCTAAACTATCCCAATTATGGTTAATGATATGTAAATATGATTTTGTTCCATCATCAGCATCCATATAAGCAATTGTTACTTTAGAATCATTCACAGGTGAGTCAATCCTACCAAATGTATAGTTCCATTCACCATTAAATGGGACAATTCCATTGACAGTAATTAGTGTTTCATTATCACTCACTATTACATTACGATAAATATGATAATATGCATTCAGAAAATCTGCTTGTTGCTTAATAACATCAATAAGGGCTGTTCCATTGGAGGTTAAGTTAAGCCAGGCAATTTCTTCGCTTTCAACAACAGGATAGCAAAAATTTACTCCTGCAACACGCATTTCCATTGGATATGTCCTCAAGTATATTTCTCTTTGATCCGCAGGTTCATTAATTCCGCCAAGATGAGCAAAAGGCAAATGGTCCGCAAAATCGCAAAATGCTACAAGCGGGACATCTTGCCCCATTGAATTTACTGTATATTCCTTTAACATTCTCCATATATTGATGCGTGCCTGAAAGCCATCTAATAAAACCTTGTTTGAATCTTCAAGAGATGGTGCGTTATATACAGGAAAAATCGGATGAGCACCTAAGGGAACTAATAAGTAATCTTCATAGCTGGGATTAAAAAATCCGTTACGTGCTACATAAATATCCTTTCCAAGATTTGCTGCATAGCTTCTTACACTATCCATCGCAGGAAACCAAAAGTTCAGATATGTTCTTTGATATGAATAGGAAGCTGAATGTAACATCACAATAGTATCAAAAATATTAGTATCAGTGAAAAATGGTAAAAGTAGTCCACTTATATATTTTGTCGGACACCAGTCCAAAAAGAAAGGATTTGCAGGGTCAAGATAGTTTGTTAAAGTAATATCCGTGCCAAACGGATTGCCCGACCATCCATGTGCCAGAAGGTATTTACGGTAATTGAAAGTATTCATAGTGCCATCAGGACAGACAGAAGTATCTGATAGAACAACAAGTTTTTCTGATTTCCATTGCGAATCATTAACAGACCAGCCTAAACTATCACAGTATTTTTTTTAAAGATACTGCCTGAATCCTTGACCCAAAAGTTGCATTTCTGAAAGCCATACCTCATTATCAGTTGAAACCAGTTTAACTTTTATTGCTTTGATAGGTTCAACAAGAAATGAACAAATAGAATCAATATTTCCTGTAAAAGATATTTGCGGACTAAAATTTTGCCAAGTGTTTCCATTCCAGTAAGTAACCTCAAAATTATTAAGTATATGATTTGAAGGAAATCTTAAATAAACCTGTTGAATTGTCCGTATTCGACCAAAATCTATCTCAATCCAATGGATACCAGCAAAGGATGAATGCCAGTATGTTTCATTGTTATCATCAAAAGCAAGAAAAACTGAATCATTATTAGAACTCGCTGAATCTGTTGGCATAAACCATTCAATTGGGTTAATTATGCCATGTTTACATACTACTGAAAGGTTAGTTGCAAAATTTGCAGTCCCTATAGCATAGTCATCATATCCATCATTGCTATTATTACCGGACGTACCTGTGGTGGTAAAACGGTATCCTGCATTTATTTGATCAAACTCCAATGCATTCACATTAGCATCAATTTGCTCATAAGCCCAGTATAACAAAAAATCCTGCCAATTCTCATTAGCTATTGAAGCATTGCTCTTGGGATAAGTATAATTTCCCAGCCAATATATACTATCATTTGCATTTCTTGTTGCAAAATCATAAAAAACAGGTTCAGGTACTTCATAAGGTGGCTGGTGATCATCATCATAAGCATTATCACAAGGCCATCCTTTGTTTAACTGTATATGAGCACACTGAACTCCGCCTTCAAATAAAGAACCCAAATTATTTATATAAGGTGGAATTGTCAAAAGATTATAAATAGGATCAGCGAAATAATTGCAGGGAATCTCGGAATATTTAAACCATGCTCTTTTGCAATATTGTGGGTTCACATACATTGCAGAATCTGCATGCCATTCCTCTGTTATTCTTCCGTTAAATGTCCACACAACCACATCATTCAAGTTGTCTGGTGGTTGCATGACAACAAAACCTAAAATAAGTGAAAATGCTAACATTTTTTCTCCTATAGTTTATCCCGAACTTGTTTCGGGACTACTCCAAAAATAGCAATTTTTGGGCTTGTGAAAACTTATCATCTATCTTTAATTTATAAAAATAGACTCCGGACCCTATTCTTCCATCATAATCCTTCCCATCCCACGCCGCAAGCGGCGGGAAATTCCAAATTAATTTGTTCCTATCTATTATTTCAGGCAACTCTTTGAAATTTTTCTTTTCTATATTAGATAGAAAACTTGCGTAAAAAGTTCCAAAAAATTTGTAGAAGTACTATTTTTGTTTACTACCTCAAAAGTATCAACTTTTGGAGTGCAGTAGCTTGTTGAAGTGCAACGGAAATCCCGCTTTTACGGGGCTACTGCTTTATGGAGTACTTGAACTTTGCTCAAGCTATTTGCAAAAGCACCCACTGAATCCCCCTGAAACAAGTTCAGGGTCAGGGTTGCATTCCATACTTACCTTAAAAATAGCAGTTTCTTAGTTTGCAAAAAATTATCTCCTACTTTCAATTTACAAAAATAAACCCCATCAGAAAAATTTTCTGCATCCCATATAACCTCATACTCACCGGCTTTTTTGATTCCCCTGTCCAATGTAACTACTTTCTGTCCGGAAATATTATATATAGAAAGCTCAACATTTGCTGATTGCGGAATTGTGTATTGTATCTTGGTTTTAGAGTAAGATGAGACAGAACACAGAGAAAATGAAAACTTATATGATTGAATATCTTTCTCGGATATTCCCGGTTTGTAAGTCAAATAAACTGCATTATCAAACGATAAGCTATCATTTTCGCCAAAAGCTAAGAAATAATATACCAATCGGATTATATAATTTCCAACATCCAGTCCATAAGTTATGAATTCACAAAGTTCTTCATCATCTACAGGAGTTGTAATTTTATCAGTTAATGGGAAAAATTGTGTAGTATCTTTCTCCGAAGCATATTCTACTCTATACCCATCAAATTCAAATGGTGAGTCGGGAACTCTAATTATTGTTGCACTTCCTTGAATAGAAATAGTATCATCAATATACGCAGGAGATGGAGGATATAAACCCATTATCATAACTGCAGCTGAGTCATAAACCTGTATAGGATTGGCAAGAATAGTATTATATATTACTGACACTGCCATATCTCGTGCTATTAAGTGCCCAAGAACAAAGTTAGTCAAAAGAAATATAGATACAGAATGTCCCTCCATAAGTGCATCAGTATATAGAGAAGTAAAAAATGCGATTAAGAAGGATGAACCTGACGATCCTATGTGTCCACCAAATCCGTCGCAAGTAGTTTGCATAAGTGTAGTTTTATTAGAATCAGCTGAAAGGCACTCTCCAAAAATAGAACTCTTGAGAGTAAGGTCAGTTTCTCCATAAAAATATAAATTCCACGCACGAATAGATGTATTTACAAGACGTAAATTTCTTTCCGGAAGTGGTACTACCCAATCATCATAATGAGAATCATCTATAAGTCCCGATATAGTATCAGGAATCACAGTTCCTAAACTGTCATATTTTGCTACTTCAAAAATATTGCCTGCACTTTGGAGGTCAGCATCATATACAGTTATATCGGTACTATCCATTGCCATAGTTGCAAGTATAAGTCCATAAAGTGAATCTACTTTGATTGAATAGTTTATTCCTGTGCAGGTACTATCGGGATAGGTAAATTGCTCAACCCATTCGTCCATATCCGGAGAACCATACAATTCACCTGAAGCACCTCGTGGAAAACCAAGCCAGATAAGCACAGTATCGGAATGTACAATATTAAGTTGTGCTGAATCACTCAGCATAACAAACTCTCCTGCTTTATCAGAATGTCGAATATCAATTGAGCCATTATTACCAAACATACAGAAAGTAATAAAAGAACCATCCATATCTACGCTATCCATAGAAAAAGATGCATTATAGATAGTAACGGCACTCATAGGAAAATTAGAGCTATGTAACCGAGAATTTTTTATTGTTATCCTGGCAGAATCAATGGCTATCAGCCCAAATTGATAGATAAAATCCTGTGGTATTACAAAATCAACATTTTCTACGGAGAAAAATGAATTCTGATACGCATATAAATCTCCTTTCAAGAAAAAGGAACAGTCTCGAACAATAAACTGGGCATCTCCTACTAATATAATGTTGCCACAAATTGTAGTATCGTAATCTATCACTACTGTACTATCAATAATTATATCATCTTTTGTGGAAATCCGAGTAATAAGTTTTTCGCCATTCAATCCCATTTGCTCAACAAGATTAGAGAATCCTGTTGAATGCATAGGCATACTTCTTTTCGATGAACCTGCTTTTGGTGGATTTAGTCCATATGTATATGGAACAAATTCTTTTATTCCTTGATGAAGCAATTCTATTTGTCCTGCATTAACAATCAAGGGCAACAAAATTAGAATGAGTATTATTTTTTTCATTTTTTTCTCCTTTTATTATCCTCCGTTTTATAAAGGATAATTAACAACATACACTACTAAAATTTTATTGATTTTTTACATATTGTCAAGCTATCAATTAAACATATTAAAGTAATATCTTCTTAAATATTCCATCATCCACTATCTCTCTTAAGATTTTTCGTAAAAAGTCTTTGACAATCAATAAGAAAATATTAAACTTAGGCAAAACAAAAAGTGATATGCGTCTATTAATTTTTATACTTCTATTAGGAATTTCGGTAAATTCAGATTCAAGGCAAACACACAAGATTGCTTCAACAAAAATAAGCAAAGAAGGAACAATATGTCTAAGAGAAGGCAACTACAAAAAAGCATTGCCTCAGTTAAAAGACAATTTCCAACTTGGATGGGCTTGTGAAAATCTGGGTGATTTTGGCACTGCTATTTACTATTACGAAAAAGCTAATCCAGTACTACGAGAGCATGCTATCTATCGCATAGCTAATTGTTTCAAAGAATTAAATAAGTACGAAAAAGCTATCATTTATTATGAAAAGTTAGCGAATGAATTCCCTGATTTTATTAGTCTAATTTGGGCTATGCGTGAACTTGGTTGGTGTTATGAAAAACTCAAAGACTGGGAAAATGCAATAGATGTATGGGATTATGAATTTGAACCACCATTTAGCTGGTACAAAATTGCTAATGTTATAGAAAAAGCAGAATGCAAAATTCCAAAATACGAAAGTTCCGCTTCACTCTGGCTCAAAATAGCAACTCAATATCCACGTTCTGAATACGCAAAATATGCAATTGCAAAACTGCCAGAAGATAGCTTATTGCTCATTGGGAAAATCAATCATTTTGCAGGAAAGCATAAAGATGCAGCTGCTTCTCTTCAGGGCATACGAGGAGGAGGAGGGTTTTTAGCAAAAAGTTTATACAAACTTGGCAAATATAGATATGCTCGTGGAATAGCCAGAGGATATAAACTTTGGGGACTTGCCGGTCAATGCAGTGAGAAACTTGAAGAAGATGAAAAAGCACTTAGCGATTACAACAAATCTTTTGACCCGGAGGCTATATACTTAAAAGCTCGACTTCTTGAGAAACTTGAAAAATTTGATGAAGCTATAATTGCTTATCGCAGTATTCCGGAAAACACTTCATTTTTTGAGTATGCAAATTTCAGAGCAGGATTCCTCGCATTAGATCTCAGGCAATTGAATATTGCTTACAGATGTTTCAGAAAAGCTCCTAAATCCATTTCTTATTATTGGTGTTATCGTGTAATGCTTGAAGAAGGAGATGATTGGAAAGCTCAACTTTACAAAAAGAAATTAATAGAAGAATATCCTTTATCTTATTATACTTGGAGACTTGGCAAAAGAGGAAAAATCTCAAAAATATCAACAGCAAAATGGATTGCCAAAAATTCTGATTGCACCTTATCTTTGAATGAATATGAAAGATTTGAACGAGGCAGACTTTTGGTAGAACTTGGAATCACAAAATATGGATTAGCTGAATTTAGAGCACTTCCAAATAATCCACTTGCTAATTGGAAGATTGCAAAAACTTTTCATATTTATGGATTAGACTGGCTCGCAATTCCGTATGCAAAACGAATTCAGTTTAAGGGACCTGTTCCAAGAGAATTCACAAAAGTGCTTTATCCATTGAGCTTTCTGCCAACCATTCAAAAAGAAAGCGAAGCTCAAGGGATAGATAAATTCCTTGTATTTGCTCTTATAAGAGAAGAGAGTCATTTCAATCCGAATGCAGTTTCGTCTTCCAATGCAAAGGGACTTATGCAAGTCATACCACCAACAGGAAGACATATTGCCCAAAAAATAGGAGTAAAGAGATATAATTTATTTCATCCTCAAACAAGCATTAAGTTTGGCGCATTTTATATTGCTTACTGTCTTGAGAAATTTAATGGCGGTATAGAGTTTGCTCTTGCAGGATACAATGGAGGTCCACATAATGTTGAAAAATGGATGGTAAGCCGAGATCCGACAAAAATGGATGAATGGGTTGAACATATTCCTTTTAAAGAGACAAGAAGATATGTGAGAAAAGTCGCCGGAAGTTATCACGCGTATAAGATGTTATACGAATGAAGTTGTACTACAAGAGTATGTCTAAAAAATGATTTAAGTTTTGAGAAAAATAATTTCTTTAAATAAACAGGGATAGAAAAAGAATCTAAGAGATAAAAAGATAAAAAATGTAAAAAATCTTTTTCAATCTCACAAGTTCAATGACAAAGTGCAACGCTCTGATATAATGACAAGAGAAGAAAGGAGGTCAGAGCAAAATGCACAGGAAATACAAACATTTAACAAAAGAGGAGCGAGATATACTTGCTGTC
>JAUVIV010000027.1 GCA_030592575.1 bacterium | reverse complement strand
TTATATCTTTACTCTTTTTGTCCTGTGCTTATGAAAAATATCATTATGGAACAGGATATTATGCACCGTGCTGGAATGCAGATGGGACAAGGATTTATTATTTTAGGAATGACTTGACGGTAAAAGAAATAAATACTTTTGTTTCTCAAACTTATGAGTATGAGAAAAATGAGTGGTATATATGTTCGTGTAAGCCAGATGGGAGTGATAGGAAAGAGATAACAAAAATTTTTGAATTCTCTGAGAAAGAAGCAGACCTTATTTATCTAATCGGGCATTTTAGCCTTACCTGGATTCAACCATCTAAATTAGTATTCTCCTTCAATCTTTGTGATAAAAAGGGCATTTATATGCTGAAAGAAGACAACTTGAAACAAATCATTTCTGAAGGGAGTCATCCGAGCATTTCTCCAGCGAAGGATAGAATCGTTTATGATAAAATATACAATGGAGGAGGAATATGGATAGCAAAGGAAGACGGTTCCGAAGAGAAAAAAATATACGAAAGCGGGTCTTCTCCGATTTGGTCACCTATAGGCAATGAGATAGCCATCGGGACTGGGAAAATTGTAATAATAGATACTATCGGTAATATTGTCCGAGAAGTTATCTCTAGCTCACATCCTTGTTCGTGGACGCCCGATGGCAAAAAAATACTATATTATTATTTAGGAAACATATGTTTAGTTCATAAAGATAGTACAAATGCTGAAGTTATTTCTACTATTAACATATTAGGAACTCATCCAAAAATTTCACCACTTGGAGATCAAATTGTAGGCGAAGAAAAGGCTGCAGGTGCAGGGATTTGGATTACGAATATTGATGGCTCAAATGCAAAAAAAATAATTGATGGGGATCCAACCCCCTTTGATTGAAAATGGGAGGTAAAAATGCGTGTAAATATCCAAATGGTTAAATGTTACGTGCCATTAGGAATATTGGCATTACAAATAACGGTGAGCAAAGAACTTTTGGCAAAACGTTACGAGCCTTATCCAATACTTTTTGTGCACGGTATAAACTCAAGCAAGAAAGCTTGGGATGATACTCGTGAGGAAGATGCTATGGGACAATACTATCTACCAGGTATTTACGATACTACAGAACCCTATAATCCTTACCTTGAAGCATTTTCTTTTTCTGGCAATAGAGGGTCTATTGATTATGATCGATACTATTCTGATTACCCTGAACTATATAGCTTCCGTATGAATTCCGATAGAAAAGGTCAGGCAGATGAACTAAGATGCATGGCAGAACATGTGTTAGAGAAATATTATGGTTCAAATTGGGCAAATAACCCTAATGCCAAAATAATTATTGTAGCTCATTCAATGGGCTGTGCAACAACAAGAGGATTTGTAAAAAACTGGTTGGAAGATGGCAAAGACCCTCGTCGTAACAAAAGAATGAGAAAATGGAGGTTAATATGAGATACAAATGGTTAATATTTTTATTTTTAATAACAGGATGCACGCAAGATAAATATCATTATGGAACTGGATATTATGCACCTTGCTGGAATGCAGATGGAACAAGGATTTATTATTTTAGGAATGATTTGACAGAAAAAGAGATAATAAATTGGCCTTTTTCCCAAACTTATAAATGCGAAAAAAATGAGTGGTATATATGCTCGTGTAAACCAGACGGGAGCGATAGGAGAGAGATTAGCAAAATGGTAGAATTTAGTGGTGAATTAGGTGGTGGAGGAAGTATGGACATTTCGCCTAAAGGAAAAATTGTTTACTCTTTAGGAAAACCGAAATCCGCAGCAGGAATATGGACGATAGACATTGATGGAACAAACAAGAGATATATACTTCAGTGGGGAGAATATCCTCGATGGAGCTTTAACTGTACGAAGATAATATTTGGAAGTGATGGAGAGCAAGAGGGAATATGGATGATGGATGAAGAAGGTGATAATTTACAACAGGTAATAGAAAAAGGGACACGTCCAAGTTTCTGTGAAAACACCAAAACTCTGTTGTACAATAAAGGAAGATGGATATGGTCCTATTCCTTCGTAGATTCTTCTACTGATAGTGTAACTAATCAACCTAATAATGCCTTTTGGCCTGAATGGCTTCCTAGTTGTGAGGAATTTGTATATACTGATTACGCTCTATATCTATACTCTTTTACCAATGGAACCTATAAACTTCTTAATTCTATAGGAGATTACCGCCCACGTGTATTTGAAGATAAAATAGCGGTAGAAGACGAGGGAATTTGGGTATTAAATGTAGATGGGACAGCAGCAAGAAAGATATTAAAGTAAAAAGGAGGAGAACAATGATAAATCGTTTAATAATTCTTACATTAGTCCTCTTTTCTTATAACCTCCGAGGATTTGGTGAAGAACTGGAAACATATAGTCCTTATCCCATTTTGTTTGTGCATGGGATAAATTCGGATTTTAGATCTTGGGATACGGCACGCAATTTCCCTGATTTCAGAGGAGGATTAGGACGGTATTTCCACCCAGATTCTATTGGAACAGAATATCTTCACTGGTACTGTGATCCCGATCATCCCGAAAAAGACACTTCCTACCTTGAAGCATTTTCTTTTTCTGACAATGTAGGTTCTATTGATTATTATAGAGATTATCCCGAGTATCCTAAACCGTTCAAGTCTCGTATGAATTCTGAGAGGAAAGGTCAAGCCGATGAACTGAAAACATGGGTAGAATATACATTAGAGAAATATTATGGTTCCAATTGGTCAAGCAATCCTGATGCTAAAATAATTATTATTGCTCATTCAATGGGCTGTGCAACAACAAGAGGATTTGTAAAAGATTGGTTGGAAGATGGCAAAGACCCTCGTCATATATGGAAAATAATCACTGTAGATGGTGCTAATAATGGTAGTGATTTATGTTATCTGGAAGATTATCTTTTTCCTGCAATTATAGTTTCTCTTGTATTTGCGCCAACAACTGCAGCTGTGCTTACTACGGCTCTTGTTAATGCAGGATTTATGACTATCGTGAGTACTAAGAAAATAAAAATGATTTATTCACAGGCAACAAAAGATTTACACAAAGGAAGTAATTTTTTAGATAATGTGAATGATGCAAATGATAAACTCGCCGGCTCCGGTATCAAATGGTATAGTTTGATCGGAAGAAGATCTCTACTGTTGGAGGCTCTTTCTCCGCACATGATAGCATGGGGTACTGGACTGATAGTAGCAGGATGCATACCGCCCTTTAATCCTGGTCTTGTGTGGTGGGGTTCTCAGCTTGTTGTTTCCGGTGGAGTAATTCTTTGGTGGGAATGGAACTCAGATTTGGTTATCGACACAAAAAGCCAAAACTTGAATAAAATATACTCAAAATATAATGCTGAAACAAAAAAAATAGAATTCATGGAACATTCTGAAGCTAAGGAGAAATGGCAAACTTTTTGTGATTTTCTTGAAGATCCGCCTGTTATTTCTTGGGAGAGTTTGACTTACAATGATAATAGTACGGAAACAATAATTGATAACGGAGAAGACCTTACTTCTACCGGTGGTGCCAAAGGAATTAAAGCTGCTCGCAAACCAGATAAGGTATATGGTCGGATAGATGATTATTTACTTGCCTCCGGAGCTTATGAATGGAAGCTAAATAGAGGAAATTGGACTAAACTTATTTGGGGAACTAATCTTGGCACTAATGGGAACAGTTTTGTTCTTGATGGCCTGGCTGATAATGTTGTTCCCGGATATAATACTCTTAAGATGAGGACAAAAAATGTAGTAGGAGAATGCGGTAACCCACGCTCTCTTTATTTGATTTGGGACAGATATGGTACAAGGATTACCAATATTACTCCTGAATGGAATGATTGTTTTGGATACAACCAAGATATACCCGTGAGTGCTTTTTTTAAAAACACTTTTGGAATTGTAAGCGAAAGTCTTTTTGTCTATGCTCCAAGCGATACTTACAGATACTCTCTTTATCAAAGCAATCCTTCTGATAAAGACGGGAATACTGCTACTAAGAATTTAGTTGGCATAAGTAATGAAGAAGGAGAATATCAATTAGAATTGGTTGCCTATAGCGGAACTGATGGTGGAAATAGTACCTCTTATTCTTCGCCGTTCTATGTGGATAGTACTCAACCGGTAGTTGCTATTTCTACTCCGGTGACCGAGGATTCTTCAACTTATTCGCCACGAGTTACTCCTGAAATGCCTATTGTTTTCCAAATTACTGACAATTTACAGGATGTTATATTCAAGCCAAGCCAAAATGGAAAAGTAAATATAGAGATACAAAATTTTAATAATGCTATTATCTGGAACACAATTGTTATGGGTTGTTCCTATAGTAATTCAAAAAGAGTCCTGTGGAATTTTAGAGATACAAATGGAGACACGGTGTTACAATCAGGAAAATACAAGACAATAGTTTCTACCTCAGATAAAGCAGGGAATATCGGAAGTGACACAACTTATTTTTTCATTGATACTGAACCACCTCAGATCGCTCTTATAGAACCACTTTACCCCAATCCATTTGTTAAGGATAATATATATATGGAACTTGCATATAAAACCAATGAACATACGGAACTTAATGTTAAGTTTATTGACATTACAGATACGAGCCTTGTATATACAAGAATGGCGTACGGTGACAGCATTGTTGACGGAAGTGAAAATGATTGGGATACTTGCTATTTCTTTGAAGGAGGAGATTACGCAGGAAATCATCTGCTTGACGGAATATATAGTATGGAAATAACTGCAAAAGATGATGCAGGAAATGAAATATTAATTCCCACACCATTAGGCATAGGAGTTGATACCTTAAGAGTTGATAGAACTGCTCCTTTAATATCTCAGCTAAATTGCTATCCATGGATAGTTAAAAATAATTTTACTACTTTAAGTTGTCAGATTTCGGAAGTAGATGATGATGAGGTTAACTGGTTCTGGGATTCGGTAAAAGTATATGTTGGGGGCTTATGCGTAAGGCAAGAAAAGATTAGCTCTCCTGAAGCATCGGCAGTGTCTTGGTCACATAATATAGATATGTCCGGTTTTTCAAATGGTTCTCATACTGTGAGGATTGAGGTTATCGACAGTCTTGGAAATATCTCTACCGAATATAGTCAGGTAGTGAAAAATACCATAGGTTCACTTATTACTTATCCTTGTGATTTAGATACTTTCGTCAGCACAACTATTACAATAAAAGGCATTGCCAATGATCCGGATATGAGTAATCAGAGTCCTGATTACGACTTTGATTACTATCTCATAGAATGGGCAACTGCCGGTTCGGGAAATTGGCAGAGTAATAGCGTAACGGTTCCTGATTTTCGGAGAGACCCGAATGGACTTGCTAACCAATCTAACCAACCTGCACCAAGCGAGGCAATACTTGGATACATTAACTTGTCAGACCTTCCCGAAGGATTGCTTGATATTAAGCTCGTCAGTGTGGAGAAAAAAACAGGCAATACAACCGCAGATACAATTACTCTTTTCAATAAAACCGAAGGAGTTGTTACAGTACCGTCAATTACCTTATTAACAGCAAATCCGGATGTCTTGATTCTTCCGAGTGGAGAATTAAAAATTGATTATCTTCTTGAGGAAAAACCCTCTAATATTGATATAAATGCGTTGGGTCCTTTGCCTTCTAAAAAGAGTGTATTTCATTGTAATCAATATAATGTAATGCCATACAAGGAAGATCCGGGAGTTTATGCAGATGAAGGATTTTACCTCTATAAAGACAATGATAAATGGTGGATTAAATGCACCGACACTGATACTTTCTTCACCTTTTATAAAGTAACGGTTGAAGGTATAACTCCGGGAAATGGAGATATAGTACTTACTGATACTTCTAATGTAACGGTACTTTTTGAGGATAGTAAAGTAACATTTTTTGTGATGGATACTGCTGCAAATGGAATCATTGGTTTTACCTCTACTTATAAAGAGATAAAATTTGATTTCTATAAAAATGAAGTTCCTACAACTCAAATTTACGTTGGTAAGTCAAGAGCATCTGCAGTATCTAACAATTTTGTTATAGATACTCTCACTTCAATATCCTGGAATGGAAGGTTTCTCGGAGGTGGTTGCATACCTTCAGGAGATTATATTGTAAGGGTAAAGGCATCGGGCATAGATGGACAAGGAGTTGATTCAAAAGAAGACACGATATTAGTAACGACAGATTTTGGCACACAAAATTTTGTCTTGACAAAATGAATTTCTTTGATATATTCCAGTAAGAATGAAAGCAATAAAAAAATTCTTTGGGTTTGCAGTGTTGATTGGAATAATCTTATTGATGGTGGGATGTAAAAGGAAACCAATATCAATAGGGGATAATAGGGAAGATTCCAATGACTATGGAAGGATGGTAGTCCCGAAAAAATTTATGTAGATAAGACTACGATAGCTGATACATCACACCAAATAGAACTAAGAACTACATTTACAGCAAGCAGTTTTGGTGATACAGTTAAATGGAGATGGGAAGATCCCGATGATCCAGCTATTTCAACTATCGTAGACCCATTTGGTGGTCTTGGAGATGACAATGGATATTGTGGAGGAGGTACAGATTATCTGCCAGCAATGGATCCCAAGTTTCTTGATGCTGATGGAATCGAGGATAGTTTTTCTACTTTAAATGCTGATGGAATGGCAAGCATTTACTTTCAATGTTCTCCGGATAATGATGGAACATATCACCCTGGCGACAATTTCAAAATCACAGCAATTTGTGGAGATAGTTCTCATGTTTCAGGCATAACTACCACGTGGAAAAAGATGAGGATAGAGTATGATTGCTTTTCAGGTTGTGATTTGCCTGATACTGCTTGGTGGGTAATGGAAAGGATTTACAAAGGGGAAAATCTATCGTGTTTTGGGTCTTTAGACAACGACAGAAATCCTTATATAGAAGTTAATAAAAGTCTTGCCATGAGAAGTGATGTAAGCATTACACCTATAGTAATTGATACAACGGTCGCTACTTTAAGCGATTTTAGGCAGACTTATCGCAACAACTCAGAAAAATATCCTCTTTATCTGGTTGCGGCAGATACCTTGAAAGACTTTCCTTATGCCCTTGGATTAACTTGGACTCCAGCTGATAACATAACAAACAAAGTTTCTTTTGTATTTGTTCAGAGCATATACAATAGATATTTTACACTTCATTCTCTTGATTCAATTGACTTAAGAATAGGATGCACGGCGGCTCATGAATTGGGTCATTTTGCGGCATATCTACACGATACTACAGGTGCATTAGGCTATGAACATTTCTCGCTGAATTGTTTAATGGTATATAGAAACTTTACTGAAATTTTAACTGAACCAAGATTTTGTGATAGCTGTGTCTATCACTTTAGAGGTAACCCCAAAAAACGGGGACCAATAATCTTTTAAAAGGAGTAATTATGAAAAAATCTCTTATTTTGGCAATAATTTTTGGGTTCTCTTATATTCCTTCACTGTGTATGGGAAGCAAAGAAATGGAAATAAAATACGAGATTTACAACAAAAAAGAGTTCTATTATAAACATCAACCTATATGGTTTAAGCTTACTCTTATTAATACTTCTGGCAAAGAATTGTGGATTCAACCGCCAAGATGGACTACCTTAAATCTGAAAATATTAAACAAAAAAACAGGCAAACAGTTAAAAAAACATCCTCAGTTTGGCTTTGACTTGTTTGTACTTGAGCCGCATGACTTAAGGAACTGGAAAAAACTTGGATTTCGACTTCAATCAGATGATTCCATTATAGATTTTATTCAGCCTACCAGCGTATTCTATCCCGATATTGTAACTCCTGGAAAGTATCTTCTGAAAAAAATAAGCTTCTCAACTACGGTTCCAATCTGGACTCCATGGAAAGGTAGTGTTTCAAAAGAAATAAATACAGAAACTCAAACAATTGAAGCAACTGGAAAGGAAAAAGAAGCGTTTGACCTTTGGCGGGAGGCAGGAAAGAAACAAGGAAAAGAGGCAGAACATTGTTGTGAAAAACTTTTCTCTCTCTACCCTGAGAGTCCATACACTTGTAAGGCTTACTTTGAATATGCAAAAAAAAATAAAGGAAAGATAGGCGAATTCATAGAGAGGTATCCAGACTCACCTTATATTCTTGAACTTTTAAAAGAAGTACCTAAAGAAAATTTGAAAAACCTTAAAAGAAAATATTCGGATAATTCCTTCGTGAATCTTCTAAATGAAGATTCTCCTTATCTTCTCTGCTATCAAAGAAAATGGAGAATAATAGCAAGAAATGAAGAAAAAAAATAGAGAGGTGGTAAACATGAAAAAATATTTATTTCTAATTTTTGTGGTGTTTTTTTCTTCTCCGTTACAAGCGGAGCAGAGTTTTGAGGCTCCAAAAGTTTTAGAAAATTGGGAAGAACTGATTAAAAAATATAACGTCAGGAGTCCACTATTGGAAGGTAATCCTGCGAATCTTTTTGGATGCAAAGGCAAAAATGCCAAACTTGTTCAAAAAAACTTTTATGATGACCCATTGATAAAACGGTTTACAAGATCTGTTGCTCAGGAATATTGGGAAGTAAATATTTTCGCACAACCTCATGGAATTATGGTTATGCCTACATCTGCTGGAAGAATAATCTTTGTTTGTGACCCGATTTGGTCAAGAATAGTTTGGACAGTTGAAGGAAGTATAGATCTTCCTGCATTTGGAACACGAGGAAATGGTCCTGGGCAATTTCGTAGTCCCTGCGATATAGCAGGTAAATCTCCAAATATCTTTATTGCTGACTACTCAACTCATAGAGTTTCACATTATAAAGTCTGGATTGATAGCGTTTCTTTTTTGGGAATATGGACTAAATATGTAAAAGCTATTACATTTATCAAAGATATTGGAGAAGGTACTCTTGAATGGCCATTTGGGATAGATTATAGTGATAATGGAACTCCAGATAATATTGGAGATGACTTAATCTATGTTGCTGATTCGTATAAGCAGAATATTTACAAATTTGATATAGACGGCAATTTTGTATCTTCTTTTGGTAACGGAAAATTTGTAGGTCCAAGTGATATAGCGGTTGGCAAAAAAGATGGGACAAATACAAAAGATATATTTGTGATAGATAATAGCTGGAGCAAAAAAGGAGTCTTTGCTTACTGCGATACTACAGGAAGCTCACTTGCTCATTATCCTCTTGGAATAGACTGCGACCTTACCTCAATTGCAACTGATTGTTATGGATGTCCTTATGTTTCAGACGCTACGAATAACAAGATAATTAAGCTTAAACCAGACCTTACAGATACTGCGTGGACTTATGGAACTGGATTTAACGAAATACATGATGTTTATATTTTTAATGATGAGTTATTTGTTACTGAAAAATGGACTAATAATTCAGGAATTTCTTACTATTGGCTTGAGCTTGAGGATATTCCTCCGGATATTATTCCACCTATTGCTGAAATCATTTCACCAGTAGATACACCTTGCGTAGCTTGTAGCATAGAAATTATTGGCACTGTTACCGACAATGAGAGCTACATTAAATACTGGAAGCTATCTTATGGTAAGGGTGATGAGCCCACAGATACGATTCTTGTTGATTTCGGGACTGGAAGTAAAGTAAACGAAGTTTTGACTGTCTGGAATACTTCCGATATAATGCAACGAGGACTTTACACAGTCATTTTAGAAGCCGTAGATGGAGCAGGAAATAAAGCTTACGATACTGCCAAGATTTGGATAACCATTCCCTGGCAAGTTCGGATTACAGCAAGGTCTGATTTTTGCTGTGATACCTTGAATTATGCAGGAACAGATTGTGGTGCATCGGATAATTTTGATCAAGGATACGACAAACCTGAACCAATTATTCCTTCGCCCTCACCATACCTACAGTTGTATTTTCCACATCCGGAATGGAATCATCTACTTGGTCCCAAGTTTTGTGTGGATCTGAGAGGATTAACCTGCAATGCCCGAGAAGTATTTGACTTTGAGATTATTACGGATCAACCCAACAAAAGTATTACTATTAGCACCATACCCATTGATGTAGATACGGGACAAGACATTTATCTCCTTGATATCAGAAATAACCTTGCACAAAACATGAGAGTCAATAATCAATATATTTTTGTCTCTGATACTTCTGAGACTTATAACTTCCAACTAATTGTAGGCCAATGCAGAAGAAAGGTTCAAAATTGGGCACTTATATCTATACCTGTTATACCGAATAATTCTAATACAGCTACTATTTTCAAGGATTGTGTTGAGCAATATTGGTTATATGGATATCGCAATAGCTATATTATTCCGAGAACTATAAAAAACGGATATGGCTATTGGCTTGGAGTTGCAGATACTACTACTCTTGATGTCGGTGGAATAGCTCCACCGGATATTGTTTCCGTATCACTTAATAAAGGATGGAATATTGTAGGAGACCCATTTTATGAACCTATTGGATTTTATGATATGATGATAGCAATAGGTGGGGATACTTTAGATATGGGAATCGCCGTTGATTCAGGATTAGTTCAACCTATCCTTTACGACTATATATCCGAAACAGGGTATGACGAAAGTAAATTTTTACACAGTTGGCGAGGTTGCTGGTTTGCAACTCTTGCAGATTCGCTTAAGTTAATTATGAAGAAAACACAGGAAGGAACAAAGGGAACGGATTACGAAACCAAACTCCTACACTCTACAGACGAATGGAGATTAACTATAAATGCTCTGTTTAAGCATACACAAGGAACTGCTTCTCCGATTATACGAGTTGAACCTACTTCTATAGGTAATATTGTTTCGGACAATATTACTGCTCTGGGCACATCACCGGAAGCAAGCGACGGATTCAACGCAAAACAAGATTTCTTTGAACCACCGGTATGTCCTGTTGATGAACAAATCAGTGTTTATTTCCTGAGAAATGACTGGAAACCTGAAATAGGCAATAAATTTAACAGAGATATACGCTCTCCGATGAAAGATAAGGAGATAAAAGTATGGAACTTTGAAATTGCAACTACAAACTCAACTATTGATAGAACAAAAGATTCGGAAAAATACAATTTAACTTCTATGAGTAGAACTATCATAAAGCTTGCCGTTGAAACAAAGGAACAAACTCTCGTGAATCAAGTAACTAAATTGAGAGCAGTTAAAGAGAAATCCTCAAATTTATTCATACCTTCCGAAAAAATGAACGGACAAGTGGTACTTAGCTGGCCAACTATAAAAGATATGCCGAAAGAACTTTCATTTGTTCTTCTGGATAAAGAAATGGACAAACAAATAAGTATGGAAAACAATGAGAGTTACACATACACAATACCACAAAATAATCATTGCAATTCATATAAATTTGAAATAGAAGTAACTTATAACTCACAAACTACAGATACCGAATTACCAAGATATGTATGGGCATTTCATCAAAATCGGCCTAATCCGTTTGTAAGAAATACGGTAATTAGATATTCCGTAGCAGCAAAATCACACGTGGCTCTTAAGGTATATGATATATGCGGAAGACTTGTAAAAACACTGGTAAATACTGATACAAAACCTGGCTACTATTCTGTTAAATGGGATAGTAAAGATATAACTTCCGGTATCTATTTCTTGAAATTTGAATCAGATAGATTTAACGCTATGAGGAAGGCAATAATAATTAGATAAATAAGTAATTAGAATATTAAGGAGGTAAGATGAGACGTTCCATTGTTTTTAATATAAGTGGATTCATCCTAATATTTAGTCTTTTTTCCATTACAATAAATACTGAAGCAAATATCAGAATTATTGGGACTAAATTGAGTGGGACAGGAATTCAGGCATTCTCGTCAGATTCCGGACAATTATATAAATTTACAGCTAAACAGGACAGCGAGTGGGTATCTTTGATAGCACATATTGGAATTCTTCCTGAGCTTAACATAAAAGATTCGTTGGTAGTTTTTCAGACGAAGCTAAGTGGAACAGAAGTTCGGGAATTTATCCCCACTCCTCTTAGCTATATTACTAAATTTACAAGCTATGAACCGGATGATAGTGGTTGGATAGATTTAGTAGCATATACTGAAAATACCTCTGGGGTTATCCTTAGAACGAAAATAAATGGGATAAGCACGGTGCACAACACAGGAGCAACGGAAGGTATTAACAAATTAGTAACTTCAATTGAGGATGATTGGTATTGCTTAAATATAGAAACTGCATCTGTTTGGGAAATACGAATAATCGCTTCATCCGATGCTACTCAAGATTCTTTTGCCTATGCGGGAGTGGTTCACGGAGCATCTTCTTGGTATGATCCGGAGTATGATGTCCCAAAACCTCCTAATTCTCCTTCCCCTTATATTCAAACTTTTTTCCCGCATCCGGAATGGAATAATCCGCTAACGGATAACTTTGCCAAAGATATGAGAATGCCGGGAGAAATTGATACTACTATGATATTTAACTTTACGGAACGAACAGATCAAACTGATATTACACTTCAATTCGTTCCCAATCAAGTACCTGCAAATTATGGAATATATCTAATGGATATGCAAACAGGCATATTTGAGGATTTAAAAGCTTTTCCAACTTATCACTATACACAATTTGCCGAAAGTATTCATGAATTCAAGCTACTTGTGGGAAAACCTCAACGAAATGTTTTTGCTGGCTGGACACTCATATCTGTACCTCTATTGCCAAAAAACCCTACTACCGCTACTATCTTTGGAGATTGGGGATTTATCTATTATCTATATGGATTTACAAGTAGTGCTGGTTATACATCTCCGGATTCCATAGAAATAGGTTCTGGTTATTGGTTAGGCGTTTCAAATAATTGCGTCCTTGGTAATATTGAAGGAGATAACTTAAATCCTGACACTACGTGTTTTGTATCTACAGAAAAAGGTTGGAATATTATAGGCGATCCTTTTCCTTTCTCTGTAAAGCCAGATAGCGTTAGAAAAGGCGATACTACTCTCAGTATGCAGGATGCCACTAATATAGGTTGGGTATATAATATATTATACAATTATGCACCAAAAACAAACGAATATATCTCTATTGATCATCTTTCTCCATGGACGGGTTGTTGGTTTCCTGCAATTGTTCCAGGATGTGAATTGCTTATTCAGAAAGATATAGCTGTAAAGTCTTCTCCTACTGTTTGTTTTGATTCTGTCTCCGTTGATTCATGGAATCTTACAATTCATCTTGTATGTCCGGAAGCAAGGGACCGCATTACATATTTAGGGGTTGCACCTGATGCTACAGATGAATCTGACATGCGTTATGACTATCCGGAACCTCCAAATCCACCAGGAAATTGGGTTCAAAGTTATTTTCCTCATCCTGAGTGGGAGATATGTCTTGGTGAAAAATTTAATGCCGATATAAGAGCACCTTTTGAAGAAAACCAATCTAAGACATGGAAAATAAACATAGAATCCAGCTTTCAGGAAAAAGAACTTACGGTTTCTTGGCCATCAATATCAAAGGTGCCGAAATATTTTGCTATTACCCTTACTGATTTAGATGCAAAAACTGATATTAATATGAGACTGGTGGAAAATTATATCTATACGCATACTATTAAGCGTCACTTTGAAATAAAGGTAACTCGCAGGACAGGAATAAACGAACAAGACAACAAATATGCTTTTGCTTTATCTCAGAAACCGAATCCATTTATGAAGAAAACTATCATTACATACTCAGTACCAAGAACTGTAAAGGTAAAGCTTACACTGTATGACTTATCCGGTAGAGTAGTAAGGACTTTTGTTGACAGAGAAAGCAAGCCCGGATATTATACTATTTCTTTTGACAGCAAAGAACTTACTTCCGGAGTCTATTTTCTCAAATTTAAAGCAGATAAGTTTAAAGCTGTACAAAAGTTGATTTTGATGAAATGAACAATAAAGTAAATAGAAACTTAACAGAAAATAGGAGGTATGTTATGAATCGCAAGGATATGTTTTTTGTGACAGGACTTTGTTTCCTGTCAGCAATAGTTGGCGGATTATTGGTTAAAGAACTACCTAAATATGACGCATTTGCGGAATCAGGTAAAGAATTTTTAATTGCGACTAATGAGAAAAACGCAAAGAGTGTACTTCAACCAACTACTGATTTTATAGCAACAAGACCTGTCTCAACATCTACGCCGGATTTTGGACAAATCCTGAAATGGGATGGTTATCAATGGGCACTTACAACTGATAATATGGGTGTTCTTGAATTTCATTCAGGGGATATACCATTGATAGAACTGGCAAATGAATGCTCAAAACAAGGAACAACATGGACAAAGAAAAAAGAAGTTCAAATTGGAAATAGCGGAACACTGAAAATCAAATTCGATATGAGAACACATAATACAAAGTATGCTGCTTATGGACAAATATATAAAAATGATGTGGCAATTGGAACAATAAGATCCACTAATTCAGCCAGTTACGAGACTTTCGTCGAAGATATATCGGATTGCTTACCCGGGGACAAGATACAACTGTATATAAAAAACGAACATAGTTATGCTTCTACTTCTGTTCAAAATTTCGGTCTTTACGTTGATGCAAAGCATTTCAATACTACCGTAACAATGAATTAACCATAGAGATATAGAGAAAAGATTAGGAAATTGAAATAAAAATTGTGTACTTGGAGTAAAGCTACACAAATCTACCCAGTGCTTTGCTTTTGATTAGATAATAGACAATTAGAAAACCGCTTCACATTAACGAATTATAGCAAATCATAAAATAGAGGAAACTCTTAATAATTCATTTCTGCTGACAGCATCGAAAATCTATGGGACTACATAAAATAGCCATTCTTTTTCCTGTTGAACTTTACCATCTTTATCTTTTAGCTGTACTTTCACTTTGTAATATCCTTCGTCAAGCGACTCTTCTGAGGTATACATTATTTGGTCATCTGTCAGTTCTATAAGGGGAGCAACTGTTTTGCCATTGAGAACTAAAGATATACTTCCTTCTCTTGGTTTGGGATAAAATGCTGCACTAATGGTTGTTTCTTCGCCGGATATTATGTGATTAGGTTGTGGCGAAACAATATATATTTCAGAAGTCGTAGCTCTTGTACTATGAAAAAGAAAAACAAAACCGATAACCACAATCATCGCTCCAACGAATCCTGAAATTAATTTCTTAGGAATAAATATTCCTTCTTGTTGTGTTTCGTTTTTAACTCTATCCCAAAATTTAGCTTCAAAATATGGCGGAAGTTCCTCTTCAACTATGTTAGTAGTAAGAAGTTTTTTGCTCTTCTTGGCAAGGTCAAATACTTTTTGGCAAGCTTCACATTTCTTTAGATGAGTCTCAAGCTGTACTTTCTCACCTTCTGTGATTTCATTGTCAATAAACGCTTGAATTAATTCTCTTGCATCTTTACACTTCATTTTTCTCACCTCACTTTTAATTTTTTTTCTAAAACCGCTCTTCCTCTTGCAAGTCTGGACCTCACAGTTCCAATAGGAACTTGCAGAGTGTCTGCTATTTCCTGATAAGACATACTATTGAAATACTTAAGTGTTATTGATTCACGATATTCAAATGGCAAAGAAGCAACTGCTTTTCGCACTCTAAGTTTTGAATCAATATCATTGTCTATTCCGGAGTTATGTATTTCTACTCGTAAAGATAATATAGTATGGAGCTTTTTTTTATAAAAATGCTTCCTGCATTCGTTTTTAGCAATTCGATAAAGCCAGGTATATATTCCCGCCTCACCCCTGAACTTCGGAAAAGCTTTATAAGCAAGGAAAAGGGCATCCTGCGTAATATCAGAAGCATCATCGTAATTTCCTATCATTCCATATACCATATTAAATAACCTCCGAGAGTGGTCTTTTATTACTTTTTCAAATTCCATTTTTTGTTTATAGTTTAGATACAAATACCGCTCAAAAAGTTCCAAAAATTTTATTATAATGTCTCAATTAACTCTACACTCTAATCCTATTGAGTCCTTTTTGATTTGCCTCTAAGGCAATCCACCCCAATGGACTCTCAAATGAGACGCAAGAAATTGTATATTTCTTTTGCATAAATTTCACCTATTCCTGAAACTTCCTTAAGTTCAGATATTGAAGCTTGTTTAAGTTTGTTGAAACTTAAAAAGTGCTTGAGCAAAATTTCTTTCCTTTGCTTGCTAATTCCATTAATCTCACTCAACAATGATTCCGGTTTATCACGAAGTTTTCTATGATAAGAAATCGCAAATCTATGAGCTTCATTTCTTATCCTTTGAAGCAGTCTTAAAGACATAGAATCTTTGGGCAAGGAAATAATTTTACCGTCAGGAGTATGTAGTTCTTCAAATTTTTTGGCAAGTCCAAAAACTGGAATCTGAGAAGGTATGTATTTACGAGCCGCTCTTACTTGTCCTATTCCTCCATCCACAAGCACAAGGTCGGAAAAATTTTTGTATTTTGCTCTCCGAGATAGAATTTCTTTCATCATTCCTACATCATTTATTCCATCAATTGTTTTGATTTTAAATCTGCGATATTTAGATTTTTGAGCTTTGGCATTAACGAACGAAACACAACTTCCGACAGCATATTTACCTCCAATATTTGATATGTCAAAAGCTTCAATGCAAACGGGAAGTTTCAGAAGTTTTAAATATTTCTTAAGTTCTTCCAGAATTTTTGGGGGAGAATAGTTCACTTTATTTTCTGTTTCAAGCCATACAATTGCATTTCGTTCAGCAAATTTTATAAGCTCAATTTTTTCGCCTCGTTTGGGAATTACAAATTTTCGTTTAAGCCATCTTTCTATCATTTCCTTTTCGTCAATTTCTTTAAGAATTATTTCGCGAGGAATATAAAAAGCATTTTTATAATACTGCAAAATAAAAGCTCGCATTATTTCTCCATCAACAACTTTTGATTGAATGTGTAAAATGTAATGCTCGGTGCCTAATATTCTTCCTTCTCTCACAAGAACAAGCACAATACAAGCAATATTTTTCTTTCTCTGTAATCCAAAAACATCCAAATCAATTGGACGATTGAAAACTACTCGTTGCTTTTTTGCTATAAATTGTACGCTCTTTAATTGGTCTCTTGTTTTTGCAGCTTCTTCAAATTTTAATTCTTCTGACAATTTTTGCATTTTAAATTTGAGTTTCTTTTCCACTTCTTTCGACTTACCGGAAAGAAAAGCAATTAATTCCTGTATAGTCTCTCCGTATTTTTTTTTAGATATTTTATCTTCACAAGGAGCAGGACATTTTCCTATATGATAAGAAAGACAGACATGAGAAGGCAGTTTTCCTTTGCAAATTCTTATTGGAAATATATTGGTTGCCGACCGAATAGCTCGTCTCATAGTTTTAACATTTGTGTATGGGCCAAAATAAATAGTATTCCTATCCTTTAAATTTCTTGTTGAAAAAACACGTGGAAAATCTTCTTGAATAGTTACTTTTATATACGGATATTTTTTGTCATCTTTGAGTCGAATGTTATAATGTGGCAGATGAAGTTTTATTAAATTAGCTTCCAAAACCAGTGCTTCAATTTCCGAATTTGTAACAATATAATCTATGCTTTCGATTTTTGATTTAAGAATATATTCTTTAGGAGAATATGGAGTTGTGAAATACGAACGTACTCTATCTTTAAGAAATTTTGCTTTACCAATATATATGATTTTCTCGTTTTTATCCTTCATCAAATAAACTCCTGGCTTTTGTGGAATATGATTTAGTGATGGCTTCGGCATCAGAGAATTCTAAAATTGACACCCAAAAAGGCAAGTCTTGGCAACATATAAACAGGTTGACGATGATTTTCTTCGTATAAATAAACTTGCACATTCCGATGCTGAAAAACATTTAGAACAGTAAAATAAAAATTTCCAGTAACATTAAATATATTAAATCCTTTTTCAAATTTTATATCCAATCTGTCATAAGAAGGATAACGAGCAGAGTTTCTTGGTCCTGGAACAGGACCCCACTCATATCCGTCCCAATTATATCCTGCAGTTGGCGTGTAGGGAGTTCCCGATGTATGGTTGTAAGTAGTACTTAACGTATAACCTTTTCCAAAAGTATAAACTGCTATTCCATTTATTGCTACTGGTCGATCTGCATCAAAATCAGTTAATGCATTATCAAAAAGTCCTGTTCTTCTTGATTTTGAAAAAGCACAAGAGACCCATCCAAAAAAATTATTCGTAAATGATTTCCTTAAAAACAATTCTACCCCTCTTGCAAATCCATAACCAGAATTATTTGCTCGATAACTTTTCACATTGATAAAAGTTAAGCCATTAATTCTCTTTTCATAGAGTTCAATTTTTCCTGTCCAATTTTCACCAAAACTTCTTTCCGTTCCCAAAATATAATGATTTGCATAAGATGATACGAGATTAGAATTAAATTCCAGAAACTCAAAATCTTGAAATTGATGATAATGTCCCCAAGATAAGAAAAAAGAAGTTTTGGGATTCCAAGAATATGAAAGTCTAAATCTCGGACTCAAGGTTTTTTCGTGAGTCAATGAAAGATAGTCCCATCTTGAACCAAGAGTGAGAAGGATTTTCTTTGTAAGCACAAATTTCATTAGAAGATACGCCCCCCATTGTGAGGTAGAAGTATCTGCCGAAAGAGATAAATATCTACCAGACGGATCGTATAAATCAATTCCCATAAATTCAACAGGATAGTCATTTTCTGCATAATAATTTACATAGGAACCGGAAAAACCAAATCCCAGACGATGACTCTTTCCAAATTTTAGTTCCCCACTCTGCTTTATTCCCGTCTTTCTAACTCGCTTAACTCTATTAACTTCAGTTTTGCCACCCGCAGCATCACCATCAAGATAACTATGATAGGCAGTTATTCTCATAGAGTGGTCTGAGGTATCAGCACAATAGTTAAACACATAAGTATTGCCTACATTTTTCCAGCTCATTTCTGCTTCTTCATCCTTGTTTAATGAAACGAAATCTGCTGAAGCTTCATCTCGCACAAGTAAAGTACTTAGAGATATTTTTTGATTTTCGTCAAGTAAAAAAGACACTCTATTTTGAAAATTTTGGAAATCAGGCAGAACGATTCCCTCATCTATTCCAACAAGAGGAGCAATTGCTTTAAAATAATTTTTTCTTGCGGAAAAAACATATGAGCACGATGGAGTAATGGAAAATTCTGACTCAATTCCTGCTTCCAGTAAATCTATATCAATTTTTGTTTTCCCCTCTCCAAAAAGTCCATCTCGTGTTGTAATATCCATAACCGAAGACGTTCTGTCTCCATAAGAAGACGAAAATCCTCCACAGGAAAATTTTACATCATCAAGAAGATTTACATTAAATGCGGAAATAATCCCAAGATAATGGTTAGGGCAAAGAACTTCTCCTCCGTCCATAAGATAGAGGTTTTCGCTTGGCATTCCTCCTCGCACATACAACCAACCCACAAGGTCGGAGACAAATGTAACTCCCGGAAAACTCTGGAGCGTTCGAAAAAAATCCATTTTTGCAAAGGGTATGAGCTTTAATTCATTTGCTTTTAATACTCTAAACGATGGTTCAGAAATTCGCTCTCCTGACACTTTTATTTCTTTAAATGGAATCGCTTCCTTTTCAAGAAAAACGGTTAGTTTAATCAGCTTGCTACGAGAGACTTTTACAGATAAGAGTTTTTCTTTATATCCTATATATGTAGCTTTAAGTTCGTACTCTCCTTCTGGAATTTTCAGAAAGAATTCTCCAAAAGCATCTGTGCTATATCCATAGATAGTTCCAATTACAGATAGGTTAACAAGAGGGATTGGCTCACGAGTTTCAGCATCATAAATTTTCCCCGAGATAGAACCAAGTGCAGTTATAAGATAAACAAGGAGAATCATTTTAGTTTTTATTTGGCTCTTTCCGTTAAGCTCTTTCCGTTGAGCTCTTTCTATTGCGCTCCGCCTTTGCGTCCTCGCAAAGGTATCATAAAAAGATATTTTCCATCTTCAATTTTGGCAGTTACGAAATATAAATGGGCTTGTACGTTTTGTATTTTAAATACCATTAGATAACATCTCCTCTATATCCTTGTCGAAGTTACGTGCGTGGACGCCCACAAAAGCAAGACAAATCATCTCTACTTTTATCAAAATTATGTGCGTGGACGCTCGCAAGAGCAAGAGAAATTATCTCTCTCACTGAATCAATTTTATCTTTCATTCGGCATCACTTTTCAGTCTTTCAGAAGATGTCTCTTCCTCTCGACTTTCATTTAAGCTTTATGTTTCGTTTAGCTTTGGCTTTCTTTCCATTTAGCTCCGCCTTTGCGTCCTCGCAAAGGTATCATAAAATTTTTCTTAAATCATCCACTTCAATAATTGGTTTAATATCTCTATCATAGAAACAAGCACTTGAATAACGGTAATCAATCCTATCTTCAACCAACTCCCATCCTATGTTAATTGGATTATTGTGAATATATTCTGTCTTTTGCAACAAAAAATCGGCGGAATAGATATTTTTTGCCTGTAAATCACACCAAATTTTATGTTTTCTATCTTTTAATCCTTCGGCTCGGCTTTTAAAAAATTTAAGTAACTCTATGTTTTTGTCTTCTCTTAATTTTTTCAATATTTTGTGAGCAGTAAATGACTCAATTTGATGACATACTTGTGAAGCAAGATGACCATTCTTGGGTAACATCACATAATGGATATGATTTGGCATAATTACAAATGCAAATAGCTGAATTCGGTGATTTCTCCTCAACCAATCAAAAGACTCCAGAACAATGGAAGCATACTCGGGATTCTTAAAGAGATATTTTCCATCTTCAATTTTGGCAGTTACGAAATATAGATGGGCTTGTACGTTTTGTATTTTAAATACCATTAGATAACATCTCCTCTATATTCTTGTCGAAGTTGTGTGCGTGGACGCCCACAAGAGCAAGACAAATCATCTCTACTTTTATCAAAATTATGTGCGTGAACACTCATAAAAGCAAGGGAAATTATCTCTACCTCTTGGTCGACCTTATCTTTTATTCAGTCTCGCCTTTCGTTTGGTTTTATCATTTTACTTTTTCATTTGGCTCTGTTCTGTTTAGCTCTTTCGTTCAACTTTTCTAAAGCTTCACCTTTATATTTAGCTCTGCCTTTGCGTCCTCGCAAAGGCATTAAATAAACAAAGAAATTTATTTTATTTTCTGAACCTTGAGAATCGTAAAATATGACCCATTAAGATAATATATATAATCTCCTTTTATTGTGAGAGAATTACCTCCCCCTGAAACTTTTTCAGCAACACACGGATAAGAAGGGTCATCAATGTTTAAAAGATATAATGTAGAGTTGCTACTTGCAACCCCATACTTATCAAAATCAAAATCTATTATCTCATCCGGAAAGTTAATCCATCTGATGAATTCAAGTTCATTTGAGCTTATTATCTTCACTACATCTATTCTGCTTACTTCCTCACCAGAACCTTTGTTTGTAAGATATAGATATCCTTTGTTTTTTGCAAGAGCGTGCCCACACCAATAACCCATTTCAAATCGTTTAATAGGATTTATAGGATCTGAAAAATCATACGTAATTAGCTTGGTGCAATAATACAAATATCCTATCTTATTTTCTATTGCATAATCAATTAAATCATTTAGGCAATGAACTGTATTTACAAGCACAGGATTGCTCGGAGAGGATATATCTATTATTAATAAATAGTTACTTGTTCTAACATAAGCATAATTGCCATCAATTTCAACTTCCTTGCCCTTATATTCAAGCTCCAATTCACCAACAATTTTAGGAGAGGAAGAACTGATATTTATAACTATGAACTTATAATTAGGATATTCCGATACAGCATAAATATACGAGCTTTTTATATCTGCATCAATTATACGTTCAAACCAGTAGTTCTCACCAATATTTTTTGGATTCAATTTATCTGAAATATCAAACGATTGAAAGTAATCGTAATACGCAATCACATAAGCTTTATCTCCCTGCACCAGAAGGATATTACCACCTACTTCAGTGTTTGAAAGCAAGTCAAGATAAATTCCGTTAGCATCTTCATAAGGAGCATCAAGTCCAAAATCACAGCCAAAACTCAACAAAAAAAGTCCTGTAATCAGTATCTTCCCAAAATTATACATCTTTATTTTTTAGTTCTTTCTACCCGGTTTTAGCCAGGAATTCTTTTATCTTAACATCAAAAACCCTGCCTTAAAATACGGTAGAAACTTTTCTGTAGCTCAATATTTTTATTTGCATAGCTCTGAAAAAAGTGTGCTCTATTGTAAATTGTCATGCTGGACTTGTTTCAGCATCTAATAAAATCAATGCGTTATGAAACCTTAAAACGAGTTCAAGGTAACATAAAAGCAATTTTTCAGAATTCTTTATTCGCATAATTTGACAACCCGCATCCCATCATAGGAAATTAAATATAAATACCCTTTATTTGATGCTATACTATAAGTGTATGAGGATGGATAAAGCTTTCCTTCCTCAGGTTTCTTGTATTTACTTAATTCAAAAATACTCACTCCATCGCTATGTCGAACCGCAAGACAATCACTCGAAAAACATATCTCATAGAAAGAATAATAGTCTGTTGAGAATGAACCTATTTTCTTAAGGGTAGGAAGAGCAGAAACATCAAAGATAGTAATATTATATGGATAGTTGTTGTTTGTAGCGAATAATGTATCACCTGAGATACAGAATTTATCTATATAATGACTATAATTGTTTATCAGGTAAGGATAAAAGGGGTTCGTTATGTTATATACTTTTATTTGCGAGGAAGTGAATACAAGAAGGTAATTTTCCTTAATTACAATGCCATAAATATTATAATCTATATCTATTGAATTAGCTTCAAAAGGGTTAGTTGGGTCCGATATATCTATGATTGCTATAGTACCATAATCTTGTTCTATATATACAGCAGGATAAGAAACGGCAAGGCAACCAGGAGAATAACGGAGCGAGCAAGCTCCTGTAAATTGAGGAGAAGAAGAATTTGAAATAGAATAAATTCGAAGAAAATAATCATAATTGATGTTCCTGCAAGTGAGATAAAGGTAGTTTCCTTCTTTTTTTATATCATAGAAATTGGAAACAACTGAATCAGTGAAAGAGCTAATAAATTCAGGTTCGGCTGGGTTACTTACATCAAGAATATGAAAAGTTTGGGGCTTATCCATCACATAAGCATAGTTATCCTTTATAATAATTTTGTTACCTTCGGGAATATCCTCATATTCGGCAACAAGAGGAAATCTTTCATAGAATGAGCCAGTAGTCCATTCCCCCCATGCTTTATCAGAGGCACCCCCTACCCTTGCTCTTACTCGCCAAAAACAATGCTCTTTAAGAAGTTCATCCGGTTGATAAAAGCAAACCGTGTCTCCATAGGAGTAAACTATAGTAGAAAATATAGGATTGTCAAAAGTACTATTCTCAGCACCTTGAATTTCATAAACTAAATCAAAAGAAGTATCTATTAAACCCCAATAAAATGTTGGAGGATTATCGTAAATGAGAATATCTCCTGTTGGATAAGCTAATATTGGTGGTAAAGGAAAATTAATTGGGTCGGTAGGATTTAGGAAGTCCTTGCGATTGCATCCAATAAAGCATAAGATAATAAACACCGGAACATATTGCAATCGACAAAAGAGTTTAATCATTTGATTATGTCCTAACGAGATTCTTCACGGAGTTTATCCTGAGGTAAGATTTGAGATTCTTCACGGAGTTTACCCTGAACGATATGTTGAGATTCTTCACTTCGTTCAGAATGACAAGTGAAGGGTTCAGAATGACAAAGAAAAGATTCAGAGTAACATTTGCCGAAAGATTCGGAATAACAGATAAAAGGCTCAGAATGACAAAGGTGTTCAGAATGACAGGTGAAAAAATCATAATATATTGAGACCATTGACGACTTCTTACCACATAATTCAAGATGAAAGTTGTTAAGAAAACTCTGAGAAGATTCGTGATTCTTTGTAAATTTCTCTGCTATAATAGACCCTACAAGACTCAAACCGGCAGTCCACATACAAACATCTCTCGTACTTTCGCAGAATTGGGTACGTCTACGATACTTCTCGCATTCATTAGGAACATCTGCGGCTTTGTATTTCCCATAATAAACTTCAACGAGTCCATCTGATGCAATAGCAAGAAGAGACGAACTAAGTGCAGTGTATCTAAGTCCTCGAGTAATAAGCGAAAGCTCTTTTGCCTCGGAGGCTCCGATTACAAATATAAAAAATAGCCACAAATAAACTTTCATTTAATTATTTGAAAATTCCCCGCCAATGATTATCTTATTGAGAGCCAATTATTGCATTGGGAACATTTGAATTTAAATTCTTTAAATTGAGTATTGCATTTATAGCACTTGAACCCTCTGTAGGTACCCAGCGAAGCAATTGCCTCTCCTTCTTTAAACATATCTTTATACTGTTTGTTATCATAATAGAGTTTAAATAGCTTCTTTTTAATTGCTATCTCTCGAGGCTCTATTTCTCTTGCTTGCTCAAGAATTTCAATTGCTTGCTTGTCCTCGCCTTTTTTCTCATGAATTTCTGAAAGCATTGTCAAGACCCGTGCATCCTCCGGATTCTTATTCAAAAAAGAAGTATAGAGCGATTCAATTCGCGAAAAATCATGTCTTGCGTAATAAGCATCGGCTAACCTCTCAAACGAAAGAAAGGCATAATTAGGAATATCCTCTAAAATTTTTTCCCAAAGCTTAATACCTTCATCCGCATTTTCATTCTCATAATAGTAATTTCCCATAAAAAGAAGTCCGGGAAGACAAAATTTATCAAGCTTTAATGCTTCTTTTAATCGCTTAAATGCTTCTTTTTTATTGTCTTCATTGATCAACGAATTTCCCCAAAAGGCATATAGAATTGCGAGTCCGCGATCATCGGACTCTCTTGTGATTTTCAAAACTCTCTGTTTCAAGCTAATTGCTTCTTTCCATTGGGAAATATCCTCATAGATTGAGCCCAAGAATTTAAGTTCATTAACATCAGATGATGCTATTTTTCGTAGTTCATCAGCAAAATTAATTGCCTTAATAAATTGAGTCTTCCGCTTTGCTTCAACAGATTCTGATTTCCCGGCTTCTACGTAATCTTTTATGATACCCACAAGAAGCTTTTTCCTTGAAGAAGCATCCTGAACTCCTGCAAGTGAACCCTGATGAAGCGTTAAAGCTTCCGCATAATGTTTTTGCTCTCTTAAAATATTGCCCAATCTAATACAAGCAATAACATTTGTGGGTTCTGCGCGGATAATTTTTCTTAATAAAAATTCTTCCTCTTTTTTATTTTCTACAAGTAACAATTCTTCAATTTTCATTTTTTTCCTCTTGTAATGGCATAGTTTTTAGAGTACCGAGCTCTTTTTTGAGAGTATCAATTTCTTTTTGTTGCTTACCAATTTTGCCTCTTAGTCTTATCTCGTCAATGATTGCAAGAATAAATGCAAGAAGCGAGCCTCCTGCAAAAGAGATAATCATTACCAACATAAGTGGCGTGTTGAACATCCTATTAAAAAAATGCACCTCAACCGGTGCAGCATTTTGTACTCCAAAAATAATGCCAAATATTGCAAACAAAGCTATGAATATAATTGCAAAAAGATACATTTTTCCTCCTTTTAATCAAAATGTAGTCTGAAAAATAAATAATGTCAATAGAAAATTATATACTTTTGTAAAAAGTAATTACTTTGCACAAGCATCCACCAACTTTCCCTTGACAAACGAGAGCTATTAAGTTATTGTAGGAAATAAGAAAATCTTATTTGTTTTAATTTAAGCAATGATAACACAAACTTTAACCACATACAAAACTAAGAAAAAATGAAACTCGGAGAGATTGCAAAATTTATTGATGGAAAATTAAACGGTTCTTCAGAACTTGAAATTAAGAGTATTGCAAGGATTGAAGAAGCAAACACGGAAGATATAACATGGTTATCTCATCCAAAATATGAGAAGTGGATTGAGAAAAATCAGGCGTCTTGTATAATTGTGCCTCATAAACTAAAAATCAAGAATTGCAAGACCACAACAATAGAAGTAGATAATCCATCAACTGCAATTGCTAAATTATTAAAAGAATTTTATCCTGAGGAATCGAAAACTATTGGCATAAGCAATAAAACACATATAAATGCATCGGCAAAAATTGGCAAAAAAGTAAGCATAGGAGAGTTCGTAAGTATAGGAGCGAACACAGTGATTGGAGATGAGGTCATTATTGGACAAGGAGTACATATTGGAAAGAAAACTAAAATTGGGGGAAAAACTCGCCTTTATCCAAATGTTACAATTCTTGATAATATAATTATTGGACAAAACGTTGTAATTTTTAGCGGAGCGGTAATTGGAAGTGATGGATTTGCCTACACACAAGTTAACGGAAAACACTCAAAAATTCATCATTATGGTGGAGTAATTTTAGAGGACAATGTTGAGATTGGAGCTTGCTCAACTATAGATAGATCTCTCGTGGGAAATACTATAATAAAAAAAGGCACGAAGATTGATAATTTGGTTCATATTGCTCATAATGTTGAAATTGGAGAGAATTGCATAATCGTGGCGCAAGTTGGAATCGCAGGTAGTGTTAAAATAGGTAATAATGTAATAATTGCAGGGCAAGCAGGTATCAATGATCATATCGTAATAGGTGATAATGCAGTGATTGCGGGACAAGCAGGTGTAACAAAAGACGTACCTTCCGGACTTATTGTATCCGGATATCCGGCAAGACCGAGAAATGAGTCAAATCGCGCTTACAGTTCATTGATGAAATTACCTGACTTGTTTAAGAGAGTCCGAAAACTTGAAAAAGAAAAAGATTAAAGGAGAAAAAAATGAATGGCAAAATCAATTCTGCAGGTAGATGGATCCCTAATGAGATAAACGGAAGTTCTGTAATACCTTTTCAGGGGGTAGAAAAATATATTCCTGACTACAAAAAAGCATCGCCTTCGGTTGCAAGTTGCGCCAATTATCCCAAAGATGGAAACAAGCTAATTACAAGTTTACGGAAAGCATTGGAACTTGCTGGACTTAAAGATGGGATGACCGTTTCTACTCATCACCATTTTAGGAATGGAGATAAAGTAGCCAATATTCTTTTTGATACCATTGCAG
>JAUVIV010000145.1 GCA_030592575.1 bacterium | reverse complement strand
AGTGCTTGAATTATCAAACACCATTGGAAGTCTTGGAAAAAGAAAGGAGCGTTGCACTTGCTGGTTGAATTCAGTAATGTAAAATAAATTGAAAATGAAAAACTTTAAAAAAGGAGTACTTATGAAAATAAATTCAATGGTAATGCTTGTTTTTGTGAGTATTGTGATATTGGGGGGATGTAATCGTCACTATCCCTCGAGTAACGAGAATGTTCTTGTAAATCCAGGATTTGACAAAACATGGGATGAAGAATGGATAGTAGATACGTTTGCGTACACAGATGGATGTGCAGGAACAGAGATAATAGTTAAAGCTGAGGAGGGACGATCATCTCCAAATTGTTGCTATTTAATGACATTTTGCGAGATAGCTTGTGAAAGTGGAAATCAAAGTAGTGCTAGTGCAAAAGCAAGAATATATCAGAATTTTGATGAAATTGAAGGTTGCAAATTTAAAGCATATGTGAAATATGATGTTTCCGAGATTGAACGTGCAAAATGTAATGTTCAACTATGTATAAATGGTATATGGAAAGTTGTTTGGGAGTTAGTAGCAGATACATCCGAGAGTGTTTGGACAGAAATATCTTGTAGTGTAGATAGTACTGTAACCGGTATAAAATTTTGTGCAGAGTGCAAAACAATTTATAGTATTGGAATGGATCAAGGAGAGTGCAAATCTTGGATAGATGATGTTTGTGTGGAACCATTATAAAATAACAAGGAATTTTTACAGATAGCAAAAATACTTGACAAGGGAAAATCGTTGACTATTATCTTTTAGAAAAATGAATGAAATAATAACTATACTTGCAACTGATTGTGGGAGTACTACCACTAAAGCTATTCTAATAGAAAAACAAGGCGAAGAATACAGGTTGATTGTTAGAGGAGAAGCTCCTACAACCGTTGAAGCCCCGTTTGAAGATGTAACTCGTGGTGTTCTAAACTCCATAATGGAAATAGAGGAGCTTACAGGCAAAAAAATACTTGATGGTGAAAAAATAATAAAGCCGAGAAGAAGCGATACAGAAGGTGTAGATAGATATATATCCACAAGTTCAGCAGGCGGTGGATTGCAGATGATGGTAGCGGGAGTTGTGAAATCAATGACTGTAGAATCAGCAGCTCGAGCAGCTCTTGGAGCAGGGGCAATTGTGATGGAAGCAATTGCATCAAATGATGGCAGATTACCACATCAGCGAATAGAACTAATGCGACAATTAAGACCTGATATGATACTTCTTGCAGGAGGAATAGATGGAGGAACAATTTCTCATGTAGTAGAACTTTCGCAATTAATAGGAGCCGCAGAGCCGAGAGCGAGATTTGGAAGCTCTTATCTGCTTCCTGTGATATATGCTGGTAATAAAGATGCACAAGGAGAAGTGAAAAATATATTAGAGGAAAAAAGTGCATTATCAATTGTAGATAATATAAGACCTGTGCTTGAAAGAGAAAATTTAAAACCTGCACGAAATGAAATACATGAATTATTTCTGGAACATGTAATGGCACATGCACCGGGATATAAAAAGCTAATAGAAATGACAGATACTCCTATAATGCCGACTCCCGGAGCAGTAGGCTCATTGGTCGAGAGTGTGGGGAAGAGCCGTGAAATTGATGTAATAGGTGTGGATATGGGAGGAGCAACAACAGACATATTCTCCGTGTTTAATGGAGTATTTAACCGTACTGTAAGTGCTAATCTCGGAATGAGTTATTCAATATCAAATGTAATGGCAGAAGCAGGAATAGATAATATAATGAGATGGATACCTTTTGACCTTTCTGAAGTTGATTTGCGTAATCGTATTCGTAATAAAATGATTCGTCCGACTACGATTCCTTCATCACTTGAGGATTTAAAAATAGAACAAGCAATAGCAAGAGAGGCAATGAGGCTTGCATTTGAACATCATCAATCAATGGCAGTTGGACTTAAGGGGGTTCAACAAACACGTACTATTTCAGATACATTTGCACAAAAAACAACAGGAGAATCCTTGATTGATATGATGAGCTTGGATTTAGTAATAGGTTCAGGTGGAGGAATTTCTCATGCTCCAAGAAGAATACAAGCAGCTCTTATGCTTATAGATGCATGGTTACCGGAAGGAATTACAATGATTACCGTAGATTCAATCTTTATGATGCCTCATCTTGGAGTTCTTGCTACTGTGCATGAAAAGGCAGCAATGGAAGTGTTTGAAAAAGATTGCCTTGTTAAGCTGGGAGCTTGTATAGCTCCTATAGGTACAGGTAAAGAAGGACGTCTGTGTGTAGAAGTGAAAATAAAAGGTGAGAGCAAAAAAGTAAATTTTGGAGATATTTTATGTATCCCATTTGAAGGAAAAGAAGAAATTGAAATAATTCCTGAAAAGAAATTTGATGTAGGAGAAGGAAAAGGTAAAGTTGTAATAAGAGAAATTGAAGGTGGAGAAGTAGGGCTTATTATAGATGCAAGGGGCAGACCATTTAAACTTCCCGAAGATAAGAAAGAGCGAATGGAGAAAATAAATAAATGGCTAACTGTACTTGAAGTTTATTAAAAAAATATGGCACACTCATATACACCGGGCTTAAAAGTAACAACAAGAACCAAGGTTCAAAAAGAGAGAAGACTTCCTTTAAAGGGAAAAGTAGTTGTTGAGAAAGGGAGTAAAATATCATCCGATACAATTGTTGCTCAAACTCAGTTACCTGGTAATGTTAAACCGTTCAATATTGCCGGACTATTGGGAGTTCCTCCTGAGGATGTTGAAGTTTATCTTTTGAAACACCCTGGCGATTTACTAAAGAAAGAAGAAATAATTGCCCAAACCAAAGGAATATTTGGGTTTATGAAATCAACGGTAAAATCTCCAATAGATGGAACCTTTGAAAATTTTTCTAAAATCACAGGGCAGGCAATTTTAAGACAACCTCCTATTAAAGTTGAAATAAATGCTTATATAGATGGAACAGTAACTGAAATTTTCCCGGAAGAAGGGATTATGATTGAGACTATCGGAGTCTTTATTCAGGGGATTTTTGGAATCGGAGGAGAGGTAACGGGCATAATTACAAAAGCAGTCTCAAATCCAGCAGATGTTTTAACTCCAAATGACATAACTAAAGAGTTTGAGGGGAAAATCCTAATAGCCGGTTCCCTTGTAACTTCTGATACTTTAAAGAAAGCTGTTGAATGCGGATGCAAAGGAATTGTGGTTGGCGGAATAGCTGATAGAGAACTTATAAATTTTTTGGGATATGATATTGGAGTAGCAATAACAGGTGCAGAAAAAAAAGGGATAACACTTGTAGTAACAGAAGGGTTTGGGCAAATGAATATGGCTAAACGTACATTTGAGCTTTTATGTTCTCAGGAAGGGAAAAAAGCATCAATAAATGGCGCTACTCAAATACGAGCAGGAGTGTTGAGACCTGAAATAATTGTTCCAAGTACCGAAGAATTAACAGAAGTCAAAGAAGAAATAAGAATAAAAGGAGTTGAAATAGGCTCAAAAGTTCGTATAATTCGTGAGCCGCATTTTGGAGAAATCGGAAAAGTAGTATCCCTCCCGTCAGAGCTTCAACTCGTAGGGACAGGTGCAAAAGTACGTGTCTTTGAGGTGGAACTTGCAGGTGAGACTCGCATAACTCTCCCTCGTGCAAATGTTGAAATAATTGAAGAGTAACCCTTCATTACCAATTCATCTAATTTGTCCTGGCTCTAAGATGTGGTTACAAATTGACATGCCAGAGCCTTCTCTTTTTCCATAAAATCATTGCCTAAAATCGTTTTTTCTCTTACCTCCATTCCATTCCCATTTTTCGAAACTGTT
>JAUVIV010000091.1 GCA_030592575.1 bacterium | reverse complement strand
GTTTTTTGGTTCTTCTTGTTTTCCCCTAATTTATAATTTCCTAAATATGGGTGTTCTGTTGATTTTACAATTGCTCCAAAAGGAGGATTAGTCAAAATAATATCAAATTTATTTTTCCCAAACCCTTGATGAATTTCAGAAATTTCATTTATATTCCTTAAAGAATCTGTGCTTATTACATTTGTATGTCCATCATCATGGATAATCATATTCATCTTACAAACTCTTGCTATTTGGTCATTTATCTCAATCCCATATAATTTATCTTTTGCAAAATCATGCCACATTCTAAAATGTTCTTCTGGACTATTTGGAAATTCTTTATCTGCAAGTTCTCTAACATAATCCATTGCATTAAGCAAAAATCCACCACTACCTGAAGCAGGATCTAAAACAAGTTTATCTTCTTCAGGTTTAAGCATTTGAACAGCAAATCTTATTATTTCTCTTGGAGTAAAAAACTGCCCCATTTTTCCTTTAAAGAAATCTTCCATAAATCTCTCAAAAGCAACACCCTTAGTATCTAAATCAGTTTTATTAAAATTTATACTCTGCAAATGTTCTACAACAGCATAAACTACTTTCGGATTTAATCTTATATCTTCCTTAAAAACTTCCGCATCTTTTATTTTTGCGTATTGATAGATTTTATCTACTCTCTTAAAGACTTCTTCAGGAGTTTCGTATGTTCCAATTTGAAACTTATATGGCTCTCCTTTTTTCGTAACAACTCTTTCTTTTTCTTCTTGTAACTTACAAAAAAGCAATTTTGAAACTTCATCAAAAGCAGCAGTTGGACTTAATTTTCCACCTTGCCAGATAGTATCATGTGCTTTATCTAAAACTCTAATCAAATCATCACGAGAAACAACCTTTAAATCTTTTTCAGAATCTCCTTTGATATACTTATATTTTGGTGCTTTACCATATCTTTCAGGAATATCTGCAATAACATTACTTTCTCGTTCTCTTTGCTTAAATCCAGCGACATCAAAAGCAGTTCTTGTTGTCCCTGCAACTACAATCGCATATTTTGCCCTCTTGCTGTTCGCATTTCCAAATGCCTGTTCTATTGCTTGTTTGAATTCAGCATCAGAAATTCCATCTCGCTTACATTCAACAACTAAATATTCTTTTCCACCTTCATCATAAATAACAATATCTGCCCTGTCATCAGGGATTCTTCGCTCAACCTTTACTTCAATATCAATATTTTCTTTAGGATATTTCTTATCTAAAACAAGTTCCACAAAATAAGACGCTCTAACTTTTTCTTCAGGATTTGTAAAAGTTGTAGAATACTCTCGCTTACAAAAATAAGTTATTCTTTTTTTATCATCAGATAATTTAATGATACCTTCATTTATTCCTTTTTCTATATTTTCCATGAATACAGTATTGTTATTATTTTCTTTAGTCATTTTTTCGCCACCTCTTTATTTAATTGTTCTTCCATAAATAATTCAAATGAGTCCATTGGTTCTTTATTTTCATCTATGTAATTAGTGAAATCGTGGCTATTTTTCTTTTGCACAAATTTTAATAAACTTCCGCTTACCTACTTGAAGAATAGTTTCCTTCTTGAATTCAAATTCAAACTTTATATCCTTAACAGTAATTCCATTCAATTTTACTCCTCCCTGTTCAATTAGTCTTCTCGCTTCACTTCTTGTCGGTGCAAGTCCTGAATCTACAAGTAATTTAATTATCCATATTTTTTTCTCCGTAAGTGTATAACTCGGAATATTTGTTGGTAATTCTTTTTTGCTGAAAACCTGTAAGAATCCACTCCAAGCTTTTCTTGCTTCTTCCTGCGAATGATATATTAACACCACTTCATAAGCAAGACGCTGAAGCTTTATACTCATTGGATTTACCCCATCCTTCATCTCATTTTCTATGCTATCTATTTTATCCTCATCAAGATTTGTTGTAAGTTTTAAATACTTAATAATCAAATCATCCGGAATAGACATAAGTTTTCCAAACATTTCTTTTGGAGATTCGGTAATACCAATATAATTGCCATAACTTTTACTCATCTTACGAACTCCATCTAATCCCTCAAGAAGTGGCATCATAACAGTAACTTGTGGAGCTTGCCCAAATTCACGCTGTAATTGTCTTCCAAATAAAAAATTAAACTTTTGATCTGTTCCTCCAATCTCAATGTCAGCTTTTACGGCTACCGAATCGTACGCCTGAAAAAGAGAATAAAGTAATTCATGTAAAGCGATTGGCTCATTCTTATGATACCTTTTGCTCATATCATCACGTTCAAGCAATTGGGCAACAGTAGATTTTGAGGCAAGTTTTATTATATCTTCGGAAGAGAGTTTGCCAAGCCATTCCGAGTTATATCTAAATTCCGTAAGTTCTTCGTCGAGAATCTTAAGTATCTGAGATTTATAATTTTCCATATTCTTTTCAATCTCAGCATTTGTAATCTGTGGCCTTGTTTTAGATTTCCCTGAAGGGTCACCAATCTTTGCTGTAAAATCACCGACAATCAATACCGCTTGATGTCCAAGCTTTTGAAATTCTCGTAATTTTCTTAAAACTACTGCAAATCCAAGATGAATATCCGGAGAAGTTGGGTCTATTCCAAGCTTTACTCTTAATTTTTTACCACTTTTAATCTTTTTAATTAATTCATTTTCAGGCACAATTTCAGCCGTATTTTTCTTTATTATCTCTATATCCATAACTCTATTAAGTTTATTTTCAAAATTTAATATGTCAACTTTTTATTATGCAATGGATATGTATTTTAAAAAGATAACTATATTGCTATATTGCTATTCAATTTTTGGAAGTTAGATAAACTTTGTAAATTCTATAATTATTGAACAAATTGTTCAATATGTTGATTAACTTCTGAGCGGACATATTTTGCAGCAGTATAAATTGCATTTCTTATGGCTTTAGCATTTGACCTACCATGGCATATTAGGGTTACTCCTTTGGTTCCAAGTAAAACTGCTCCACCATACTTTTCGTAATTCAGTTTTGAAAAATGTTCTTTAATGTAAGATTTAAGAAGAAAGCTACCCACTTTTGCTTTAAATGAACTTTCCATAGCATTTTTCATCATAGACTGAGTTATCTCAATCATACTTTCTCCAAACTTAAGCATTACATTTCCTACAACTCCATCACATACTACAACATCAGCTATTCCACTCAAGATATTATGTCCCTCAATATTTCCTACGAAATTCAATTTAGAATCTTGCATTATCTTATACGCTTCTTTTGTAAGGAAACTCCCCTTACTTTTTTCTTCACCTACTGAAAGCAACGCTACTCTTGGATTTTCTTTGCCGGTAATCCCTTCCACAAATAAAGCTCCCATAACTCCGAATTGGTAAAGGTCTTCTGCCCGCACATCAGTAACAGCTCCCACATCAAGAACAAAAGTATATGTATCTCCACTTGGGAGAAATGTTCCAAGTGCAGGTCTTCTTATCCCTTTAATCCTTCCGAGCATAAGAGAGTTAAACATAACATACGCACCTGTATTTCCAGCTCCTACAAAAGCATCTATTTTCCCTTCTTTTTGAAGTCTGATTCCAACACCGATTGAACTATCTTTTTTCTTGAATGCAAGTTGAGGAGATTCACCCATTTCGATAACATTCGGGGCATGTATAATTTTTGATTCAGGAACTTTACCTACGAGTTGTGCTTTATCTCCTATCAATCTTATATCTAATTCTATCCCTTGAATCGCTTCTATAACAACATGGGGGGCGTAATCCCCCCCCATAGCATCAATTCCTATAATCACCTTAATTATTAGATATTACTGAGATAAAATTCTAAACTCTATCCGACGATTTTGAGATTTCCCAGCTGCAGTTCTGTTTGAAGCAACTGGCTGGCTCTCTCCATAACCACGATTACGAAGCATTGAAGACGAAATCCCATGATTGACAAGATACCTTTTCACTGATTCAGCACGAAGAGTTGAAAGCTCAAGATTATATGAATTGCTTCCATCTGAGTCGGTATGTCCTCCAATTTCAATCATTACTTCAGGATGTTTTTTAAGAAGCTCAACTGCCTCATCAAGAATATTATAAGATGAAGGTTTGATATCTGCACGGTTGAATTCAAATGTAATACCATGAAGTACAATCTTCTCTTCTTTCTTGAAAAGCTCAAAATCTCTAACAGTAGTAGCTTCTGGTTTGCAAACTACTACTACTCCCTCAGGAACATATCCACCGGAAGCCTTTACTTTCACCTGATGAGTTCCCGCAGGAACTTCTGCTTTGTAAGTACCCGTTTCAGGGTCTGTATGAACATCTGGGATTTCTGTCTCTGGGAAACTGATAGTAGCACTAATACCTTTATGAGAAGAATAATCACTTACTTTACCAGCAAGTGTAGAAACTCGAGCCGAAGGTGTTAATTCAAAATCCAAAACTGTAGTTTCTCCAGCTTTCAATACTGCTGGATTAGTCTGAGGAGTATAACCTGATTTTTTCACTCTTACTACAAAGGTACCAGGAGATACTTCCGTTCTATATACTCCACTCACATCTGATTTTACCTCAGGAAAATCAGACTCTGGGAAAGAAATAGTTGCAATACATGGTTTACGAGAAATCTTATCTATCACTTTTCCGGTTAAAATAGCGAGTTTCTTTGTATCATTAGGTTCAAGCCTGAAATTTATTGTTTCCTTAACTCCACTCGTTAAATATCTTGTAAGTTCTGGAGATTGTTTATATTGTTCTTTTCTTAAAGGAGAAGCATAAATTACAACTTTACCAAATGCAATTTCAACTTCATAATTTCCTTTTTCATCAGTTGTTACAGTAGTATCAGCTAAAAAAATCTTTGCTAAAACCGGCTTGCCATCCACTTTATCCATTACTTTACCTGCAATTATGGCTTTTTCAGCTGGTGGTGGTGGCATAAAATCAAATCCTTGTGAAACAGTAAAGTTAATTGCCCATGGAGGTGTAGTTCCAAATCCTCCTTGAATATTATAGTCTTTATATGGCTCAGGAGGATTTGCCTCTTCAAAGAAATGGGCATCAGTACCTGCTACTCTAAAATCTGCTGAAATAGTCATCCATATATTAGTAGCTGTCTCAAATCTCAACGCAGGTGATACATAGATTCCTCCGTCATCATAATCTTTGTCTATTCTATGCTCTCCATATATTTCTATAAATGGAGCAAATTTTGGATAAATCACCTCTACTCCTACTCCATAACTGTATTTACTACAATGACTCATATGAGGATAAGTTTGGTATCCGAAATTTAGATGCACAGGAAGTTTTGGCACATCCCCAAGATTAATAGTAAGTAAAGCTTTTCCTCCGGCAGTTAATCCTCCTGCACTGTAAAAACGATGAATTCCACCTTCAGCAAATCTACATTCAGTACCTAATACAGTGTCAGCAGCACAACGATTTTCCACATCTCCTCTATTTGTACCTGTATGGAAAGAAACCATTGGATAAATCCCAAAATCAACCACTTTTCTTAGTTCAGGAGAAAAGACAAGTTTTGAGGGAAGAAATTTAACTCCAATCCATATATCATCCCATCCATAACTCACAACTTGAAGACCTTTTCCGTTTGAAGCTAATTCCTTTTGAGTTTGCATTATATCACCATAAAAAGTAGTATTTAGGTTAAAGCTCAGGTAATCCATAAACGAAAAACCCATACCTAATGGCAAATCTCCAATTACACATTGCCCTTTCTCGGCGTAAAGTACTGAATTACCATTTATATCCCATACCGGTTCTTTGGCAAGTAGAAGAGTGTCTGAACTCCTCATCCAATGTGCACGAAGCCCAAAAGTATAATTAAATCTACCCGCAGGTTCTGTCTTTGCCGAGATAACTCTCATAAGCCCACGAGTTCCTGTAGAATTTGGCATACCCCATATAGGAGTAACCATACAAAAAGCTAATAAAATAAATCCTAATTTCTTCATATTATACCTCCTGTTTCCTCAAGTACTATTACTATTCTATATTGTCAAGAAAAAAAATTGAGATTACTTAAATCCTGAAAAAGATGTAATAATTTTCACGCTCTTTTAAATGAAGAAAGATAAACACATTACTCTACGCTCAAAATTAATTACATTTACATAAACTAATTAATAAAGGAATGCACGACATATAAGCTATTAAATTATAATACTTTACATCAATTTTAGTCTCAAGATTAAGTAAACTTTTAAAAAAATTGACTTGACAGAGAGTAATAAAAAAGTTAAAATTGCGTCAATTATAAAAAAAGAAGCTAATTTACAAAAGAAGAAAAGGAGCTAATTATGAAAAAAGTTTTAATTATGGGAGCTGCAGGAAGAGATTTTCACAACTTTAATACCTATTTTCGTGATAATTCGGAATACGAAGTAGTAGCTTTCACCGCCACTCAAATTCCAGATATTGACGGTCGTAAATATCCAAATTCTTTAGCCGGCAAACTTTATCCTGAAGGAATACCAATATATTTAGAATCTGAACTTAAGAATTTAATTGAAAAACATCAAGTAGATATTGTTGTATTTTCTTATTCCGATGTACCTCATTTATATGTGATGAATAAGGGCTCGGAAGTCTTAAGCTATGGTGCAGATTATATGCTACTCGGACCACATTCTACAATGGTCTCTTCAACAAAACCACTTCTCTCAATCGTATCTGTACGTACAGGATGTGGAAAATCCCAGACAACAAGAAAAGCTGCTAAAATTCTAAAAAACTCAGGTAAAAAGGTTGTGGTAATACGTCATCCAATGCCTTATGGAGATCTTGCCCAACAAACAGTTCAAAGATTCGCAACTCTTGAAGACCTTGATATATGTACCATTGAGGAACGAGAAGAATATGAACCACACATTCAAGAAGGTATTGTCGTATATGCAGGAGTAGATTATGAAAAAATTCTTCGTCAAGCAGAAACCGAAGCAGATATAATCTTATGGGACGGAGGAAACAATGATTTCCCATTTTACAATTCAGACCTTATTATTACAGTAGTTGACCCACTAAGAGCAGGAGATGAACTTCTTTATTATCCGGGAGAAACCTGCCTTCAAATGGCTTCTGTAGTCGTGATAAACAAAATTGATTCTGCAAAAGAAGAAGAGATAAATTTATTAAAAAAGAATATTGGAAAGTTAAATCCAGAGGCTAAAATAATAGAAGCAAAAAGCCCGGTTTCTATGGAAAATTCGGACATTATAAAGGGTAAAGATGTTCTTATTATTGAAGATGGTCCCACCCTTACTCACGGTGGAATGTCATACGGAGCTGGATTTGTTGCTGCTAAAAGATTCGGTGCAGGTAAAATAATTGACCCAAAACCTTATGCACAAGGTTCTATACTCTCTACTTACGAGAAATATAAAAGTACCGGTCCCGTTCTTCCTGCAATGGGTTACAGTTCCAAACAGATAAAAGAACTTGAGCTCACTATAAACAAAGTTCCATGTGATGTAGTTATAATAGCAACTCCTATTGACTTATCTAAAATTGTAAAAATTGATAAACCATACGTAAGAGTTCAATATGAGTTAGAAGAAATAGGAAAACCAGACCTTGAAGAAGTATTAGGCGAATGGTTAAAGAAACTTTAATGGTTTTAGCTTAATATATTTTCATTATTTAGTTAATTATGCTGAAAGCTCTAATTTCACTTGGTAGTCTTGGTTTTGTTCTTTCAACCATTCTCTCAATTGCTTATGCAAAACTTGCTATAAAGGTATCGCAGAAAGAGAAAGAAATTCTTGATGCTCTACCAGGTGCAAACTGTGGAGCTTGTGGTTTTCCAGGATGTGAAGGATATGGAAGCGCACTTTCAAAAGGAGAAGTTGAAATTGGATTCTGTCCTGTTGGAGGAGCTGATTTGTCAAGCAAACTTTCAGAAATACTCGGAGTAGAATCAAAAAAAGTTGAGCCAAAAGTTGCAGCAATGAGATGCAACGGTGGAATAAATAATACGACTGAGAGATTTAACTACGTAGGACTCAAAAATTGTGCTGGAGCTCGGCTTGTATCAGGAGGACCGAAATCTTGTTTTTATGGATGTCTCGGCTTTGGAGATTGTGTTCTCGCATGTAAATTTGATGCTATTAAAATAGGAGATAAAGGACTCCCGGTAATAGACGATAAAAAATGCACCGGATGTGGTTTATGTAGCGATGCCTGCCCTCAACATATAATTGACCTTCTCCCAAAAATAGAAAAGATTTATGTGAGTTGTAACTCTCCTGCATCTGCGAAACTTACAAAACTTAGTTGTAAAGTAGGCTGTATTGGATGCAAAATATGTGAACGAAATTGTCCGTATAATGCCATAAAAGTTGAAAATAGAATGGCACGGATAAATTTCGAACTCTGTAAAAATTGTGGAATTTGTGTAAAGAAATGCCCAACTGGTGCAATTGTTGATAAATTAAACTCAAGACCCAAAGCTATGATTGGAATTGATTGTACAGGATGTGAAAAATGTAAGGAAGTATGCCTGATGAAAGCCATTTCAGGAGAACCCAACAAACAACATCGTGTGGATTTCAATAAATGCGTAGGATGCGCTCTTTGCACCAAAGTTTGTGAATCCGAAGCAATTACAATGGCATTTTCACTTGGATATTCAACTGTAAATAATTAAGGGAGGTAACAAATGGTAATTTTACTTTTTTTATTAAATTTAAGTGGTTCAATTGGACCTACAGCAGGATTGTATTTCCCAGCTCTTGATTCATTAAACGATTGGCTTCTGGACAAAATTGAAGCAGAAGAAAAAATAGGGTCAGGCGCTACTTTTGGAATAGCAACAAAAGTACATATCGGCAATCTATTTGCCATTGAAGCTGATGCAGATTACTTCAAAGCAAAATCATTGAATGAAGAACGCAAATTACTATTAGTTCCCATAGATGTATATTTAAGTTACAGGCATATGATAGTACCCAAACTTGTATACTTTTACGTCGGAGCTGGATATGGGTTTTGTTTTACTAAATATGAAGACCTATCTTTTGATACAAGTAGCTGGGGATCAGGTTTTCCCGTAAAAGCAAGTATAGAATTCCTACCTACTTCGAATCTCGGGGTAGAACTTTTAGGAGGATTTAGATTCACATCAGCACCTAATATAGAGCTTGAAGATCCTCGTACAAGAACTTCTATCTCACTCCCAATGGGTTTATGGGGTGGATTTTTCAAGGTTATTATTAAGCGAGAACTTTAGTGAATTTTGTTGCAATTGCCTTACAGCTTTTAATCTTTTTTTTCTCTGTAATTGTCCATGAAGTATCTCATGGATATATGGCACTTCGAAAAGGAGATACTACTGCAAGAGATGCTGGTAGACTTACTCTAAACCCTCTCCCCCATATAGATATATTCGGAACAATAATTTTACCTATTATTCTATATTTCTCATTAGGATGGATGTTCGGGATGGCAAAACCTGTCCCAATAAATTCATACTACTTAAGAAATCCTAAACGAGATTTAATGTGGATTGGAGCGGCAGGCCCTTTAAGCAATATAGGAATAGCAATTGTACTCGCAATATTCATTAGATTTTCAGGAACAAACTCAATCATTATTCAATTTATAGCTTTTGGAGTAATGATAAATTTATTACTTGCATTTTTTAACCTTATTCCAATACCCCCACTTGATGGCTCAAGAATATTACAAGGATTTCTCTCTGACGAAGCACAAGAAAAATATTTAAGAATAGAGAGATTTGGAATGTTTATTATTTTTGGTCTTGTTTTTACAGGATTTTTCAGATACATCCTCTTCCCTATCGTGAGCTATTCCTTCTATTTGTTAACCGGTAAACCAATGGGAATCTACTTGTAAATACCTAAAATCGTTAATACTGAATTCAACCAGCAAGTGCAACGCTCCTTTCTTTTTCCAAGACTTCCAATGGTGTTTGATAATTCAAGCACTTACTTGGTCTATTATTAAGCCAATCTTCAATCTCTATGATTTCTTTTTC
>JAUVIV010000077.1 GCA_030592575.1 bacterium | reverse complement strand
TTAGGACAGCAAGTATATCTCGCTCCTCTTTTGTTAAATGTTTGTATTTCCTGTGCATTTTGCTCTGACCTCCTTTCTTCTCTTGTCATTCTATCAGAGCGTTGCACTTTGTCATTGAACTTGTGAACTAATTTATATTTTTATAACGTAAAATAACGTAAAATCATGAACATTAAGTAAATATTTAAAGAGCTTCCAAAATTTCTTTTTCTTTATCATCTTATAACAGTTTCATCCGGAATGTTTCCATTCTTAAAATGTTTATCTAACCAGCCGGAAGCAACATTGTCCCTGCTGTCAAAATGTTTAACATAAGGTTTTATATCAAGAACAGGGGTCTCATCTAACATATCTACTTCGGTAAAATATAATTTGTTTTCTTTTATGCTCTTAATCGTTACAACCGAAACCCCTATATGATTGGGACGATGAGGGCTTCTTATTGCAAATATTCCATGTTTGTTCTGTTCAAGAAATGGACTTCCCTCAATATCTTCTCTGTCTGATTTATGGAAATAGTATATTATTATAGCATGGCTGAACCCATTTAAGTCTTTTAAGCCACTAATATATTGATTCTCTAACTCAATCCAAGCTTCTACCTTGTTTTTGAAAATCCCCTGAATAGGAATATCTTTAGCTTCTTTATAAGGAGAATGTATTACTCCTATTGGATGCATTGTTATTTGATTCATAAATTACAAGGAAGTTTCACTTTACGCAGTTCTTATCATCTACTGCCACTATTATTGGGGTATGCATTCTTGCTTCTTCTGTCGTCATCCATCCTGAAGATATAACAAGTAACTTATCTCCTATTTCTCCAAGTCTTGCAGCTCCGCCAAGGAGTCCACATTGACCGGGTTTGCCTTTTATTACATAAGTATTGAATCTCTCACCATTACAAACATTTACCACAAGTACTATCTCACCCGGCAGAATATCTGCCTCTTCAAGCACATCCGGTGGTAATTCAATAGACCCGCCGCATCCTATGTTCTTATCGGTAACTTGAAGTCCATAAACCTTAGATTTACACATTACTCTCTGCATATTTTCCTCCATTATATTATCCGTTATTTATTAAACGGAAATCGTTAATCGGTAACAATACCACGAACAAACAATTACACGATTAACGGTTTTGATTTTTATGTATTCTTAATCTCCTCCAACAATGTATCTACTATTTTATTTTTTGCAACCTTTTTTATTATTTTTCCATCCTTAAATATAACTCCTTTATTTCCACTTCCGGTAACGCCAAAATCTACCTCTCTTGCTTCGCCAGGACCATTCACAATACATCCCATTACTGCAATTCGCAAAGGTAAAGGAATCTCATTTCTGCAAGAATTTAATTTTTCTTTCACCTCTTGAACAAGTGCCCCTACATCAATATTACATCTTCCACAAGTCGGACAAGCAATGATTTGAATTTCCTCATCTCGCAAGTCCAGAGACTTTAAAATCTCATTCCCAATTTTCACTTCTTCCTCAGGATCACCAGTTAACGAGACTCTAATAGTATCTCCGATTCCTTCTGCCAGCAAAGTACCAATTCCAACCGCTGAACGAATAGTTCCTGACAATCCGCCAGATGTTGCTGTAACTCCAATATGTAGAGGATAATTTACTTCATTTGATACCAAACGATAGGCATCTATGGTAATACAAGGGTCTGATGATTTCACCGAGAGTACCATTTGGTCAAAATCAAAATCTTCTATGATTTTCACCCATCTTAAAATACTTTCCGAAAGAGCAGGAGCTGTCGATTTTCCATATTTCTTAATTAAATCAGCTTCCAGACTCCCGGAGTTTACACCTACTCTCATTGAAACTCCATAGTCTTTCAAGCATTTTATTACTTCTTTTACTTTTTCTTTCCCACCTATATTTCCGGGATTTATACGAATCTTATCCGCACCTTGTTTCATTGACTCAATTGCAAGTTTATAATTATAATGTACATCTGCTATAAGAGGTATATTGATTTCAGATTTAATTTGTTTTACTTGCCTTGCATGGTCAAAATCAGGAATAGCTATCCTAATCAAATCACATCCTGCTTTTTCAAGCCTATGAATTTCTTTAATAATTTCTTTTGTAGTTTTTGACTTGGACATTGACTGGATTGAAATCGGAGCTCCTCCGCCAATTTGTACATTCCCAACCCTAACTTGCTTGGTAAGTTTTCTCTTAATCATAATCCCATATTTTTTTATTTGTCACCACAAGTCAACCAATCTTATCCAAATTGTTAATAATCCATCACTATCTCTAATTTTTATCCAGCCAATAGACTCAAATGTTTCTTCGGGGGGCTCATTGGGCTCAAAATGTATTAGTTCTTCCAATCTTATAAAATCACCCTTCTGCTCAATTATTCTAAATTCCCTATGTTGGTCTTCAAAAATATAATAGAAGTTAGAATCTTCCTTAGAACCTTTATAAATTTTCCTTTTCCCTTCCTGAGTAAGACAAAAAATATCTACGAAAAATGGAGTAGGAATTGGTATACTATCAAGTTTAATTATATCTATATAGAAATCTTTTTGAACTTCCTCAAGATTGACCCACGCTTTTAATTTTTTTATTGGGTCATACATTATGTTCATAAATGGATAGTGTGAATCATTTATTATAGGATACCGATAATTCTCTATATCTATTCTTGTTGTATCTACAGGATAAGATACGTAATCTGAATCATAATATCCAAAATTACTTACTGGGATAGTCTTTCTTACCTTTAAAATTCTTTCATAAATAAAATCTTCTTTAGATTTTGAATAAATTTTTAACTCCGAGCCTTTTTTGACTCCTGAATTTATTGTCAATATTCCAATAGTGTTTCTCAAAACTTCTTTACATATATTCGTCGATTTAACATGATACCTCTCCCAATATCCAGAAAGTGTATCAGCAAATGAGGATAGAGGGTTTAATAAACCAATAGCCACGATTATAATTATTCTATGATTTGTCTTTTTCTCCACACTTCGTTTTTGCTCTTTAAAACACTTCTTCCATTATACAATCTGGTAGATAAAAGCCTTTGATTTTATCGCTTTTATACCTTTATCGCAAGATTATCACCTTATCTATCATTGATACATTATCTCCCTTGAACTTTATAAAATAAACTCCTGAGCTAAAATTTGATACATTCAGTTTAGTAATATATGTTCCGGGGTAGTTGTTCGGTAAAACGATATTCTTTACCATTCTCCCACTTTTATCATATATTGATATTTTATAAATTCCTTTCTTTGCTATGCTATATTTTATACTCAATTTTTTACTTACAGGATTTGGATAATTTTGTAAAGAGAATTTTAGTAATGTCTTCTTTTCCTCAATTTTCACAACCCTCCATTTCACAAGTTTTGCATAAATATCCCATGCTCTAAGCCTGCGATTATCCGTCCAGGCAAATACAATCTTATCCTTACAAGAAGCAACGCCTTCTCCTGATGATAGGCGATGACCGTTTTCCAAATTATTCACTTGAAAATTAATTCCAATAGGATTTCCTCCACTATCAAATTCTTGTGCCATAATTTGAGAATTTTCCTCTCTGTAATCCGCCCATGTTACCAAAAAATTCCCTGAATCAGAATTTATCGTTACAGCAGGTATCTCTTGTGATGCACTACCGACATCATCATTTATCCGGAAATTAGAACCAAGCGGAGCCCAATTCACATATCTCTGCCCGTAGATATCTTGATTACCTTCTCTCATATCTTCCCATACCGCCACAAAATCACCATCATTTATCATTGCAACTGATGGATTCATTTGCTGATTATCGGGTATCGGGTCATCACTTATTTCAAAATTCATATCAACAGAATTGCCTGCCGAGTCATATCTCTGCCCATATATATTAAAAAGTCCTACATCTCCTTGTCCCTCATGCCATATAACAACAAATTCGCCATTCTCAGTCATAGCAATCGCAGGAGCTTCACTTCTTTCTACGCCCAAAGATTCATTCACTCCAAAATTAGTATCTACCGGAGTACCGTCAGCCAGATATATACGAGCATATATATCAGGTCGTTTACTATCATTACGAGCATCCTCCCACACTATCACAAAGTTTCCTGTTTTATCTGTTGCAACTTGCGGAACACATCTCGGAGCATCTACATCCGCATTAACTACAAACTCAGAATCTATTGGAACACCTGTATTATTATACCTACGAGCACATATATCACCCAAATATATAGCTCCTTTCCAATTTTTCCTATAAAACCAGGTTATTATAAAATTTCCTGCTGAATCTATTGCCACACCGGGAGAATAGGTAATTTTACTTGTATCATCATTTACAAGAAAATTAGCACCTACCTCTATCCCATCTTCATCATATCTTTGTGCAAATACACAAGTATTATATAATCGTTCATCCTCCCAAGTTATAATAAAATCTCCATTTGTACACATAGCAACTTGAGAATTCGTCTGATCTCTCATCCCATTATCCGGAATCACAAAAAAGTTAGTATCAACCGAAGTGCCATTTGAGGCATATTTTTGTCCTATCAGTTCGGTATCTTTTCCGGAACAATCATCCCATACGACAAAAGACTCTTTTCCTTTCCTTATAGCAATCACTGAATGTGCATACCATTGTCCTCCCAAAGAATTTGTATTTATCTTGAAATTACTTCCGTCCGGATTACCTAATTTATCGTATCTTTGACCATAAACACTTGGATTTTGAGGGTCATCTCTTTTGTCACTCCATACAATAATAACATTACCTTCTACATCTATTTTAACGTATGGAATTTCCTGTCTGGAAGACCCGGTATCGGCATTCACGCAAAAGTTCGTATCCACAGCATTCCAAAGCGAATCATATTCTTGACAATAAATATTCGGATAACTTAAATGCTCTCGATAATCTTCCCAAGCAACAACAATCTTTCCCTTACCATTAGAAGCGATATTAGGAGATTTCATATTAGCACTGCCAATATTATCATTTATCTTGAAATTGCTATCAACAGGCGTCCCCCAACTTACATATTTCTGGCAATAAACAGCACTAACCCTATCTCGAGTATCAAGCCATACAACTGCAAATGCACTATCGTCAGTGTAAGCAATATTAGGATAACATTGAAATGCTCTTGGCAAAGTATCATCATTTACAATAAAATTACTTCCTACTTTCGCCCCGAATTTATCATAAGACTGACAATAAATATCAGGAGCTTGTCTTCTATCATCTCTCCATGCAACTACGAAATCTCCTTCAGGACTCATACAAATTTCCGGTGTATATTGCCATTTTCCTACTCCATCATCATTTACCAGAAAGTTTGAGTCAATCGGAATTCCTGTTACATCATACATTTGTCCATAAATGTCTTTATTCCCATTACGAGCATCTTCCCACACTATCACAAAATTACCCACACTATCTGCTTCTACTGACGGGAAAGTCTGATTACTACTGGTTCTATCATCATTAACCAAAAATGCAGACCCTATAAGTATACCATTTGGATCCAGCTTACAACCATATATATCTAAGTCATTACCTTTTCTGGAATCAATCCACGTCAAAACATAGCCGAATTTCGTTGCTACCATATCTTGTGATGATTGATTACATCCTCCTAAAGTATCATCATTTACCAAAAAATCATCTTTTACAACCTCCCCCCAAAAGCTTTTTATTCTATATCTTGTATCTCGTGTTTTACGACTTGAGCTATAAATTCCTAAGGAATACAAAACACAGACTACAAAAAACAAAACAAAAAATATAGAAAACTTTTGTCTCTTGATCATTCTTACCTCCCTATTATTTTTGAACAAAGTAAAAAAAATTTCATCTAATGTAAATTAATTTTGTAGATATATATTCTTTTTGTGTTCCATTTTTCGCAAGCTTGCAAAAATAAATTCCGGGACTCACTCGCTTTCCCAGATTATCTGCTCCATCCCATACCACAGAAAGTTGAGAGTTAAGAGTTGAGAGTTCAGAGTCAAAAAGAGTCCTGACCAACTGCCCTGCTAAATCATAAATCGTGAGCGAAGCTGTAGGGGCGTTAAATTTAACGCCCTTACTCAAGTCTGACAACTGAAAACTGATAACTGTAAACTGAGTAAATGGATTAGGATAAACCTCTAATTTTGCATTTTGCATTTTGTATTTTGCATTTTCTGTCTCTTCCACATCATCTGGGTCCACAGGCCAATCAAGAACAAAAACCTGTCCGGAAAGCGTAGCAACCACAACCTCGATTTGTCCATCTCCATCTATATCCCCCAATGCCGGAGAACTATGAGGATCACTCAATAAAGGATAATTCCATTTTTTATCTCCATTTGATTCAAAAGCCCTACAGTAAAAATCATGCGTTCCTAATACTATCTCAAGTGCTCCATTTGAATTTATATCCGCTATTGCACACGATGGCCTTATCATATGATTCTGAGGAAGTGTTGGATTAATACTCCATTTTAATAATCCGCTGTCGCCTTCAAGACAATAAAGCCTTTCTCCTCCTCCACTTCCTATTATAATCTCCAATATACCATCTGCATCTATATCTGCAAGTGTAGGAGAAGTAATTCCTATCCAACCCTTAGTATCAAATGGAGGCCAGATGGTAGTACCTGTTGATCCATCTAACGCATAAACATATCCATCATAAGATCCGACTACTACATCTAAATCTCCGTCATTATCAAGGTCTCCTATTGCAGGAGTAGAGTATATTTTATTTCCTGTTATATAACTCCATAAAACGCTTCCGTCATAATTAAAGGCATATAATTTGTTATCGTAACTTCCGACTACTATTTCAAGAGTATCGTCTCCATCTATGTCTCCGAGTGCAGGAGAACTTTTAACCATTCCTCCTGTTTTATATTTCCATTTTAAACTTCCATCAAAACCCCACAAAACATAAAGACAACTATCATCAGAACCTACTATTATTTCTACCCAGCCATCTTCGTCAATATCTCCACCTATAGGTGATGAGAAAATACATCCATTGGTGCCAAATGGAGGCATCCAAACTGGATTACCAAATCCATCTACTGCATAAACCGAATCATCATAACTTCCAAAAACAACCTCAAGAATATTATCTCCGTTCAAATCAATAAGGAGTGGAGTTGATTGAATACAACTTCCGGTTACGTATGTCCATAAAAGTTTCGCTTCGGCAGAGTCCGGAGGTCCAGGTTTTAGAATTACATCTTGTAATACATATATATTACCGTTATCCGCTCCTATTACTATTTCTAATTTACCGTCATTGTTTATGTCTCCGATTACTGGGGACGAAAAGGTTATGCTGGAGGGAGGAGAAGATATAACATATTTCCATCTTAATCCGATGGAATCAAGCCGCCCTATCTCACTGGAAAACCCAGTTCTCGCTGGATCATTTCTAAACGCTCGCCAATCTGCACTTACTGAAGAATACAAAATATAGAATATAGAAAACAGAAAACTAAATAAGAAAATTTTTTGCTTCTTAATTTTTATTTTCATTTCATCTCCATATAGATAGATGAGAGCCCTCACTCTTATCTGATTGAAGCAAGAGTTTCAATCTACCACATATCTTTTTTTCTTGTTTTTTTGTAGGAGCAATTTTTAATTGCGATTTATATTATCGCAGATAGAATCTACTCTTACATAATTTATTCAATCACTTATAAAAATATTACATACCAAATTATTTATTTTATATAAATCAATTTTGTAGGCACTGCTCCAATTTGCGTCCCATCTTTCTCAAGTCGGCAAAAATAAATCCCGGGACTTACTCGCTCTCCTTGATTATCTGTCCCATCCCACTTTACAGATAGTTGAGAGTTAATAGCTAAGGATTTAGAGTCAAAAAGAGTCCTGACCAACCGCCCCGTCAAATCATAAATCTTTAAAGAGACCACAGACCGAAAACCACAGACCGAAGACTCTTTTGTCTTTTGGTCTTTAGTCTCAAGTCTTATGTCTATAGTCATTTTTATGGTAAATGGATTTGGATAAACTCTTATCCTGTCATTGCGAGCATCAGCGAAGCAATCTTTTTCTTCCACTCCTACCAATTCATTTATCCAGAAGTTTATTCCTCCATCACCTTCTCCTACAAATAGGTCAAGGTCTCCATCTCCATCTATATCTATGAGCGATGGAGTGCTCAGTCTGCCAACATTCATAGATTTATATATTGCGGTATCTGCAAGCACCCAGACAGGAGAGGAAGAATCTCCGTCGTTTCTATAATATCGGAGATACCCGTCTTTTCTTCCATTTTCATCACTCATTCCGATTATCATATCAAGGTCTCCATCTAAATCTACATCTCCTACCGCAGGAGCACACCACCCTGACATAGAATCACAATAATTTGAATCCACAAGAGTAAATCCGGGAATTGTTGGTCCGCCTGTATTCTCATAATACCAAATCTTTCCCGTATATGTTCCTATTAATAAATCAAAATCCCCATCTCCATCCATATCGCCAAAAGCTGGCTTAGAATTATTACCAGCATCTATACTCTCGAAATTATTAGTAACGAATTGCCATACAGGCTCACTTGAAGGTCCCATATTAAGATATAAAGCCAAAGTTCCATTTCCATTTCCGATAAATAAGTCCTTATCTCCGTCGTTGTCTATATCAACAAAACAAGGAGCTGCATAGTCACCTGTAGTAATACCATCAAACTCAGGTGTTTCATAAATCCATTTAGGATGTCCTGCATCTCCTACATTCTCTAACATCCTGATTTTTCCTTCCTGAACTCCTACGAACATATCCATATCACCATCATCGTCTATATCACAAAATGCAGGCGTACTGTATCCCCCAAAATCAACATAAAGAAACTGTTCGGTAATAAAGCTAAATTTGGCAGAATCAGAAGCTCCTGTATTTTCATAGAATCTAAACAACCCATCTTTTGCTCCAAAAAATAAATCATAATCTCCATCTCCATCTATATCGGCAAAAACCCCCCCACTACGATTAACAGCCCAAAAATCATTGTAAGTATCTGTAATATGAACCATACTGTCTTTTAATGTAGTTCCTTCGTTTTTCCAATAAACAAGATGTCCATCAACCTCTCCCACAAAGAAATCAAAATCCCCATCTCCATCTATATCACAAAATGTAGGGTCTACTTGAGAATACATAGGACCTGCACACCAATAATTTTCTCGAAGCTCAAAATGAAAACTATCTGCAGTTCCGGTATTTTCATAATAAGCATTTTGACCATCCTCACCACCTACCCACACATCATAATCACCGTCTGCATCTATATCACAAAACGCAAGGTTAGAATGTCGGTAAAGAATTCCGAATAAATGCGTATCCCTCAAAGCAAATACAGGAGTTACAGAGTCTCCCGTGTTCTCGTACCAATGGACTTTTCCCTCGTAGTCTCCGCAAAAACAATCATAATCTCCATCTCCATCTATATCAGCAAACTCAGGAGCCGCATATCCTTTTGTCATTCCTCCTCTTATATTTATATCACCAAAATTTTCAGTAATGAATTTAAATTTAGGATATGTAGTATTTCCAATATTCTCATAAAACATCACAGTCCCGCCCCACATTCCTATAAGCATATCCAAATCACCATCTGCATCCATATCACAAAGAACCATCTTATTTCGCTCAAAGCCACCAGTATAAAAACCCACAAGAGTATCGCCGGACAAAACACCTTCATACACTCTGTTCCAACTAACCTGTGCATTTGAAACCACAGGGATGAAACAAAACATTAAGGTAAGTAATTTAATCATTTTCCCTCCTTTTCAAGAAAAAATTCACCCCAAAGCCACGAAGTCCAGCCATGCTCCCGTAGGCGTCCACACATACGGTTCCTTTGCGAAGATGCAAAGGAGAGCTTCTTATTTCCGATAAGGAACTCTCTATCTCGCACATTGATATTCATCAAACCATCCGACAATTCAACCATAAGACTATCCGACTATAAGACCATAAGACTATTTGACTATCTTTCATTCTGATTTTGAAACCCGAAGAGTAATGACTCCTCCCTCGCTATCTGCAACAAAAATATAATCGCCTGATACTTGAATATCACGAGCATACCCCGGGGTATCATATTTTCCAACCGCTATCGGATTCGTCGGCTCACTCATATCAACTATTACAATCCCTGCATTTCCGTCTGCTATATATGCCCGTATAGACAAATGGTCACTTTCATCTATCGTAATCCCTGTTGCACATCCATCTGTAGATAAGTGTCCAACTTCAAAAGGCGACCTCGGATCCGAAACCTCTATTACCCTCAAGCCACCATCTCCATCTGCAAGATAACAATAACCACCGACAAGAGCTAAACTCCATACATATCCATGCGTATTATACCGTCCAACTTCCTTCGGATTCGTCGGTTGTCTTACATCTATTACCAAAAGTCCCGCCTCTGCTCCTGCCAGATAACAATAACCGTCAATACATTCTACATCCCACACATACCCGACACTCTCATATCGTCCCATCTCTTTCGGAGAAGTCGGATCGCTAATATCCATTATTGAAAGCCCACCCGAATAATTCGCTACATAAGCATAACTACCACAAGAACTAATGCCACGTGCATACTGTGGAGTCTTATATTTTGAAGACAATTTTGGCGAAGTCGGTTCCGTAACATCTATCACCCAAAATCCCCCGACATCATCTGCTACACAAGCATAAAACCCCATTTTATCCGTAGAAGCTTTATGTACCTGCTCGGATTTCTCTCCTTGTTGCACCGACTGCGAATGCAGAGAAGTTAAAGAAATATCCCACACAGCTCCATCTGTATCATAACATCCTATTTTCAATGGAGATTGAGGGTTTTTAATATCTATTATTTGCATCCCGTCTTCGTACTGAGCCGAATAAAGATAATCTCCATCTAAAGCTAACGCATAACTTTGTCCAGCCGCATCATATCCACCTACTTCCTGAGGATTATCAGCTTGGGAAACATCAAAGAAACTAAGTCCTTCTCTCAAATTACACACACATACCAAAAAACCATCTATTGTAATTGCTTCCGTATATTCGTAAGGACCTGACCTATCCAACACACGCACCTCACAAGGACTTAAGATATTCGATATGTCTAAAACTCTAATCCTACAATCTAAATCGGCAAGCCAGGCATTTGTACCTGATATCGTTACATCCACAATCCTTCCTTTTCTATAGGAACTCACAACCTTAGGATTTTCAGGATTAGAAACATTCACTATATGTAATCCTTCGTTTTTCATCGCCACAAGAGCATACAATTTTTCCTTATTATCATTCTGAACGGAGTGAATAATCTCCTTATCAGAATAAATTGCTACTTTCAATGCCATTCCGGGAACTTTACAACCACCGAGTTCATAAGCATGCTCGGGTTCAGATATATCTATTATTCTCAATCCTCCACTATAATCCGCTATGTATGCATATTTTTGATTTTTAATTGCTATCCCATAACTTGCCCCTGGAGTTTTCACTCCTATAACTTCTCGTGGATGCGATGGATACGAAATATCTATAACCCACATTCCATACCCACAATCTACAACATACGCATACTTCCCATCTACAACCACATCCATAATATAATTATTTATCTTTTTATCTTTTATATTTGTTTTCCAATATCCTACTTCTTGTGGTTTATTTGGGTCAAATATATCTATTATCCTTAACCCCTGACTCCCATCCGCTATATAAGCATAATGACCGAATACACATATACCTTCCGCCTCTCCCGGCGTTGCACATCTGCTAATAGACTTGGGCTTCGCATAATCTGATATATCAATAACTTCAAGCCCTCTGCCGGTTGCACAATAAACAAGTTTCTCTACAATCTGTGCATCTTTAAAAACCCCTGATGCACCCATAGAACTCACCCACTCCATATTATAATAATCAGAAACTTTTGTTTTATCTTCACAAAAACCTCTTTCAAAAGTAGAAACAACAAAAAACACAATCAAAAATTTTATCATTAACATACCACTCTCCTTTATATTTTAATATGATTTTAGACTTTCGTATTTCCTTATACTTCAAAAAACTCCTTTTGTCAATATTTTTTTAATGTAGGGATAGATTGTCCTGGCTCTAAGATGTGGTTACAAATTGACATGCCAGAGCCTTCTCTTTTTCCATAAAATCATTGCCTAAAATCGTTTTTTCTCTTACCTCCATTCCATTCCCATTTTTCGAAACTGTTCTTA
>JAUVIV010000153.1 GCA_030592575.1 bacterium | reverse complement strand
CATGGGAAGCGAAATTCTGGTTATTTTTGCCTTTCAGATTTTTTTCGGTTATATTTATTTTCAGATAGGCCTGATCATAACCGTTTTTCTCGCCGGTCTGTTGCCCGGTGCCTGGTTCGGTGAAAAACTGCGTGGCCGCGGAAAACAGATGCTGGTGATTGCAGACATATTAGCAGTTCTCTTGAAATTACCTATCCCCCTATTTGCATTTTTAGGAGCTCTTATTTGTATGTTCTCAGTTTATAAACTTGCATCATTCAGAGGAAGAATACCAAAAGATACACTTTTACTTTCCGGTGTTATAGTTGGAATGTTCGCTTCATCTATCGTAATGCTTGTGATGGCACTTGCAGGACGAGACTTACAGGAAATGATTTACTTGCTGATGGGACATCTTGGAATGATTTTCGGAGCTATGAGCTTTCGTGTATTCTGGGTTGTTTTCGGAATTGGAATTTTGATTTCAGGATTAATTATGCGAAGAGCAAGAGAACTAAATATTCTTGCACTTGGAGAAGAAGAAGCTCTAACACTTGGGGTAGATGTAGAGCATTTAAAAAAAGAGATATTTATTAACAGTTCTATTCTTGTTGGGCTTTGTGTTTCATTTTGTGGAGCAATTGGATTTATCGGACTTATGGTGCCTCATATCACAAGAAGAATTGTGGGACCAGACCATAGAGCACTTCTCTTGTTTAGCCCATTGGTCGGAATCTCACTCATTCTTATTGCAGATATTGTTGCACGAAATATATTAACTTTTGAATTGCCGGTTGGAGTGATAACTGCACTCTTTGGCGTTCCATTTTTTATATGGCTACTAAGAAAACGAAAGACCTAACAGTAGGAGCAGATTTTATCTACGATTATTAATTAAATGAAAGATTTAGAATATATCGCAATTGGAAATTGCTTCTACAACGATAGTGAACGGTCTTTAAACCATTCATATCTAAAGCTTGTTCCTAATAAACTCAGGATAATACCCCACGCTATTAGGAACATTCAATTGAACGTTCTTACAAAAACATTTTCGACTATAGTCGGGTAAAAAGGAGGTTTTTCAGATGAGAGACTTAATTATAATAGGTGAAGGGCCTGCCGGATTAAGTGCTGGAATTTATGCAGCACGAGCTGGGCTTGACACACTACTTATTGAAAAAGGAGCTCCTGGAGGAATCGCAGGAACAATTGATTTTGTAGAAAACTATCCCGGCTTTCCCAATGGAATTTCCGGAATGGAACTTATGCAAAATATGAGAGAACAAACAAAAAGATTTGGAGTACAGTTTACAAATGAAGAAGTGATTTCAATAAAGGTAAATAATAGGAACGATTCGCAAATCGCCCCCACATATGTTATAAAAACAAATATTAATGAATATGTTTCACACACAGTAATAATCGCAACGGGAACCGAACATAAGAAATTAGGAGTCCCGGGAGAAGATAGACTCACAGGAAAAGGGGTATCTTACTGTGCTGTTTGTGACGGTCCGCTCTTTAGAGATAAAGACATAATAATCGTTGGGTCTGGAAATTCAGGAGTTCAGGAAGGATTATTTTTACTCAAATTCGTAAAACATATTACATTTATTAAGTTTTTGGGACATATAACAGCGGATAAAATCCTAAAAGATAGAATTCTCAAAGACCCACGAGCAGAGTTTTTGTTTGAACATACAGTAGTTAGCGTAAACGGAAAAGATAGAGTAGAGGGAATTACCGTGAAAAGCAGAAAAACAGGAGAAGAGAAAATTATAAAAGCACAGGGAGTTTTTGTCTATAGAGGACTTATTCCTAATACTCAATGGCTTAAAGGAACAATTGATTTAGACTCTAATGGATATATACTTGCTAATGAAATTTTAGAAACTTCACTTCCGGGTATATTTGTAGCTGGTGATGTAAGAAGTAAACCGTTACCATTTTCTCAAATTATCGGAGCGGCAAGTGATGGAGCATTTGCTACTTTTGCAGTGGAAAAATATATAGAAAAAAATAAAACGGAGATGAATGCAAAGTAATCTCTCTCCTAATTTATTATAATTAAAAACATCCTCGATTAGAGTCGGGTAGAAAAAGAATTTTAAAATGAAAATAAGCTTTTTTGAAGAATTTCCCACCAACGAGAATCTTGAGAAACTTAAACTCATAAATTTCCCGACTAAATTGTATATTGCAGCACGTAGCCTTCAAGAATTTCGTAAACTTGGAAATATAGCAAGAAAATTTATTCCAGACCAAAGAAATCCAAAATCTTTAGGACTTTCTTATTGGATAATCCTGAAAAAATGGGAGGGCTATTGGATTTCACCATTTTCAATACGAAGTGCTTTGTTAAGAACTATGAATGAAGTTAGAAATGAACCCATTGAAGTTATGTTAGATTTGGAGAATCCATCACATGCTCGCTGGCTTTATCTTCTCGGACTGCCAAATTTCAGAAGGAATAAAAAGTTTATAAAGGAATTTATAGAATATAGAGAACAGACACACCTGTTCTCTACTCTTGTTGAACTCCCTGGAGATGAAAAAAAACTGAAATTCTGGGGACTTGCTTACGAAACTGAAACTTCATATATTGCACGAATGTTTTACACAAGTCTCATAAAATGGAGTAGAGAGAAAAGAAGCTCCAAACTAAGAGAAGTATGTGAAGAAGGCGTAAAAAAATATGGTAAATATTTTCAGATTGGACTCGGATGCATAGCAAAAGGCGTCTCAGGAGTTGAGCCGATTCTATCTCCAACAGAATTAAAAGAAGATCTACAAATAGCAAAAGAAAGCAAAGTATCAGAAGCAATAATTTTCAGATTCGGCGGAATCACCAAAGATTACGTTAAAGCAATAGAGACAATTATTTAAAATACACAAGTTCAATGACAAAGTGCAACGCTCTGATATAATGACAAGAGAAGAAAGGAGGTCAGAGCAAAATGCACAGGAAATACAAACATTTAACAAAAGAGGAGCGAGATATACTTGCTGTCCT
>JAUVIV010000018.1 GCA_030592575.1 bacterium | reverse complement strand
GTTAAAAAAGTTCTCGGCAATAGTAGATGGGAGATAAATGTTCATACACATTTGTAAGAGTTTGAAAATTTTGCAGAAGTAATATACTAAAAAAATAGGAGGAACAATGTTATATAAAGCTTTTAAGGGTATTTTGATATTTGGGATTTTTTGTTTTAGTTTTAGTTTGTTGTATGGGAGTGAGGAATCACCCTGGGGGACAGTTGCAGTTTTTCCTACTAAATTCACTGAATTGCCTTCTTACGGTGGTGACGATTGTGTTTTAGATGAAACAAAGTGGCGTCCGTATTATTATCCGGTGCTCAAGACAATGAAACGTGCCGGAATTAGCTGGAATAGAGCTAATTGTGCACCGGGTGCTATTCCACTTGATGAGAATTATTTTGAATGGGGACGTAGTGATTCACTTGTAGTTTATATGCAGGAGCTTGACCTTAATCTTTTGAGTGGTTGTGGACCTCCGGGTTGGTTTCCTTGGTCAGATAATCCTTTGAAATGGGCAGAAGTTTGCATAGAAACCATTAACCGATATGATGGAGAAGATGATGGTTTTACTATGCCGGGTCTTACAAAGCCAATTAAGTATTGGAATTTATGTAATGAGCCCTGTTTTTTTTCTTCTTATTACAAAAGCCCGGAAAAAGGGACAATAGAACGTCTTCATTATTATTTGAAGGTATGTGCTAATGCAGTACATAGTGCAGACCCAGAAGCTAAAGTTGTAGCTCCATCGGTTATGCCCTGGCAAGAATTTTGGAACGATGAAGGAGGATTTCACTTCTTAGACCCGTATGACTTTTGGAAAGGAATGTTGGATAAAGGTGGAAAGGATTTTTTAGATATAATTAGTGCTAATTATTTTACGGTCAATCCTGATAATCCCGGTGAAAATCTTTGGACACTTGGAGATAAATATGGGTTGAGAAGTTTTTTAGATAACCTTGGAGCACCAGACAAAAAAATATGGGCAACAGAGATGGGATACTGGAATACAATCCCAGGAGCAAGACCTCATTTTGGTTATAGCAATGAACAACAAGCAGAGATGTACAAGTCTTTTTTTGAAACATGGCTTGCTAATAGAGATTGGTTAGACAAAGCTTTTATCTTTACGCTAACAAATGGAGACAAGAGCCTTGATGATATCGATCTCATAAGAGGACAGGTAGCTGGAAACGCTGGAGTTTTTGAAAATAATCTTATTAATAAATTTTCGGCCGATACCCTTATGAAATATACTTATTTTACTTCAGAGCAGAATAACTCTACTACTTACAATAACCAGAGAAAACTTATTATGGATGAATATGATAGATTACATCTTGTATCTTCTACTTATGGAGATATCCGATATGCAATGAGTAATGACGGAGGAACTAAATGGGCTACTACCTGGACATTTGGAAGTGGTAACTCTCCTGCTCTGGCATTGGATAAGAGTGAGTCACCAAAGCCAATTATTTGCTGGGTTGGTGAAGAAGATGGTAAAAGTGTGCTCTATTATCAGAATTCAGGAGTTCCTGAAATTCTTGACCCTGAACCAGACCCTGCACCGGCAGGATATATGTCTCCACCACCATTACCTTACAAATTATATGAAGATGAGTTTTTAAGAATTTCCGCACCATCAATAGCTATTGACGATGATAATAATGTGCATATAGCTTTTGGCGTAGGCGTAGTTCCGTCTATTGAGGGTGATGGAGGAGAATCTCCGAATTTTGAGCCTCCATATTCATATAAAGTTTTCTACAAAACTTTTCCTGTAAATTCACCTGATACAGATTTTCCAAATGAAATAGATTCCTATTTAGCCTTAGCTCCCTCATCCCTTCCCAAACCTTCTATTGATTTAGATCGTTCTCAAAAACCACATATAGTCTATTCCTTTCAGCATACAGACAATCCTACTGTCTATTATGCATTTAAAGAAGGAAATGAATGGACAACCAGTATAATTAGTACCGGAAGTAATCCATCATTAGAGATATGGGATGGGAACAGAGCACATATTGTATGGGAAGATAATAACGACATATATTATACAGGAAAGCTTCTTACTCCCAGAGGTACTACCAATTGGATGTGGTGGATGAGAATACCTACAAATATAAGCAATAGTATTAAGAAAAGTCGGTATCCGGTAATAGTAGGTGGGTCTCAAATTTTGTGGCAGGAAGAAACTCATAATGGAGTTTATCAGATAAATTATAGTTGTTTTACCGGCACAAACTGGGAAAATCCGGGCGATATAGATAATATAATTGGCGGAAATATTAATGAATATTTTCCACAGGTTTCTATAGAGCCACATAACCAGTTTGTAATGAATGGACTGTTAGCTACTTTACATTATACATATACATACGGGCAGGAAGCTCCTTATAGGATACAATACGGAACAAAAAATGTTATAATGCCTCGTTTGACCAGTGGAGAGATAATAGACGATATGATTTATGGATGTAATACTTATATAACTGGAGATTTGACAGTGGATTCAGGAGTTACTTTAACGATTGAGCCCGGTGTTACTATGTATTTTTGTCCTTCAGATGATCAGAATAGTGGACAAGATACTACAGTTCCGGAGATTGAAGTGTATGGTACTCTGATTGCTGATTCTGCTCAATTTATAATAAGTACCGAAAACGGAAAACAATACTGGCGGGTTGAAACTTTCGGAGCTGACGCAAGTGCTACATTTACAGACTGCTCTATAGGACATGAAGGTGACTTGTTGTTTTGTTCTAATACTGGGTCAATATCTCCACAAGTTAACGAAGAAAGACTTGTATATACTGACAATACAGACAAAGTAGATTTGGCAATGCCAAAGGTTTTCAAGTTTTCACAAAACGAGCCGAATCCATTTTTTAAATCCACAATTATTAAGTATCAGTTACCGACAAAGAGTAAAGTATCATTGAGAATTTATGATATAACTGGTAGATGCGTAAAGACACTCATAGACAATGAGAAAGAAATAGGTTATTATACTGTCAAATGGGATAGTAAAGAATTCTCAGCTGGAATCTATTTTATGAAGTTCTTCGCAAAAGATGGAACAGAAAAAGTGTATAAGGAAACAAAGAAGCTTATCTTACTTAAATGAAGACAGATTACAAAGTAATAAAATATCTTTAAAATATGAAACCAAATATTATTAAGCTTCCTGATGATTTAATCTTAAAGATTGCAGCAGGTGAAGTAATAGAACGCCCAGCATCTTGTATCAAGGAACTTATTGAAAATGCTATTGATGCTGAAGCAACTCATATTTCTTGTGAAGTCAAAGGCAATGGAGTTCCCGAGATAAGAATATCCGACAATGGAATTGGAATGAGCATTCAAGAAATGGAACTTGCGGTAAAACCTCATACAACAAGCAAGCTTAAGAATGAAGAAGGACTTTTTAATATTATGAATTTTGGATTCAGAGGAGAAGCACTTTCTTCTATGTGTATAGTAGCTGAGATTGAAATCACTTCAAAGCCAAAAAATCAGGAAGTAGGTGAATATATAAGAGTACGGAACGAAGAAATAATTGAAAAAAGGGAGACTCCAAGAGCTTTCGGAACTACAATAACTCTTAGAAGTTTGTTCTATAATGTACCTGTAAGGAGAAAGTTTTTGAAATCAGAAGCTACCGAACTTCGCTATATTAACCAGGTTATTAGCCGTCTTGCAATTGCTTATCCTGATATTTCTTTCACTTTTCAGCATGATGGACGTGAGATATTGAATCTTTCGCAACAAAACCTTCCTCAAAGAGTTGTATCTCTATTTAGTTCCGATTTTTTTGACACACTTGCTCCCATAAATTATGAAACTTCAGGAATGCATATTCACGGATATGCATCAAAACCATATAATCTTTCTACTACTTATCAGCAATTTATATTCATAAACAAACGACCTTGTAGAGACCGCATAGTGAGAAGAGCAATGGAACAAGCTTATGGAGTTCCACTCAAAGAGAAAACTCCGTCTTATATCATTTTCCTTGAAGTGCCACCGAATTTCATAGATGTCAATGTCCATCCGAGAAAAGAAGAAGTGAGATTCAAAAACGAGAGTTTTGTCTTCAGTGCAATTATTAAGGGTGTAAGAGAAGCATTAGGAATAAGGGATTTCATGGAATCTCATGAGAAAAGAGTAGGAGAGTTTGAGCTTGAGGGGGCTAAATTCTGGCAGTTTTATGATTCGTATATATTTGCTCAAACTGAGGATGGAATATTAATATTAGATCAGCATGCTGCCCATGAGAGAATTATGTATGAACGACTTAAACGAGAACGAGTTATGTCCCAAAAGTTGCTTTTCCCAATACTTGTTGAACTCACGAAGATTGAGCAAAAACTATTCTTGGAATTCAAAAGCTCTTTTGAACGGCTTGGTTTTGAACTTGGAGAATTTGGCGGAACAACTCTCAGGATAATTTCTGTTCCATCTGTTTTGAAAAACTTTACTCAAGAATTATTTAAAACTATGTTGCTTGAGCTTTCTGAATATGGAAATGTGAGGGGAGATAAATTAATGGAAATAGTTAAGCTCGTTGCTTGTAAGTCTTCAATTCTGGCTGGAGATTCTCTGAAAGATGAGGAGATGAGTGCTTTGGTGAAACAACTTTTCGCAACTGATAATCCGTATTTTTGCCCACACGGTCGTCCAACCATAATAAAAATAACAAAAGAAGAACTTGAACGAAAGTTTGGAAGATGAAAATCAATCCCTGGAAGTATAAAGAAGAAGGGTATCTTGAATTTACTGATTGGCAGGGGGTTAAAGTGTTATTTAGTCTCCGTAATAAAACACAAACATTTTTGAATCACCTTAGACATCAAGGAGTTGCATCCCTTCATCAAATACACAGTGATAAAGTTATTACAGTAAATGGTACTGGCAATTACGAAGGGGATGGTTTTTTGACTGACAAAACTGGGTTTTGGCTTACGGTCTTTGTTGCTGATTGTTTGCCAGTATATATTTATGATGCTGACAAAAAAGTTATAGGACTTGTCCATGCCGGCAAGAAAGGAACTCAACAATTTATTCTCAGGAACGCTATCTCTTTACTTATTCAGGAATTTAATTCTAACCCGAATGATGTTTTTCTTCTCTTTGGTCCGTCAATATGCCCGAAGTGTTATGATTATAATATGTGGAGCGAGAATATCCGACAAGCAAAAGAGATGGGAGTCTCCCATATCATAAATCCCGAAATATGCACTGCCGAATCTACAGATATGTTTTATTCTTATAACAGAGAAAAAGGAACGAAAGGAAGAATGGTATCCGCAATAAAACTAAATATTAAGGTTATAAATTTCTCTTGACAATAAATGAGCGAGTTGTAGATTATAAAAATGAAAATTTTGTTCTTAGGAAGTATAGTCGGAAAAAGTGGAAAAGAAGCCGTAGCTCGTGTTTTACCTTCACTTAAAGTGGAAGAGAAAATAGATTTTGTGATAGCGAATGGAGAATGCGCAGAAAAAGATGGGACTGGAATTAAATCGGAAGACGTAGAGGAGCTTATTGAAATGGGGATAAATTGTATTACATCCGGCGAAAAAATATGGCGAAAAAAAGAAATCATAGGTTTTTTGGAAGGAAATCCGAATACTTTGCTTAGACCATTAAATTATCCTCCCGGAGTGCCAGGGCTTGGGAGTTTTGTTTATGAAGATAAAATAGGAGTAATAAATTTACTGGGACGTAGTTTTCTTGCAAATATTGATTGCCCGTTTAGAATTGGAATGGATGAAATTGAAAGAATTCAAAAATTAGCAAAAATAATTATAATTGATTTTCATGCCCAAACAACGGCAGAAAAGCAAGCTTTTGGATGGTGGGTTGATGGAAAAGTATCAGCAGTTTTAGGAACACATACAAGAGTTCAAACATCGGATGAGAAAATTTCACCCAATGGAACAGGGTATCTTACAGATGTAGGGATGACAGGTGTTCAAGATGCAATTTTAGGAATGGAAAAAGAATCTTATATTGAATATTTTTTAAAAGGAATTCCTATGGATTTTAAGGCAACAAACGGAGAAGGAAAACTTGCCGGTGTGATTTTAGATATAGAAGATAATACAGGTAAAGTTAAAAATATTAGAAGACTTACGCCGAGGTAGCTCAGTTGGTAGAGCGCCGGACTGAAAATCCGGGTGTCGGCAGTTCAATTCTGCCCCTCGGCATAAAAAAAACAGGCAAAAGTTAACAGGCATTAGGCAATAGTTGGAAAAGATTAAGAGTTATACAGATTTAATTGTATGGCAGAAAGCACATCAAATTGGACTAATGGTAATTGACTTAGTAGAGTCCGTTCCCAAAACAAAATCTTTAGATGTAATAGCTCCTCAACTATTAAGAGCTTCAACCTCTATAAGTGCCAATATAGCTGAAGGTTATGGAAGTTATAGCAATAAAGAATATGGGCGATATTTAAAAATTTCGTTTAAATCTGCTCTTGAAACAGATAACTGGTTACGCAAACTAATTGATTCAAAAAGAATTAGGGATGTAATAAATATTGATTTAGTACTCAAAATTCAGGCATTAACCTTTGAAGTCATTAAAATGCTCATTTCCTTGATAAAGAAAATCAAACAATCTCCATTGTCTAATGCCTGATGTCTTGATGCCTGTATTTCATGCCGACGTAGCTCAGGGGTAGAGCAGCTGTTTCGTAAACAGCAGGTCGGCAGTTCAATTCTGCCCGTCGGCTTTGTAAAACAGTGATTAAGATTAGCAATTATATTAGTAACTAATAAAGATGCAAGGAATATTGATTGTTTTGAGTTTAGTGTCTGGTATTGGGATTGAATTCAATACAGGACAATTTGTGGATTCCGGATATTATGCTTCAAGTGAGGGTTTTGCTGTTGTGAGAGTTAATCCTTTATGTTTAGGAATGAGTAGTCTTATGAGTGAAAAGACTTTATTGCCACAAGAAGGCAGACACGTAGGTTTGTCTCTACAAAAGAATTTGAATTTGGATGTCTTGTCAGATAGTGGGGTAGCAAGAAAGCCGACAATTATGAATTATGCGATAGAAGGAGTTGGGGGAATATGTGGTGGAATATTGGGAGGAGCATCAATTGGAGTTTTTTTAATACCTTTTATGTGGCTACCATCCGACCAGATTAATGTTGTTGCAATACAATCCATTGTTAGTATTGGTATCACAGTTGGTACAGCTTATGGTGTTACTAGTGCTGGGAAATTTATGAAGCAAGAAGGTTCATTTTTAAAATCAGTAGTTGGTTCAACTATTGGGTTAGTCATAGGTGGTGTTGTGTGGGTATTGGATCAGCAAGAGGATATTTCGTATTTATTTTTAGGTTCATCAATCGGAGCAGTAATTGGGTATAATCGAAAATGAATAAATTAATATTTGGGATATCTGGAGTTAGGGGAATTGTTGGAGAAACGCTTACTTCGGAAGTTATGAGCAGGATTGGAGAGGCATTTTCAACTTATATATTGCAAAATGTAAAATGTAACTCGCAAACTGCAAAAATCTTAATTGGAAGAGACGCAAGAGAAAGTGGAAAGATGTTGAAGGAAGCGTTTATAAAAGGAGTAAAAACAAAAGATTCTTCGCAAACACTCAGAACGATAGAGAATATAGAATTTGTGGATATGGGAATAATGACTACTCCAGGGGTTTTGTTTAATATCAAAGAACTCGGAGCGGTAGGAGGAGTGATAATTACAGCTTCACATAATCCGTCTGAGTGGAATGGAATAAAACTTGCATCAGAAAAAGGGATATTTTTAGATGCGGAAGAAGTTGAAAAAGTCTATGCGATTTACAATGAATTGCAGATTACAGATTATAAATTACAAGATTGCAAGACTACAAAAGACAAAATGGGACAGGAAAGACATATAAGTAAGGTTTTGGAAACGATTGATGTAAAAGCAATAAAAGATAAACACTTCAAGGTAGTTATTGATTCATTCATAAATGAAGGGGAAAAGTTTTTGGAACAGCTTGGATGTCGGGTGATTTGCGAGAATTCAAAACGTGGATTTGAACCCATTGCAGAGAATTTAGTTAATTTATCAAAAAGAGTAAAAGAAGTTGATGCGGATATTGGTTTTGCTATTGATCCTGATGGGGATAGACTTAGCATTGTAAATGAGGAAGGAAAAATTCTTGGAGAAGAATACACTCTTCCATTGGTAGCAAATCAGGTGCTTAGCAAAATGCAAAATGCAAAATGCAAAACGCAAAATTTAGTAGTTGTGACGAATCTTTCAACCTCCAGAATGATTGATTATGTTGTATCGCAACATAATGGCAAAGTGATTCGGACAAAAGTTGGAGAAATCAATGTAGTAAAGGGAATGCTCAAAAACCAAGCTGTTTTTGGCGGTGAAGGAAATGGTGGAATAATAAACCCACAGATTCAATATACGAGAGATGCATTAGCAGGAATAAGTGGAATATTGGAATATATGGCAGTATCCGAAGAAAAAATAAGTACACTTGCCAATCGTATTCCGAAATATTATATGTTAAAAGATAAAATTAAATTACAAGTTGCAAATTTTGATTTTTTGATTAAGCTTTTCCCAGAGGGAAAGATAAATAAAGAAGATGGCTTGAGAATAGATTTTAAAGAAGGATGGATTCATTTAAGAAAGTCAAATACTGAACCTATCTTGAGAATTATATGTGAGACAAAAGATGAGGAATTAACCAGAGCATTGGTCGATGATGTAAAGACTAAATTATTAAATTAGTGAGGTAAAAATGATAGAAGAATTAACTATAAAATCAGATTCTAAAATATTGCTACTTGTTATTGATGGAGTAGGTGGAGTGCCTGTAAATGGGAAAACTGAACTTGAAACCGCTAATACTCCTAATATGGATAAACTTGTCAGGCAAGGAATCACAGGAGTTACAGATCCAATTTCTCGTGGAATCACACCGGGCTCAGGTCCTGCTCATTTATCTCTTTTTGGATATGACCCAATCAAACATCAGATAGGAAGAGGAGTACTTGAGGCTCTTGGAGCTGGGGTACATCTTGATACTGATGACATTGCAGCTCGTGGTAATTTTGCAACAATTGACGCAAATGGAAGGATAATAGATAGAAGAGCCGGAAGAATATCTACTGAAATGAATAAAAAGATATGTGCCCACTTGCAGAAAAACATCTCACAAATTGAGGATGTGAAAATTGATATTACCTCAAGTAATGAACATAGATTTGTTGTTGTGTTCAGAGGAAAATATCTTGATGACCAGCTAACAGAGACAGATCCTCAAGAAATAGGTCAAAAGCCAATTAGGTGTGAGGCATTAGCCCCAGAGGCACAAAAAGCTGCTCGTATTGTACGGGAATTTGTGAAACGTGCAAAAAAGTTGCTTGACCTGCCGGCCAATATGCTTGTTTTGCGAGGTCTTAAGAAAATTCAACGTATTTCTAAAATGCAAACCAGATTCAAGTTGAATCCCGTGGCAATTGCAACTTATCCAATGTATTGTGGGCTTGCAAAGCTTGTAGGAATGGATATATTAAAGACTGGCATGAATATAGAAGATAAAATAGAAACACTTAAAAATAACTGGGAAAAATATGATTTCTTCTATGTGCATATAAAAAAGACGGATAGTTTTGGCGAAGATGGGAACTTTGAAAAAAAAGTGCGGAAAATTGAGAAAATAGATGAATATATTCCGAAGTTTCTTTCATTAAATCCGGATGTATTTGTAATAACCGGTGACCATTCTACTCCTGCAAGTTTACGGTCTCATTCCTGGCATCCAAATCCTTTTTTGCTTTATTCTAAGTGGGTGATTTCAGATAGAGCTACCCGATTTACAGAAAGAGAATGTATGCTCGGTGGACTCGGAAGATTTAAAGCAGTTGATGCAGTTCCATTAATGCTTGCCAATGCACTAAAGCTTAAGAAATTTGGTGCTTAGATAAAAATAAAATTCATAGATAAATAATTTTAGAGGATGCAAAGGTAAGCAATAAGTTAGAGGGAGGAAACGTGGAGATAAAGGAATTTCAGGAACTTATCAAGGAGATATATTACGAGAAAGATGTAGAGCGGGAGCTACGAGCTACATTTACCTGGTTTGTAGAAGAAGTTGGCGAACTTGCTCGTGCGATGCGACAGAAAAAAGGGCTTGAAGAAGAATTTGCCGATGTATCTGCTTGGTTATTCGAACTTGCCTCAATATTCGGAGTAGATATGGAGAAAGCTCTTAGTAGATACGCAAATGGATGTCCAAAATGTGGAAAAACTCCCTGTATTTGTAAGGTTTAAATGCAAAACATAATCACGAAAAACACGGAAATTCAGAGAGCACGAAAAAATATGCAAAAAGACAGCACACAGATTTGAATAAAACAAATAAACTATTTCCGTGGGAATCTATTTTATCTGTGAGTTTTTGCGTGTTAATGTTTTTGTAAAAAGAACGAAAAGTCAAAAAATAAGATGAAAGATATTAAATTTGATGCCAAAAGATTGCATGAGTTTCTTGAAATAGAACATCACATAAAAGAAATTGAGCGTATAAACAAAGAAGTAGTAAAGCCCGGATTTTGGGATGATAATCTGCGAGCCAAAAAACTTAGCGAAGATGTTGTTCATAGTCAGGAAATTGTAAAGAAATTTCAAGAAATTCAAAAGGAATATGAAGATTTAAAAGAGTTTGAAATACTTGGTGAGGATGTTAGTCAAGAGATTAATAAATTCGAGAAGAAAGTAGAAGACATAGAATTGGAATTTGCTTTTAAGTCCGAGCATGACCATAACAGTGTATTGCTTGCGATTCATCCCGGAGCTGGTGGAACCGAATCTTGTGATTGGGTGGCAATGTTGTTTAGAATGTATCTCAGATGGAGCGAGAGAAAAGGATTTAAAACAAAAATTATTCAATATGAACCGGGAGATGTTGCCGGCATCAAAGATATTACTATAGAAATTAAAGGTAAAAATGCGTACGGATGGCTTAAAAGCGAGACAGGTGTTCATAGATTAGTTCGTATTTCGCCATTTGATTCCGGAGGTCGCAGACATACATCGTTTGCAAGTTGTAGAGCTTATCCTCTTATAGAAGATGAATTGAAAGTCGATATTAATGAAGATGAGCTTAAAATTGATACTTTTCGAGCCAGTGGTCCCGGAGGGCAGAATGTAAACACAGTTTCAACTGCTGTCAGAATAACACATTTGCCTACCAAAACAGTTGTTACTTGCCAATCTGAACGAAGTCAATATAAGAATAAACAAATTGCTCTTAAAGTATTAAAATCAAGACTTTACCAATTATATGAGGAAGAAGAACAAAAAAAACTCCAAAAGGCTCTTCCCCAAAAGCACGAAATTGGATGGTCAAGAGAAATAAGGTCATATATTTTCTGTCCATATACTCTTGTGCGTGACCATCGGACAGGATTCGAGACTCACAAAGTTCAAGAAGTAATGGATGGAGTTATTGATGAATTTATGAGAGCATGGCTTTTGAAGAAAAAGAACTAAGTGAGAAATTTCTACAATGGGTTTGGGAAAACCAATTTTTAACCCCTCCTTTTACTACTATAAATGGAGTAAAAGTTGAAATCCTTTCCCCCGGAATTCTGAATAAAGAAGACGGACCAGATTTTAAACATACTCTCGTTAAACTTGATAACAAATTGCTTCAAGGAGATGTTGAAATTCATCGATTAAGTAATGATTGGTATTTACATCATCACGAAGTAGATGCTAATTACAATAATGTTGTGCTTCATGTAGTATGGAAATATAAATCTCAAGATATTTTTACTAAATCCAAAAGAATGATTCCTACGCTTGAATTTTTGCAATTCAGCAAAAAACCAATTTCTAAACTATTAAAAGATTATAACGAAGAAATGTATCTTGTTGAAAAAGAAACCTGTCCTCATTTGCCAAAGTTTAAAATATTAATAGATGTTATTGAAACTCAAGGAATTAATAGATTCGAAGAGCGAAAACAAAAAATTAAGAAGTTAATGAAAATCTATGGAATGGAACAAGCGACATATATTGGGATTATGGAATCTTTGGGATATGTGAAAAACGAATTGCAATTTAGAAAACTTGCAAGACTTGTTCCAATTTCAAAACTCCAGTATTTAAGCTTAAGAAATCCTATAAAGAAACGAGTCCAGATAATAAAAACAAGTCTGCTTGGAGTTGCAGGTTTACTTACTTGTGAATTTCAGGACGAATGGAGGAAAATCAAAAAGGAGTTCAAAAAGACTATGCCAAGAGAATCATGGCAATTTTTTAAGGTTAGACCTCCTGGATTTCCCGAGAGAAGAATGATGGGAATAAGTTATTTCTGGGCGGATGTAATGGATAAAGGGATATGTAGTTTTCTCTCAACTCACAGCTTAAAAGAAATAGAAAATAAAATTGCTCAAGGAGGAATTAGCAAGTCTTGCGCAAGAACAACTATTTTAAATGTCTGTTTGCCCGTGTTGGCAATTCTTTATGAAGGTAGTGATGAGGAACAAGAAGTGCTTCAAAATTACAAAAATTATAAGAGGTTATCAGAGAATAATATTACGAAAAAGATGAGCAGGATGCTCTGTTGGGATAAGAAAAAAAGCATTGCAATCAAACAAGGTAATCATGAGATTTATTATCAGGGAATGATTCATATTTTCTATTGCTATTGTCGTAACAAACAATGTGCAGCTTGCCCGATAAAACAATGACTTTCCGCTTGACAATTTGAAATATTGATATAATGTGATTGCAGTATTAAGTTTTATTAGAGAGTCCTGCAAAAAATTAACAAAAGGAGGAAAGTCTAAAATATAAAGGGTTGGACTCCCTCACTATGTGTGAAATATAGAATGTTTTGCAGGAATTGTAATTTTTAACAAAGGAGGAAAAATGATAAGTGTAAGTATTTTATTGATGTTGATAGGACAACCGTGGGCAAAAGCATACGATAGATTTGATATTGACATGGGTTCTTCTTATATGGATACTGCTTATTCTATTGCTTGTGATACTACGGATAATACATATGTAGTTGTTGGGCATACAGATAATGGACCTTTGGGTGGAATTGATGTGCTGGTGACTAAATTAAATGCTAATGATGGAAGCGTAATTTGGTCCAGAGTCTATGGTTCTGCAGTTAATAATTATGCTCGTTCTGTGATTGTGGATTATGGAGAGGACATAACCTATTATGCCGTAACAGGATATACTACGCCTGGTTTTGCCGGAGACCCTGCAGATGTTTTGATTTTTAAAGTAGATGCTCGTGATGGTAGTTTGATATGGGGAAATCAATATGGTGGTTATTATGAAACGATACCTCTTGCTGATTATGCATATTCTATTACCAAGGATGGAGGAGATTATTTGGTTGCGGGAAATTTTGAGGGAGTTGGCATACCGGCTCCTTGTGGAGGAATTTCGGATGCATTGGTAATGAGCGTTAATGCGGTAAATGGAATTGCAAATTGGGCATGGGCTTATGGTAAAATGGCCTATGGTTTTCCTACAAATGACTATTTGTATTCTATTATTGAGGATTCAACCGTAACTCCGTGCAGTCTTTGGGTAGTTGCAGGAGAGTCTCGTATGGAAATTGAACCGGTATCTGATGTTTTGGTTTTTAAAGGGAAAAAATCAAATGGAACCATTGACCCTGCAACAAAATTTCTTTATGATTATCTATTTACAGGACAATATAGATGCGCCTATAGCATTAAAAACGACCATTCGCAACAAGGATATATACTAACCGGTGATGTAGATTCAAGCATTGTTGTTATGAAATTGAACCCGAATTTAAGTGTTGGATGGGGAGGAAACTGTAGGATATATACTACTCTGGGCGGTTCCGGTTCTCGATGTATTGAAACTACTTCAGATGGCAATTATGTTTTTACGGGATTTACCAATCCAGGCGTAACAGGACCTTTTGACCTTTTGATGGCTAAAATTGATGTAACCGGAGCGATAGTATGGTCAAGAGTATTGACAGGTTGTCCATTAACGCAAATGACTTTAAATGACTTTGGACAATGTGTTGTTGAGTGTGACAGTTTTTATGTTGCTGCAGGATACACGGAATGGCCATTAGCACCGTGGACACCCAATAATTTCCTTGTCGCTAAGGTAGATGTAAATGGAAATATATTTTGTCCGCAAGGCACAGATACTTGTCTTCAAGATATTGAAACTATTGTGGATTCTTCGCCTGTAATGATTGATACAGCATTAATTGATGCTTATATTGCGATGGAAATGGTGCCTATAATGGATTCCATCGTATCTGTTCGTGATAGTTTGATATGTAGTAGATCTGTTGGAATTGAAGAGATGCTAAACATCCAATTGCCACAGATAAAGGTTCTTCCCAGTACATTTATCTACTCTACAGTCATTAGCTATCAAATACTTGCCAGATGCAAAGTTTCATTGGATATTTACGATGTTACCGGCAGGAAAGTGAGTACATTGGTAAACGGAGAAAAAGATGCTGGGAATTACGACGTTAGCTTTAATACAAAAGAGTTAACAAGCGGCATCTATTTCGCAAAGCTTGTAGTGGGTAAATTCAACGAAACTAAGAAGTTTACAATATTAAGATAGTAATTAGTAAGTTATAACAAAGCACCGGAGGAAAAATGTTTAATGATTTTCCTTCGGTGTTTTTTTATATTATGTCTTTTGTTGATGAGAGCAGAAATATTACAGTAAAGGGTAAGCTGTTTTTTGGCAATGTCAGAAGTGATTTTTGATACTCTATGTTGTCCGGTTATTTAAAACCCGCAACCGCAACCACCGCCATCCTTTTTGTTGTAGGAAACGCCGAAAGAGAATATGAATCCATTTGGAGTTCCTTCTGTGAATACGATATGATATTTCATATCTACCATGAAATGAAAATCATAAGTGCGAAACAACATTATCCCTCCACCAAATTCTAACGATAGACCATCAAATCGTGGAGTATCAATATAACTATAATAACTATCATAAGTTGAGTCAATACTAGTAAATTTTCTTACCCATGCCATTCCCAATCCGCCACCTACATAAGGAGAAACATCCTCAAGAGACAGAAATTTATAGCCGGAGAATGTAACGTTAGCGAGGGAAGATTTGCTTTTGCTATATCCTTTATAAGACATTTGTGCCATATACTTAGAACTTTCGTATATGTAAATACCCATTGCTCCAGACATTTGCTCAATATCTCCACTTAATTGACTTTCGTAACGATTGCCATCTACTTTCTTGCCGTAAGAACCTCCTACAGGAAACATATATCCTAACAAAATCCCAACAGTGTGATAACTTTTTCTTCTTCTGTGAGGCATAGCTTCTTCCTCTGTAACGGTTTCAACTGTAACACTTTCCTTAGCTTTTTTCATTTCACACAAACTACCCGCCAGTCGTTTAATTACCATTTCAAGGTCCTCAAGACTTAAGGATGTGAGCTTATCGGTGTATATTTTTTCCTTCTCCCATTTATTAATTAAAGAAACGGATATAATGATTTTATTTCCAAGTTTACTCATATGACCGATTACTGCAAGCGATGCCCCCAAAGAGTCGCTATATTTAACAGTTTTATCCATACCCGAAACTATCAAGTCCTCACCCAAAGTATCTATCATAGTTCCTTTGTCAATAACTTTGTATTTATTACATTCGGATAATTCAATACGAAGAAGATCGGATATAGTCGTAACCAAATCCTTCTCTATGCCAATTGCATCAAATTCAAATACAGCAACGTTTGTTTTTGAAGAACACCCATCACAGTTTGAAAAAAGCAACATCCATAAAAGTCCTAACATATTTACCCTCCTTTTTTAACCGTCTTTAAAATAACAACTAATTTAAACGATGTCAAGATTAAAAGAAAAATGATATACCTCATAAGGATATATCTTCAAGCCTTCCCATCTTTATGGGATAATAAATCATATAAATATTACAAAAAGACTGCCGAAAAAGCATACTCTTATACCATGAAATAGAGAATTAAATAAAATTTTTAACCAATAGTATATCTTCTAATCATCACTCAGCAATGCGTATATATAGATTGTTGGAATGATTATTACAAAAGAATTATAATTTTTTTATTTTTTTTCTTGACAAGTTGTATTTCTATTTATACATTGAGTTTAGATGAATGGAAATTGCGGCGATGGTATTGTCAGGGAGGTAGGCAAAAGATGATGGAAATAATTGAGCGATTAAAGGTTAAGGGAATAACGTTAACTCCTCAAAGGATAGCGATAGTGGAGTTTCTGGGAAAAAGCGTTGCTCATCCAACGGTGGAGGATATTCACAAGGCTATTAAAAGAAAATATCCTACTATGTCAATGGCAACTGTTTATTCTACGTTGAGGTTGTTGAAAGAGCTTGGGGAGATACAGGAGCTTTCTATAATGAAAAGAGGTAAGGCGTGTTTTGATCCTAACCCAAAGCTTCATCACCATTTTCTCTGCCGGAAATGTGGGAAAATACTGGATATGGATGTTGATTGCCCAATAATTAAAAAGGGATGGGTCAGTGGTTGTAGGGTTGAAGAGGCGCAAGCTTATCTTTATGGAGTATGTTCCGAATGCTTGAAGAAAGAGCAAAGTGCCAAAGAATAAGCGATAATTAGGAGGAAAATGGCTAAAACAAAAAGAAATATCGTTCATATTGATGAAGAAAAATGTGACGGTTGCGGTTTGTGTGTACTTGCCTGTGCTGAGGGAGCTATTCAAATTATTGATGGAAAGGCAAAGCTGGTAAGTGAAAAATACTGTGATGGATTGGGTGCCTGTCTCGGTAAGTGTCCGCAAGATGCAATTACTGTAGAAGAGAAAGAAGTTGAGCAATTTGATGAAGAGTCTGCGAAAAGGCATATAGAAAACGTGAAGCATAAAGAGCCATTGCAATGCGGATGTTCGGGAACGATGGTTCAATCTTTTAAAAATAAGGGCAAAGAATCAGTGAAGAGTGTTGAAATTCCCTCTGAGCTCACATCTTGGCCTATTCAGCTTAAGTTGGTTCCTTCTAATGCATCCTTTTTGGATGATGCGGATTTACTTATTGCGGCAGACTGTGTCCCGTTTGCATACGCTAATTTTCATCAAGATTTATTGAGAAATAGAATTTTGATAATTTGTTGCCCGAAGCTTGATGATGCAGAATACTATCAGTCAAAACTTACTGATATTTTCAAGCTGAATACTCCCAAGAGTGTTCTGGTGGCAAATATGGAGGTTCCTTGTTGCTTTGGTCTTGTGAACATAGTAAAAAATGCTATTGAGGATTCTGAAAAAAACATACCTTTTGAGAAAATTACTTTGGGGATTAAGGGGAATATAAAATAGGTCATAATATTTGCGACCGTGAGGAGGAGAAATGGAAAAACTGGAAATGTTTTGTTATCAATGTTCCCAAACTGTAAAGGGAATGGGATGTACTGTTAAGGGAGTGTGCGGGAAAGAACCGACAGTTGCACGATTGCAAGATAACTTAATATATGCAATAAAGGGAATGAGTGCGTATCTATATCATGCGAGGGAACTTGGATCTACCGACACTGAAATAGATGCGTTTTTAGAGAAAGCGTTTTATACTACATTTACAAATGTGAACTTTGATGCAGGAAGTCTTGTCCAGTTAGCTCTTGAAGCAGGAAAGATGAACATAAAAACAATGAAGCTTTTAAAGGAAGCTCATATTAAAGCATACGGTGAGCCTGAGCCTATTAAAGTGCGAACCGGTACGGTAAAAGGGTATGGTATTCTTGTTACGGGGCATGGATTGAAAGCACTTGAGGAATTGCTCAAGCAAACAGAAGGAACGGGTGTAAATGTTTATACTCATTCTGAGATGTTGCCTGCGCATGGTTATCCCGGGTTGAAAAAATACAAGCATCTTGTGGGTAATCTTGGGAAGGCATGGTTTGACCAGAAAAAAATATTTGCAAAATATCCTATGGCAATTCTTGCAACATCAAATTGTGCTCTTATACCAAAAGAAGAATATAAGGACAGAATGTTTACAACAGGTCCTGTGAGATTGCCAGATGTCAAGCACATAGATGAATACGACTTTACTCCTGTTATAGAAAAAGCAAAAGCATTGCCGGAGCTTGAAGAAGAATCAGGGGATATTGTGCTAACGACCGGGTTTTCTAAATCAGTAATTCTATCTTTGGCGGACAAGATTAAAAAATTGGTAGAAGATGGCAAAATAAAACACTTCTTCCTCGTGGGCGGATGTGATTCACCTGTTGGAAGAGGAGATTATTACAGAGAATTCGTCAAGCTTTTGCCCAAAAATACCATAATTCTTACTCTTGCTTGTGGGAAATTCAGATTCAATGATTTAGAGCTTGGAGATATAGAAGGTATTCCAAGATTATTGGATTTGGGGCAATGTAACGATGCAATAGATGCAATTGAAATCGCATCTGCGCTTGCCGGACTCTTTGGGGTTGGAGTAAACGAACTACCACTTACATTGAATTTAAGCTGGATGGAGCAGAAAGCAGTAATTATCCTCTGGAGTCTTCTTTCGCTGGGTATAAAAAAGATATATCTTGGACCAATACTTCCTGCATGGGTAAACGATGACATTCTGAAAGTGCTTCAAGATAACTACGATATAAGACTTATTGGCGAGCCTGAAGAGGATATAAAAACGATGTTGGCTTGATTTGACGAATTGAAGGAGGATATTATGGCAGTTGTGGGAGTATCTATTGTACCAATAGGAACTGAGAATCCAAGTATTAGTCATTATGTGGCTGGATGTGAGGGTATCTTGGATAAATACAAAGATTTGAAGCACAAATTGACACCTATGGTTACAGTGATTGAAGGTGATTTGGATAGAATTCTTGAAGCGATTAAGGAGATGCATCAGGTTCCTTTTAAATTAGGTGCTAAGAGAGTAGCGACTCATATAACAATTGATGATAGGATGGACAAAAAACTTACTATGGCTGGCAAAATTGAAGCAGTAGAGAAAAAATTGAAATAGAGGGAGACTAAAAATGGTAAAATCAAAAGAATTGAAACCGGATGTTTGTTATGTTGGTGCAATAGATTGGAATAGACGATTATTTGACGAACTTGTTCCACTTCCGGATGGAACAAGCTACAACTCTTATTTGATTAAAGGTAGCGAGAAGACGGCATTGATAGATACTGTTGATTTGCCTATGGTGGATGTGCTGATAAATAATTTAACCCGACTCGGAATTAAAAACGTAGATTATGTTATTGCAAATCATGCAGAACAAGACCATTCGGGAGGTTTGCCTCAGATATTGAAGATATATCCGGAAGCAAGAGTTGTGGCAACACCCAAATGCAAAAATATGCTTATGGATTTACTCGCTATTCCTGAAGACAAGTTCGTAACCGTTAAGGATAGAGAAACGCTCTCATTAGGAAATAAGACACTTGAATTTATTTATGCTCCTTGGGTTCATTGGCCTGAGACGATGTTGACTTATCTAAAAGAAGATAAGATACTATTCTCCTGCGATTTATTCGGTTCTCATCTGGCGTCATCTGATTTATATGTAAGAGATGAGGCAATGGTTTATGAGGCAGCCAAAAGATATTATGCAGAAATTATGATGCCATTTAGGACAATAATTCAGAAGAATTTAGAAAAGATAAAAGACTTGAAGGTAGATATTATTGCACCCAGTCATGGTCCTATGCATAACAATCCGGAGTTTATCCTCAATGCGTACAAACATTGGGTTTTTGATAAACTCAAAAATATAGTTGTAGTGCCTTATGTGTCTATGCATGGTAGTACAAAGAAGATGGTGGATTATTTTGTAGGAGCTTTGATTGAAAGAGATGTAACTGTGAAACAATTTAATCTAACTAACGCTGATATTGGAAAATTGGCAATATCATTGGTAGATGCAGCTACTGTTGTCATAGGTACATCCACAGTATTAACCGGGGCACATCCGGTTGTAATTTATGCTACCTATCTCGTAAATGCATTGAGACCTAAATTAAAGTTTGCGTCTGTTATTGGTTCTTATGGTTGGGGCAGCAGAGCGATTGAGCAACTTGCAGGAATTATTTCCAGCCTGAAACTTGAAATATTGGATACTGTATTATGCAAAGGAGTTCCTAAGGATGAAGATTTTAAATCTCTTGACAAGCTGGCAGATAGTATTGTAAAAAAACATAAGGAGGCGGGTTGTGAATCCTAAAACTTTTCATAAGATAAGCTATGGTCTATATGTAATAAGTTCAAGAAAAGGAGATAGGCTTAACGGACAAATTGCAAATACGGTTTTTCAGATAACAGCAGAGCCTCCAACAATAGCAGTGAGCATAAACAAGCAGAATTTAACCCACGAATTTATTCAGGAAAGCAAAGTTTTTACTGTTTCAATCTTGTCAAAAGAAACATCTGTGAAATTCATAGGGCATTTTGGTTTCAAATCCGGCAGGAATATTGATAAGCTCAAGGATGTAAATCACAAAGTTGGCATGACCGGTGCTCCGATAATTATGGAAAATTCTATTGGCTACCTGGAAGCAGAAGTTGTTAATAGTATGGATATGGGAACGCATACTATTTTTGTTGGAAAGATAATTGATGCTGAAATTACCGGAGATGGAAAGCCAATGACGTATGCTTATTATCATGAAGTAAAACGTGGCACGGCTCCAAAAACAGCTCCAACATATATCAGCAATATACATGAAAGTAAGAAGGAGGTAAGTGGAATGGAAAAGTATAAATGCATAGTTTGTGGATATGTGTACGACCCGGAAAAAGGCGATTCTGATTCTGGGGTAGAAGCAGGAACATCTTTTGATAAATTACCAGATGATTGGACTTGTCCAATCTGTGGGGTAGGTAAAGATAAGTTTGAAAAGGAGGAATAATGAGAGAACGAGTAGAGGCAGTCTTAAATAAAGTTAGGCCAGCTTTACAAGCAGATGGTGGAGGTGTTGAGTTAGTAGAAGTTACTTCTGATGGTATAGTAAAAGTAAAATTAACAGGTGCTTGTGGAGGATGTCCGATGAGCCAGATGACACTGAAAATGGGTATAGAGAAAGCAATGAAAGAAGAAATACCAGAGATTAAAGAAGTTGTTGCTGTGTAAAGTTAAAGTATTATATTAGAACAAATTAAATTAATAGGAGGGAAAAATGGCAAAAATCAAAGTGTATTCAACAAATACTTGTCCCTATTGTACTATGGTAAAAGATTTTCTGAAAGAAAAAGGTGTTGAATTTGACGATATAAATGTTTCTACGGATCGTGAAGCTGCCGAAAAAATGATTGAGAAATCCGGACAAATGGGAGTTCCACAAACTGAAATAAACGGAAAGATTATCGTAGGATTTAATAAAGCAGCAATAGAGAAAGAATTGGCTCAAACGCAATAATTATTAACTAATGATACATTCTATAGAATGTATTTTATGGAGTGCAAAAACTCTGTTTTTGCATGCAACGACAGAGTCGTTGCACTCCAAATTATCACGAAAAGCTAACGATTATAAGTTGTAAAGTCGGAACACTGAATGATTTAGCGATTGACTCCGACATCATTCTCAACTTTTAAAGCAGAATTTATGAAAAGGATATATTTAGACCATACTTCAGCAATGCCAGTTGATAAGAGAGTATTGAGATTTGCTGAACGGTATTTTGATAAAGATTTTGGAAACCCTTCATCTTTGTATTCAGTAGGATTAAGAGCGAAAAGTGCCATTGAGGATGCCAGAAAAAAAGTTGCAGAACTTATAAATGCAGAGAAAGAGACTTGTATTGTTTTTACCAGTGGAGCAACCGAATCTAATAATCTGGCTATCAAAGGAACTGCATTGAGGAATATAGCAAAAGGGAAAGAGGTTGTGGCAAGCAATATAGAACATATCTCGGTACTTAATCCGATGAAAGAGCTCCAGAAAAATGGGTTCAAATTTACCATTATACCCGTTGATTCAATCGGCATTATCAATATGGAGAAACTTGATGAGAGTTTAACAAAAAATACTACGGTAACTTCAATAATGTATGCGAATAATGAAATAGGAACGATAGAACCTATTAAAGAGATAAGCGAGACAGTTCATAAAAAGGGATTATATTTACATGTAGATGCCACCATCGCTGCAGGATTTATACCTATAGATGTACAAAATGATGGGATAGATTTATTAACTTTGTCATCTAACGATATGTATGGACCACAAGGTGCCGGTGTATTGTATATAAAATCGGGAGTAAAACTTCAACCAATCCTTTCCGGAGGTGGGCAGGAACAGGGGCTTAGATCCGGGACAGAAAACTTATTTGCCATTGCCGGAATGGGAGAAGCAGCAAGAATAGCAAAGAATGAAATGGGAATAGAAGGTAATCGGCTTAAGGAAATAAGGGATAAGCTTATCGTTGAGATATTGAAGATAGAGGACTCATATCTCACTGGACATCCTACTCAAAGACTTCCCAATCATGCAAGTTTCAGGTTCAGTCGCATAGAAGGAGAGAGCATTCTATTGAATATGGATATGTACAATATACAAATATCTACGGGCTCAGCCTGTTCCTCCAGGACATTAGAGTCTTCGCATACTCTATTGGCAATAGGATTGAAACACGAAGAAGCTCATGGGTCAATGGTTTTAACTCTGGGGCGAGCAAATAAGATTGAAGAAGTTCCTATAATTACGAAAGCTGTTAAAGAAACGATTAAAAGATTAAGAAGACTCTCACCACTTTGAAAAGGAAAATAATTATTTATTTTGTATCATAATATTTGACCGCAAAGACGCAAAGCACTTACAACTATTTATTTTATTTGACAATTTATTCTTAAGTAATAACTTTTAATTAAAGATATGTGGAAGATAATTAAAACCTAATGCACTCTTGAATGAAAAATACCTTGGATATTTTGCTTCAATATATTAAAAGTAATAAGATGAAATTAGGGGGATGCTTAAAGTTAGATGTTGAAAAGAAAAATTACAAAGCTTTACAGTATGTTATATATGCAATTGATAATTTTAGAGGTAATGCTAAATTAAAGAAGAAAATACAGAATTTAGCATCAAGAAGAGGTAATAACGAGAACGAAAATGACATTAAGAGAAATTATCACAACCAGTTAGCAGAATTTCACGCTTTATACATACTTACAGAGAAAATGGGTTATAATTTTATTGATTTTGATGTAAGGTCTGATAAAATTTATGCTAATACAAATAAAGATTGTGACCTTTTGGTCGAAAAAAGCGAATATAAAATTTTTGTGGAGGTGAAGGATGTTAGTAGTGAAATAATGTCCGCGTATCGGAATGAGTACACTCCAAAGATACCAGAAGTGTTGGGAAAATGGATTAAAAGACAGATTAAGAAAGCCGATAACAAAGGTGCTGATTTTTTAGTAGTCCGTGTACCTGTTTGGCTCAGTGAACATCCCTCAAATTTAACTAAACTTATAGACAAATTTCTTGAAAAAATCTCCAAGGATATTTATCAAAAAAATGGAAAGTATTATTGGAATATTAAAGACGCAGAGATTAGAAAATTGGTTTTTATACATGATAGTGATTTATATGGGGTTATTGAAATTATAAAGCAAGTCCTTGTAAAGAGAACGATTTTGTAAACCGTTGAAACGGTTTTATAGGTGGGGTATCGTAAGTTCTATTCACCACGATAAATCGTGGTGTTAATCCTATGGCGTTGGTCTTACGAAACGGTTAGTAGATAAGAATATTGGGTATTTCCTTGTATACAGAGACTCAAGGTTACGAGGTATATTATGAAAATATTTGTCGCAGGAAATACGTTGGGTGTTGGCTCACGGAAATGTAGCGTCCGATCCCTGTATCGGATGGACGGATAGGATGAACAAGATAGATATTTCATCGGATATGAAGTATAATATATCGTAAAAAGTGATTTTTAAAAAAAGGAGGTAATTTATGGCACAGATAGGATATAGTGAAAAAGTAATGAAGCATTTTATGAATCCGAAGAATGTAGGTATTATAGAAAATTCTGACGGATATGGTAAGATAGGAAATCCGGTCTGCGGAGATTTGATGGAGATATATATTAAGGTAAAAGACGATATTATTACTGATATAAAATTTAAAACCTTTGGTTGCGGTTCAGCTATTGCGACGAGTAGTATGGTAACCGAGATGGCAAAAGGGATGAATATTGACGAAGCGATGAAAATAACTCGCAATAATGTGGCAGATGAACTTGATGGCTTGCCTCCTCAGAAGATGCATTGTTCTAATCTCGCAGCTGATGCTCTTCATAAAGCAATTGAAGATTACAAAAACAAAAAGAAACCAAAGTAATTAATAAAAATAATGAGTGTTGTAATTTCCATTCTTGTAGAGTCATTTAACCTTTTAATAGAGATGGCTCCCTGGCTCTTAATGGGTTTTTTCTTTGCCGGTGTCTTATATGTGTTTTTCCCAAAAGAAAAAGTAACTCGTCATCTCGGTGGAAAAGGACTCTTGTCTGTTATTAAATCAGCACTTTTCGGAGTACCGCTTCCTCTTTGCTCTTGTGGTGTTATTCCGGTAGTAACTTCCCTAAGGAAACAAGGAGCAAGTAAGGGAGCTTGTTTGTCTTTTCTTATATCTACTCCTACCTCCGGGGTGGATTCAATTTTTGTAACCTATTCTTTATTGGGTCCACTATTTGCTGCGTATAGAGTTATTGCTTCATTTATAACGGGCATATTTTCAGGATTATTGGCAAATATCTTTACAAAAGAAAATTATGAAAAGAAAGAAGTAGTAGAAAAAAGTTGTAATATTTGTAATAAAACTATTCCACATACTCATAGTTTTATAGATAAAATTAAGGCAATATTCTCTTATGGGTTTATTGAACTTCTTGAGGATGCAGGTAGATGGATTATATTAGGATTACTGGTTGGTGGAATAATCACTTACTTTATACCGGAAGGATTTATAGAAAGATATTTAGGTTCAGGACTCTTGTCAATGCTTGTAGTTCTCGTCGTGGCTATTCCAATATATGTATGTGCAACCGGCTCCATTCCTATTGCTGTTGCCTTGATGCTTAAAGGACTTTCCGCAGGAGGAGGATTTATCTTCCTTTTCGCTGGACCTGCTACAAATGCTGTAACTATTACGGTAATTGGTAAATATCTTGGTAAAAAGTCATTGGTTATCTATCTTTTATCAATAGGAATAGCAAGTATTTTGCTCGGTCTTTTGCTGAATGTTTTATGGGGTGATATAGAAATAAGCAAAGTTGTAATGCAAGGAAAAATGCTTCCTATGTCAATTAAACTTGTCTGCGGATGGATGCTCCTTTTGCTTATCCTGTACAGCCTTAGAGGATATGTCAAACTAAACAAGAATAAGATTGCAATGGAGGAATTGATCTTAGAAGTTCCTGGTATGACTTGCCAGCATTGTGCGAGAACAATTGAAAAAGCATTACGAGCATTGAATGGAGTTACGGGAACGGATATAGATATTAAAAAGAAACTTGTTAAAGTTAAAAGTGAAATAGTTATTTCACGAGAGAAGGTAATAGAAATAATTAAAAGCGAAGGATATTTGATAAAAAAGTAGCGTCCGATAGAAACGCTAAGATATTTCGTTGGATAGAGAGACAAAACAAAAAAAATAAAAAAGGAGGCGTAAAGTGACTAAAAATTTGCAAGTGTATAAATGCAATATTTGTGGAAATATCGTAGAAGTATTGCATTCAGGAGTTGGAGAATTGGTATGTTGTGGACAGCCGATGGAATTGCTTAAAGAGAAAACAGAAGATATTGGACAAGAAAAGCATATTCCAGTGATAGAGAAAATAGAAAATGGAATAAAAGTAAAAGTTGGCTCAATTACACATCCGATGGAAGAAAAGCACTATATAGAATGGATAGAAATAATTGCAGATGGTAAGGTATGTAGAAAATCTCTGAAATCCGGAGATGCCCCGGAAGCTATATTTGAAATAAAAGCAGAAAGAATAGAGGCAAGAGAGTATTGTACTATTCATGGTTTATGGAAGTCAAAAAATTAAAAGGAGGAAGAAATTATGGAATTAAAAGGGAGTAAAACCGAGAAGAATCTTCTTGCAGCTTTTGCAGGAGAATCTCAAGCGAGAAATAAGTACACCTATTTTGCCAGCAAGGCAAAAAAAGAAGGATATCAGCAAATAGCCGCTATATTTCAGGAATCAGCAGATAACGAGAAAGAACACGCTGAAAAGGAATTTAAGTTTTTGAATGGTATTGGCGATACAAAAGCAAATCTTAAAGCAGCGGCTGAAGGCGAGAATTATGAGTGGACTTCAATGTATCCGGAATTTGCTAAAATTGCCAAAGAAGAAGGATTTACGGAGATTGCACAGATATTTGAAGAAATTTCCAAAGTAGAAAAAGAACACGAGAAACGATATAGAAAACTTCTATCAAATATAGAAAGTGGAAAAATTTTCAAACAAGATAGTTCCGTGAAATGGAAATGCCGTAATTGTGGCTATATCTATGAAGGTACTGAAGCACCAAAGGTATGTCCTGCTTGTATTCATCCTCAAAGTTATTACGAATTGGCGTGTGAGAATTATTAGATACTGGATTAACCTAATAATATTGCGATAAAAGAAGGAGGGGAGATGGATAAAATCAGTTCCATTGTTCTTGATGCTATGAAAATGGCGATACAAATGGAAAAAGATGGGCATGCTTTTTATGAGGACGCAGCTCGGAAAACAGATAACGAACTTGGCAAAAAAATGTTTGAGACTTTGGCAAAAGATGAAATTGAGCATAGGAACACTTTTCAGAAAATGTTTGATGCAATAACTGGCACAGGTGATTGGCAGAAAATAGCTCAACAGTATTCTCCCAGAATAGGAAAAGTTCCAATATTTGAGGGAGAACTACAAAAAAAAGCAGATATAAATCTGACAGAATTAGATGCGTTAAGAACGGCTATGGGTAACGAGAGGAAATCCATTGATTACTATAATAAGATTGTGGAACAAACAGAAGATCCATTTGCGAGAGAGATATTTACAAAGATACGAGAGGAAGAAGAATATCATTATGACTTACTCCAAGCACAAAAGGATTCTCTTTCTAAATCTGGATTCTGGTTTGATGTTGCGGAATTTCGTATGGATGCTAACTATTAAAAATAACTGTCAGAAAGAAGTGAATATAGACAAATTAGAACACGAGATTTATGTCTTGCAAAGAAATCAAAAGTTTTTTAATACTGTTAAAAAAGCCATTAAAGATTTCGAACAAAGTCACGAAGGAGACAAAAAAGCATGGTTTAATGAACTGTGCTTTTGTCTCCTAACTGCAAATTCCGGAGCGAAAAAAGTCTTGGATATCTGGGAAGACTTATGTATAGACGATGCATTTATTCAATTCTCATTGAATGAGCTTTCTGCAATACTAAAACAAAAAAGGCTATAGATTCTATAATAAAAGAGCAGAATATATTGTTGGAGCCAGAAAACTAATTGATAAGCTAAAAGTAAAAATCCTTTCTTTTGATATAGAGTTCAATGCTCGAAAATGGTTGATTTTGGAAGTAAGGGGACTTGGTTTAAAAGAGAGCAGTCATTTTTTGAGGAATGTAGGATATAAGAATCTTGCAATTTTAGACAGACATATTTTGAGAGCATTGAAAGATTATAACTTGATTCAAGAAATACCTGCACAACTTTCAAAAGGATTTTACTACTCAACAGAAGAAAAATTACAAAGCTTTGCTAAGAGAGTAAATCTTAATCTTGCAGAATTAGATTTATTCTTATGGTATATGAAAACCGGTGTTATCCTCAAGTAATCTCAGCTACTTTTCAAGTAGAATTATTTCTTTATAGTCAAAATGAATCCCAGTGCTATTGAGAGCATTGCCGCACATAAAACTTGAAAATGTCCTGGTAGTGAAAAAGTTATGGTATGTGCCGGTAACCAAAACCAAAGGATAGTAACCGGAATAGAACTCCAGCTTAAACAAGGAAACCACACTCTTGTATTTAATTTGTCTTTAAATTCTTGGGCACCTATAAATCCTTGTTTTTCAATCATATTATTAAGATACTCATGAGAAAGCATCATAAAATAAGCATAACCACCAAGAACATTAATCCATAAACTTTTTGAAAATGCTTGTACAACATTCGGTCCTCCAAACCATAAATTTTTGGCAATAAGTGCTGTAGTAACACCTCCTCTAAATAGAGGAAATACCCAAGCAAACCATATTCCGAAAAGACCCCATAGAATAAATCTTTGAACCGGATGATTTATTTTCCATGTGCCGGTTTTAATTCGTGTTTTTAAACATTCACCGAAAGTTCCAAGTAAAGATACTTTCAAAAACCCCATTGGAATTGGATAATGTTGGGTTAGATAAATAAAAGGTTTAATGAAAACTATCAGAAGTACGACCAAAATAATAAAGTAAATTGGACCGATTATATCGCCTTTTTTCATTTTTTTAGCTCCTTTCGTCAATAAGTCTTTTTGCTTTTCCTTCACTTCGAGGAAGACTATTTTGAGGAACAATAATTACCTGTGCTCCTATTTCAATAGTATCCTTAATGTGTTTGGATAGCATATTTTCTGTGTTTTTAATTTTTTCTGTGCCAGCTTCATAAATTTCATTTTTTGCTTCTACTTCTACAATCATAGCATCAAGATACCCTTTTTTTCTCAGTATAATCTGATAGAAAGGTTCTATCAGATTAGATTCCATAATTAAACTTTCAATTTGTGACGGAAATACATTAACCCCATTGACAATTTTCATATCATCAGATCTTCTTTGTACCCTATCCATAGTAATAAGAGTTCTTCCACAGGCACATTTTTCACGATGGAGAGTAGTAATATCCTTGGTTCTGTAACGAATCATTGGCATTGCCTCCCTTTGTAAAGAAGTCAAAATAAGTTCTCCTTGTGTCCCGAGAGGTAGAATTTCTCCTGTATCAGGGTCTATAATTTCCGGTAGAATATGGTCTTCGTTAATGTGAAGATTATAAGCACTGCAAGAAAAAGCAACTCCAGGTCCCATCAACTCTGTTAATCCGTATGCTTCATGAGCTTTAATTCCTAATCTTTGTTCTATTTCTTGACGCATCTCATTACTCCAGGGTTCAGCACCAAACGCTCCAATTTTTAAAGGAAGCTTTTTGATATCTACACCTAACTTTTTTGCTTTTTCGCTAATTGTCAAAGCATAGGAAGGAGTAGCAAATAATACTGTAGTTCCAAAATCTTTCATTAATGTAATTTGTCTTTCGGTCATTCCAGGTCCGGCAGGGATAACGGCACATCCTATTTTATCTGCTCCTTGTAGGAATCCCAATCCGCCTGTAAAAAGTCCCATACCATAGGAATTTTGAACAATATCATTTGGGCGAATTCCAGCTGACCATAAACTTCTTGCCATACATTCTATCCATTGCTCCATATCATTTGCGGTATATGGTCCGGTAATAGGCTTGCCGGTTGTCCCTGAAGAAGCATGAATTCTTACTGTTTCATCAGGCATTTGAACAGCACATAATCCAAAAGGATAATTATTTCTTAAATCTGTCTTTACGGTAAAGGGGAATTTACTTAAGTCTTCAAGTGATTTTATATCATCTGGTTTTATTCCTACTTCGTCAAATTTTTTCCTATAGAAAGAAACTTTCTGATAGACCCACTTAATAGTTTTTTGAAGAGATTGTAATTGGAAAGCTTCTATTTCCTTTAAAGACATACATTCAAACTTTTCATTCCAAAATTGTTTCATTTTATTCTCCTTTCCGTATAGGTTTTTTTAAAAAGACTTCTTTTTAATATAAGAAATTGGAATAAGTGTCAAGGGAAAACTTTTTAGATTTCTAATGGTTTTTGATGAGTCTATGACTCACATAGTTTCTGACCTGCGGCAAATGCTTTTTTGTTTATCTCTACAAATTTTCCAATACTTTCAATAGCTTCTTGCCACACTTTTTCAGGGAAATCAAGAGCTGTAGAAACTGCTCCTACCATAACTACATTTACAATTCTCGGATTGCTTAACTCTTTTGCTATATCTAATGCGTTTAATAGAGTAGCGTTATTTGAGATTTTTTTTATCATTTGGAACGGATCATCAGGATAAGGTACATTTCCAATGAATGCTGTCATTGGAATTATTCTCTGATTATTCACAAATATTTTACCGTTGGGTTTTAAATAATTGATAACTCTAAGAGCTTCTATAAGTTCAAGAGAACAGATTACATCTGCTTTATCTATGGTAGGAGAATATACTTTTTGTCCAAATCTTAACCCAGATATTACACTTCCTCCTCGTTGTGCCATACCATGAATATCTGATTTTTTCACATTGAGCCCGTTAATCATTGCTGCACGAGCTACAAGTTCCGATGCGAAAAGTATTCCTTGTCCCCCGACTCCGATAAATAATATATCCATTTAGGGAAGAATATCTCTAGATTTGTTTTTGTCAAGTTTTTTGATTTTTTATGGTATACGATTTTGATAAAATGTTTGCCGGTGAGAAAATTAGGACACAGATGGAGATAGATTCAAAGATTAGAAGATTAAGGATTGAAAAACATTTGCACACAGATTTACACGGATTAGAAAAATTACCACAGATTTTTTCAACACGAACAGGACACAAACAAAAACCAACAAAACACAAACTTTTTTTTGACGGATAACAGCAGATTTTTATGATTTACTGGATTTTAAAATCTTGTTTTTTCTGTGTAAATCTATTTTATCTGTGAATATCTGTGTGCAATGTTTGTGATGAGTTCGTGTTAAAAATCTTTTTTTACGCAAAGAGTACAAAGTAAAGAGAGAGTTTTTTTGCGAAAATCTGCGTGCTGATTCTGTGTTTTGTGAAGTTTTGCAAATTGTTTATGGAGGCGGCGGCCGGATTCGAACCGGCGAATAGTGATTTTGCAGACCACTGCCTTCCCTCTTGGCGACGCCGCCAAAAACAGAGAACAAATAAGTTCAATTTTTGGAGCGGGAGACGAGGCTCGAACTCGCGACCCTCACCTTGGCAAGGTGATGCTCTACCACTGAGCTACTCCCGCATCATTTAAAAAATAATACAAAAACAAGCTTTGTCAAGAAAAAATGAGTAGTTGTATTTACCTGATTCTACAGTATTTTATCATAGAAGAAAAATACTTGACAAAACAAAATTATTAAGTACTTTATGTTATATGAATATTGCAATTGGTTCAGACCATCGAGGAGTTGAGCTTAAAAAAAGTATAAAAAAGTTTCTAAAGTCCAAAAAAATAAAGGTTCAAGATTTTGGTCCTGATAATGCAAAGTCTTGTGATTACCCTGATTTTGGATTTAAAGTTGCTCAGGAAGTGGCAAAAAAGAATTTCGAACGGGGAATTCTTATCTGCAATAGTGGGATAGGAATGTCGATTGTTGCAAATAAGGTAACTGGAATACGAGCCGCTCTTTGTCTAAATGAGAAATTTGCAGAATCTTCGCGACAACATAATGATGCAAATATTCTTGTTTTATCAGCTGAATTCGTTCCTGAAGAACTTGCATCTAAGATTATAGATGTATGGCTTAATACCAAGTTTGAAGGCGAACGTCATCAGCTCAGACTTGATAAAATAAAATCCTGGGAAGATCGTTGGATAGAAAAGGAACAATACAAACAAGAACTCAAACGATGGCAACAAGAAGCAAGGAAATGGCAGTCAAAAGCGTGGAGAAGATAAAATAGCGATATTGTACTTTGCTGACTTGCTACTCCAAAATAATTGATTGTAAAGCTCAACTATCATCTAAAATCCACTCTTTATAAATAATCAGATGGTCTTATGGTCGGATAGTTTTATGGTCGAATAGTCAGATAAAAGTCAGTGTGAGAGATGGAGAAGGAAGATATGGGTAGTGATTGTGTTTCTACCGCACTTTAGTGCAGGGTTTAAATGAGTATATCGGAAAATCAGAATACCAGAATGAGATACTCAGAGAATCAGAATATTAGAGACTCTTTTTATCTGACCTTCTGATGTCTGAATTCTCCATCTGATAATCTGGTATCCTGATACGCTTTTCAAGATTAGCCCTCAGATAGAGCTGGGTAGTCTTATGGTCGGATGGTTGTATGGTCGGATAGTTCACAATGCAAAATGAGCAATTGTTAATTATTAATTGATAATTGTTAATTGATTCCTTTGAGTTTTCTGTGATTGAATTTTTGATAATACCTTATATAGTAAAAAGGAGAAATTATGAAATTTGAAACCAAGGCAATTCATTGTGGCCAAGCACCGGATGAATCTACCGGTGCAATAATAACACCTATTTATCAAACTTCAACTTATGTGCAAACTGCTATTGGGAAAAACAAAGGATACGAATATTCGAGAGTAGGAAATCCAACAAGAACTGCCTTAGAGGAGAATATTACTGCTTTAGAGGAAGGTAAGTATGGATTTGCCTTTGCATCCGGCATGGCAGCTATGAATACGGTGATGAATCTTTTGAAATTAGGTGCTCATATTGTTGTGAGTAACAATCTATATGGTGGAACCTATCGGCTTTTTACAGAAGTATATGTAAATTATGGGTTGACTTTCGATTTTGTAGATGCATTAAATCCTGACAACATTGCGAAAGCAATTAACAAAAAAACAAAGCTAATTTGGCTCGAGACTCCAACAAATCCATTACTTAAAATACTTGATATTAAAAAAATAGCTGGAATTGCTAAATCTAATAATTGTCTTTTGGTGGTTGATAATACTTTTGCTACACCTTATTTGCAACAACCTTTGAAATTGGGAGCAGATATTGTCGTTCACAGTACAACTAAATATTTGGGTGGGCATAGTGACATTATCGGTGGAGCGATTGTAATAAAAGATAAAGATTGTTATAATAAACTTGCTTTTTATCAAAAAACAGTAGGTGGTGTGCCTGGTCCTTTTGACTGCTGGTTGGTTTTGAGGGGCATTAAGACGCTTGCCTTACGGATGGATAGACATAATGAAAATGCTCTCGTTATAGCTCGTTATTTAGAAAAACATTCAAAAGTTGAGAAAGTATATTATCCCGGACTCCCTTCTCATCCACAATATGAATTGGCAAAAAAGCAAATGAGTGGGTTTGGTGGAATCGTTTCCTTTGAGCTTAAGTCTGATATAGAAACAACAAAAAAGTTTGTAAGTCTAACCAAGTATTTTTCATTAGCTGGAAGTCTTGGAGGTGTAGAATCACTAATTGAACATCCTGCTTCAATGAGTCATGCTTCAATACCAAAGGAAAAACGGTTAGAAGTAGGATTAACCGATAAACTTATCCGACTCTCAGTAGGTATAGAGAATGTGGAAGATTTGCTCGAAGGACTGGAACAAGCAATGAGTAAAATTTCTTGCAAAAAATAATACTGATTTACTTCACTACCCTTATTTTAAAAAACTAACCACAGAGAACACGGAGGAATATAGTGGAGCAGGATATCAGATAAAAAACAAAATTTTGACCGCAGAGGGAAAGAGTTTAAGGGTTGAAGAGTTCAAGGGTTAAAGAGTTTAATCACG
>JAUVIV010000092.1 GCA_030592575.1 bacterium | reverse complement strand
CTTCCCACATTATCTTTTCCATTCCAGTCAATTGCGTACATACCAGGTTTTTTTTGCTTATTCACAAGAGTCTTTATCAATTGCCCGGTAATATCATAAATCTTGAGAGAAACTGTTAACGGTTGACGGAATCTGATAATTAATAGTTGTAAATTCTCTGCAAGGGTTCGGATTGTTCTGGAAAAGTACAAATGAAGTTGGTAATTCAGTCAATGAGGTTACTGGAAGTGGTCCAATTGGAATTTCAGTCTCATCGCCAAAAACAAGCCCAATCGCATACTCATAAGTGGTCCCAGGAGTTACATTGTCATCGGTATAACTGGTCCCAGTCAAAAGTGAACTGTTCAGTTTGTTGAATGAGCTTGCATCTGACCCGCTCCGATAAAGATTGAAACCAATAACTTCAGTAGTAGAGTTGTTCCAGTGAAGAATATTTTTCTCTTTCTCTGAAACTATCCATAAAACATTTTTCCAGGGTCCCCCGGATGTTTCTGTCCTTACCGCCAGATGAAATTTATCGGATACATTATCAGTTGAATGTTTTCCCGTAGCCGTAACCGTAACCTCACTTCTGTAAGTAACATCCAGTGGTGCACCAGACCATATGAAAGCTCCGGCAACTCCTCTTTTTGCCTTTCCGGAATTAAGGGTTGAAGGCACGCCAACAATCGGGGTTGGATTGCTCACAGTATTATCAAAAGGGTCGTGAAACGGAGTAACAGTAGCCGATATATTAACGAGGTTCTCATTTCCAGGTCCATCAAAGAGGTCAACATTGTTATCTATCTGGTCTGGATTGACAAGGTTAAAAACTCCCCATGTAAAATATAAACCAGGTGGCCATGTGAAACGTTTGCCTAAAAACAAGAGCATCGTGTTCATATATAAGTCACCATGCTCATCCTGGATGTCAAGGTCAGCTATATGATGAGGACCCACTCTCCCATCAGAATATATTCTCTGAGCATAGATATCCCAGTTTCCCCAGCGTTTATCTTGCCATCCGATGACAGCACCACCGGCATTGTCACTTACCATTGCCGGATTGATTTGGTCTTCGTTAACTTTGCAAATTGGCACACCATCAAATATTCCACTACCTATGGGCCAATCCCATTGTCTATTACCACTCCAATCTATTCTCTGGGTATAAATGTCTCCATTGTCGTTTCTAAGGTCTTGCCAGCTAATGATTGCACCGCCCTTATCATCAGTTACAATCATAAATGGCTTTTGGTCATGTTCTTCGTTACAGACAACCTTGCCTCCTGGGCTCCATTTGCGTTTCCCATTGTGATTTACCCACTGAGCATAAATGTCATACCCTTTGGTGAGAAAATCACGTTTGTCCCACCAATGAATGATTGCACCACCTGAGCCATCACTTACCAGTCGGGGACTGGTTTGCCAGATAGGAGAAGTCTCCAAAATATCACAAACCAGAACACCTGTTGGTCCCCATTGAATATTACCATTAACATCTACTTTTTGAGCATAGATGTCATATCCCTTGGTTGCTTCATCACGCAGGTCTTGCCAGGCGATGATTGCTCCTCCAGCGTAATCACTAACAGCAACATAATCCGATTGTTCTTTTGATGCTACACAAATAGGTACACCTGATGGATGCCATAGGAGACCAAGATTCCAATCTACTCTCTGGGCGTATGTATCCTCAATATCATCACGATTGTCTCCCCAGATGATAATTGCACCGCCATATCCATCGCTTACAATTCCAAGCCATTGTGGATAATCCCACATAATGTCACAGATAAGTTTACCCCAAGGAGAGGGGTATGTAAAAGAACCATCGGCAGTGATATGTTGGGCATAAACATCATGATTTCCTGTGATGTGTTTGCTGTTCCAACAGATAAAGGCACCGCCATCACCGTCACTTACAATGTCATACCTATCTTGGTCGTCAGGGCAACAGCAGACCGCTACACCATTTGGAGCCCATAATGCAACTCCATTTGAGTCAATTCTTTGAGCATAGATATCCCATTCGTAACCTGCACCGTCGTTGCGGTAGTCTCTCCAGGCAATAATTGCACCACTTGAGTCATCACTTATTAATTTAGGTGTTGTTTGACTAGCCGGGTGTGTGCAGATAGGAATTCCATCTATCATCCATCGGTTAGCTCCTGTGGAATCTATTCTCTGAGCGTAGATATCCAAGTTGCTATCGCGATTGTCTTGCCAAACACTAATTGCTCCACTACTGCCATCAGTAGCAACCCATGGACATTTTTGGTCTTTGTTTGCAGGTTCCTTACAGACAGGAATACCATTTTTTTCCCATTGAGGACCACCTTTGAATTGGCAGGAACTACCGAGTAAAGCTGGGTTGGTGCCTCCTGCCCAGATATTTCCTAACCCACAGAGCCCATACTACAATCGCCTTTCTTTCCATAATTTTACCTCCTTTTTAACTCTACTGTTTCAAAATTTAATTTTGTCAAGTTTTTTTTGATTTTTTTAACCACAAAGAAAAGAGAGACTTTTTAACCGTAGATTATGCGGATAATCACAGATTATATAAGAGGAATGCAATGACTTTTTTTTAGTGTATTCTTTCTTGTAGTTTGCTTATTTTACCAAAAGAATTTTTTCTGTAATCTCGTAATCACCTGTTTTTAATTGCACGAAATATATACCAGGTACCAATTTTTTTGTATCCCAAGTTACTTCGGTAGTTGGTGGGCGATGTTTGATAATAGGAAACTCTCGGATGAGTCTACCGGCAATATCGTGAACTGTTAATCGTAAATCGTTAATTGAATAACCGTTACGATTTTCGTTTAATGAATAACGAATAACTGTTTTTCGGACGAATGGATTTGGATAAATCTCTAATCTCGATGCTTGGTTATCGGCTATTAGTTTTTGTTCTTTCACTCCTGTTGCTTTTTCTTCAAGCACCCAAACTGTTCCATCTGTGTAGCAATTCACATAAATTCGGTTTGTAGCTAAGTTTACGCCAAGAAACCTTGGTCCTTTGCCTACAGTAACAGTTTGTATTACCGACATAGTTGAATCATCTATCACAGAAATAGAATGAGCTCCTCTATTTGTAACATATATCCTATTTTTACTTGGATGAACTTCAATCCCATAAGGAAAACTCCCAACTGGTATGGTTGCTATTATTGCATCACTTGAACCATCTATTACAGAAATATTGTCGCTTGATTCATTTGTAACATATATTCTATCAGCAATTGAATCAATGCAAATGTCTCTCGGAGCACTTCCGACAGGTATAGTTGCTATTACTGCATTACTTGAACCATCAATTACAGAAACATCACTACTAACTTGATTTGCAACATATATTTTGTTGGTGTTCGGATTTACGCTAATGGATAGAGGATAACTCCCAACGGATATAGTTGTAACTACTAAGTCAGTTAAACTATTTATAACAGAAACGGTATTACTATTATAATTTGCAACATATATTTTATCGGTATTTGAGTTAACACCAATACCCATAGGACACTTATCAACTCCTATGTTTGCAATTACTGAATTGGTTAAGATGTTTATTACGGAGACACTATTACTATTATAATTTGTAACATAGAGCTTGTTAGTATTCAGGTTTATACTGGCACAAGTAGGTTTATTTTTATAACCATTTTCTATGTTTGATATTATTGAATCAGTTAAGCCATCAATTACATAAACATCACCACTACCTTCAGAAGTAGTGCCATTACTATAATTTGTAACATAGAGCTTATCAGTACTTGAATTCACATCTATACCATAAGGATAAACGCCAACAGGTATAACTGTTATTACCGAATCAGTAGTTCCATCAATTACAGAGACATTATCACTTCCATGGTTCACAACATATATCTTATTGGTAATTGAATTAACATCAACCCCCCAAGGTCCATCCCCAACCGCTATGGTTGCCGTTATTGAATTAGTAATTCCATCAATTACAGAAATATCGCTATACTCGCGTGAAACATATATTTGATTAGTAGTCGTATTAACATCTATTCCGTAGAGCTTACTACCACTCATTCCTATAGTTGTTGTTACTGAGTTAGTTGCTCCATCAATTACAGAAATATTTTTACTCCACGAATTTGCGACATATATTTTGTTTGTATTTGGATTTACGCCTATGGCAAAAGGATAAAGTCCAACGGATATAGTTTCTACTACCGAATCAACTGCTCCATCTATTACAGAAACTTTCATACTTAATCCGTTTGCAATATATATCTTGTTAGTGTTTGGGTTTACACCTACAGCACAGGGCTTACTACCCACTCCTATAGTTGCTATTACTGTGTGAGTTGCTCCATCTATTACAGAAACGTCATTACTTGAGATATTTGCAACATATATCTTATTGGTGTTTGGATTAACACCAATGCCGGAAGGATTGCTACCTACTCCGATAGTTGCTATTATCAAGTCAGTTGTTCCATCTAATGTAGAAACATTGTTACTTCCATGATTTGCAATATATATCTCATTAGTATTTGAATTCACACACACATCTGAAGGGGCATCATTAACTTCTATGGTTGCTATTACAGAATCAGTTACTTCATCTAATATAGAGATATTGTCACTGTACCCGTTTGCGACATATATTTTGTTGGTAATTGGATTACTCTTAATTGCTATAGGTCCTGCACTATTTCCTGCTTCCGGAGCAAGCCATATAGTATCTATAACTATGAGATCTGCACTTAAATATCCGACACTTAATATAATTGCTACCAAAATACTCAATTTTTTACTCATATCTCTTGTTTCTTTTGTTGCCTGACTCTATCCAGAGTAATCTTATTGCCTTTCGGAACTTTTCGGTAACTGTTACCCTGAACCATTCATCTGTTATTCCGAACCCTTCATTTGTTATTCTGAACCCTTCACTTGTCATTCTGAACGAAGTGAAGAATCTTAACATATCGTTCAGGATAAACTCCGTGAAGAATCTCATATTAATAATTGTAGGCTCTGTGAGATGATTTTTAAAACTTGATATATGCTCTGTCATTTTAAAGCTTGATGATTTTCTGGATTGGGAGAGAACTTCTTATTGGATGGACAAAATATGTTCCACTTGGAACTTCTACATTGTTGGCATTTCTTCCATACCATACTTGATTTGCTTTAAGTTCCTTAACGAATCTACCTCGAATATCGTATATTCTTATTTCTTCTTTTACTCCGATAAATTTTACAAAATCAACAAAAGGATTTGGGTAAGATTTGATTTTCTCGAGTTTCTTCATAATATGAATATTTTCCTCTTTCCCTGTACAATTTGGAATATACCCATAAATATTTATATCAGTACTACTTTGTCGATAATCTTCCCAGACTACAAGGAAACATTTACTTGAAGAAGCTATATCTGGCTCTCTCTGCTCTATTGGTAAAGTAGTTATTTTTTCTTCCGAGTCAAAAACTTTATTGTCAGTTACTTTTCTAATCCATATATTAGCAGGACTAACTCTATAATCATGCCAACCTACAATAAATTTAGATGTTTTAGAGTGCCAACAAGCACAAGGAAGTCTTTGGTCCCACATTCCCATACATATTGTAAAGTCCGAATGTAAAATATTCATAGCAGTATCAAATATGCTACCCTGAATATCCCAGCCAACAAACATCCCATGGTCTTCTTCCCATGCTACTAATACACAACTATCATTGCTTGCCAATGCAATTCTTCTTTGAGGGTCAGATTTAGAAGCAATAGAAAAATTTCCTCCTATAAATGCTCCGGATTTACTTATTTTTTGTCCGTAAGTATTCCAGGTTCCTGTTCGGAAGTCTGGCCAAGCAACAAGATAATTTTTATTAATGCTTACGGTTTTAGGAAAAAACTGAGTATCCGCTATGTTGCATACATTAAAGGCAGCACCGGCAAAAGAGTCGGTATCCTTAACTATTCTACCTACTATATCAAGATTACTTGTACCACCATTTTTGGTAGAGACTACCAGAAAATTAGTTCCATTACTTTCTATATCATTTCCCGATCCTACCGATAAATCTAAATTATCTAATATTAGGAAAGCTGTATCTATAAAATTACCGTTTATATCTATAAATTGTCCGTATATTTCGTCTAATTTAGTATTACTAAGCATCCAGGTTACTAAATATTTATTGTTTCCCCAAGCTACTTTAGGAAATATCTGATTTTGAAGCAGAGTGCATATTGGGAAACTATCTTGTAGAGCTCCATCAATTGATATTATCCTGCCCCAGATGTCTATTCCGGTTAAAGAAAGGTTATGTTTACTATACCAAGCAACAAGATAATTTGTTCCACTTGAGGCAATTGAAGGCCGAGTTTGGTTTTTTGAAACTCTGGAAATAGCTAATTCAGCACTTTTAGCTTCTTGAATCATACATAAAAAAAGAATATATAAAATATATTTTCGCATCGTTATCTATTTACTCATAAAACACTAATTTGTCAAGTTAAAAATAAAAAAACTGTAACTGATGACCCTATACAGTTTGAGTCAAAAATAGCTTTATTAAAAAAATTGGCTCAAGTTGTGCGGAATTATCTGTCACTTAATCGTCAATTTTTTCTTGACATTTTCAAATTCATAAATATTTTTAACAAGATGCTTAGAGCAAACAAAGACATTATAACTATGGAGTATTGCAAACATAAATTTAACTTATGTCGTATTAGAATACGGGTTGAGCTTATATTTATGGCTTTGCTCCTTATTGCAGGGTGTGCTAGGAAAGTTCCTATTGTGCCCTATGTACCAAAAGAGACAGGAACAATTCAAGGATTGGCTTATGAAGTTGATGGTAAAACTCCAATCTCCGGTGTTATGGTATTGGCGTATGATACATACGGATATATTAGTGGATATTCACATACCGATATTCATGGAAAATACGTAATCCAAGATATTTTCCCTGAATCCTATATTCTACAAATTCATTCAGGTGAACATTATGGAACTGCTGGAAGATATGCAGGTGAATATTACAGAAATGCTTATAAGTGGAAAGATGCCAACTTAATTTCAGTACAAGCCAGGAAGCCTACTTCAAATGTAAATTTCTTGTTAGAACGAGGTGGTATAGTATTAGGAAAGCTTATTGACCGTGACAAAAACCCCATTTCAAACACTTCGTTTTTTCTGCAAGCTTACTCAAGCAAAAATTCATATGTTACTTATTTCTCCCAAACCGACTCTTTTGGCGAATATTGGGTAAGTGGTTTGGAGCCAAATAATTATAAAATTAAGATAGAACCGGTTGGATGGATTGGTGATTTTTATCAAGGTAATGACTGGGAAGATGCTCAAACAATAGAAAGTAAATTTGATACTGTCACTCTTTTAGACTTTGAAGCAAATAGGGGAGGGGCAATTTCCGGTACGGTTACACCTTTTGATCTAGGAATTATGGTGCAAGTAATAGGAAAAAACAAAGCTCTTGAAAAACCACTTGACTCAACTGGATATTACATAATTGAAGGGTTACCTGAGGATAAATATTTGGTTAAACTTTCTCCTCAAAAAGATAGTCCTTATGCTTGGAAATATTATCCTGATGTTTCTTTTGCTCATCAATCTACTTATATTTCGGTAACTTCTCTTGATACGATAACGGGAATTGACTTTGAGCTTACTAAAGGGGGCGTAATTTCAGGTGAAGTTAAAAATGAGGTTGGCAGTCCTGTAGAAAAATTTGAACTTGAACTTTATACTACAAAGACAGCTTGTAAATTGCCTTTGCAAAAAAAGAACGTTTATTCTCCATCTGGAAAATATGAGATAAATGGAATTCCGGCAGGTGAGTATATTTTAAAAATAAATTCATTTTACGATAAAAAAACTTATATCACGGAATATTATAAATCTGCTGATTTTTTTAAGGATGCAACTTCGATTGAAGTGAAAAAGGGATATAATACTTTCGAGATTGATTTTAAACTAACGTCAGCCGGATGGGTTCAAGGATTCTTGTTTTTGAATAATGACCTTGTTTCAAGAGAAGATGTTAAATTTAAAGTTCTTGCTTTCCCAGTCGAATCAGGAGCAGTAATTGAAGGTAGAAATACATTTACCGGTGGATATAGAGTTTCAGGGCTTTCTTCAGGAGAGTATAAACTTTGTGCAATTGCTCCTAATTCTGGATTTGCCGCAGTTTGGATCGGTGGAGGACGAAGTTTTATTGACCCGAAAACCGAAATTGTTCTTATCTATAAAGGAAATCCTACTAATATAAATTTCAGTGTTATACTTGGAGGATGTGAAATCACTGGAAAAGTTTATGACAAATCAAGTAAGTTGCCTATTTTAGGGGAAGTTGCTGTTTATGATTCTGCCGGATATATAATTCAACTTGCAAAATCATCAGAAGATGGGTACCGATTGAAAGGACTTCCTGTCGGGCAGTATTTTATAAGGACTTATAACTTTGAGAACTATAAAGATAAATGGTATGACAATGCTGACTTACTGGATCCAGATTGTGTAGATACTGCTCCTTGGTTTTTTAATATTCCATCGGAAATACTATCTGTGGAAGTAAAAGAGTCTGAAATTACAACCGATATTGATTTTTATTTAGAACCTTCTGACTAATTTTGCAAACTAAATTTTAATTACAAATTTGATTGCAATAATATGAAAAACATATTTGATACAAAAACTGTTAGTTTTCAAGAATTAATTGGAAATGGTAAAAGATATAAAATACCTGAATTTCAAAGAGATTTCTCTTGGAATGAAGAAAATTGGGAAGATATTTGGCAGGATTTAATTTATATTTTTGAAGATAAGGAACTTCAGGATTATATGGGAACAATTGTCCTTCAAAATTTAAAAGAAAAAAAGACATTTCTTGTTGTTGATGGACAACAACGCATTACAACACTATCGTTGTTTATTATTGCAATTGTCAGAAACTTAAAAGACTTAGTTGAAAAAAATATTGATATTGAAAAAAATGAAGAAAGAATAAAAAAAATATTAGATATCTATATTGGCGAAAAATCAATATCTGATTTATATTATAAAAGTAAACTCACATTAAATGAGAATAATGACAGTTTTTATCAATCAAGAGTATTAGAATTTAAAGACCCTGTAAATTTTGCTAAGCTTCGGGACAGCGAAAAACTTATATATAAGGCATATAAATATTTTTATGAGGAAATTAAAAGATATTTTACAACTTTGACAGGAGAGAAATTAGGTAAGTTTTTAGAAAAAACATTAGATGGTTTAACTTTTATTCAAATAACAGTAGACGATGATATAAGTGCTTATACTGTTTTTGAAACATTAAATGCTCGTGGTGTAGAACTTACAACAACAGACCTATTAAAAAATTATTTATTTTCAATTGTAGCTTCAATTGGAAAAAAGGGAAGTGAATTTAAAATCCTTAAAGAAGATTGGCAGCAAATTGTTGATACTGTTGGCTTGAAAAAATTTCCTATTTTTTAAAGATTTTATTTGAACTCCAAACAAGAAGTTGTTAGAAAAGAAAGACTTTTTAAAGAAATAAAAAAAGATATTAGAACCCCTAAACAAGCTATTGAAATTATTGATATCTTAAAGGAAACTGCTTATCTTTATTCTGCAATATTAAATCCTTTTGATGATTTTTGGAGTGAATTTTCACACCAAAAAGAAATAAGACAGTCATTGACTGAATTAAAACTATTTGGTGTAATTCAACCTATCCCTTTACTATTTGCTGTATTTAGAAATAAAAAAAATTGGTTACATCAAATTTTAAAGCTGTTAGTTAATATTTCTTTTAGGTATAATGTGATTGGAAAACTTAATCCTAATTCTATGGAGAAAGTTTATAATAAAATAGCTATTAAACTTAATAACACAAGTTCAATGACAAAGTGCAACGCTCTGATATAATGACAAGAGAAGAAAGGAGGTCAGAGCAAAATGCACAGGAAATACAAACATTTAACAAAAGAGGAGCGAGATATACTTGCTGTCCT
>JAUVIV010000127.1 GCA_030592575.1 bacterium | reverse complement strand
GTCCAGGTTGGGGGATTAGAAGCAGTTGATTCGTCTATTTATTGGGTAAGAACTTATTTTTCTCCCTGTATAGAAGTATTTTGCTTAAGTAGTTCAGACTACGGAGTAACATGGAAAGATACAAAGCTTAGTCCTGATGATAGTATTGCTTCTCAATCGCCTGCTATTTCCTGTGATGGTGAAGGTGGTATCCATATATGCTGGTGGGATTTTATTCGTTCGGGAGGTTGGGTCGGCGATGTTCTTTATAGAAGAAGTATTGATAATGGTGCTACCTGGGATACCATACAGTGTCTTACTTCTGTTCCAATAGCAGATAGTGATTATGATATATTTGCTTTGGGAGAGAATGTATATATTATCTGGCGAGATACCAGAGATTCTACCTATGGATTGTATTTCAAGATGAGTACAGATAGAGGAGAAACATGGAGTGAAGAAGAGGAACTAGTTTCTCTTCCAAATAACAACTCAGGTAATTTTCCTTACATCTATGTCAGTAAAAACAATGTGTATATAGTATGGGAAGAATGGAAAGCTTACGGTGTACAAGAGATATATTTTAAAAAAGGTAAACTTACAGGCGTTGAAGAGAGAGATTGCTTTGCTAACGCTCGCAATGACAGGTTGCAAATTAAACCAAATCCGTTTTTTCAAGCAACATCTATTAGCTACGAACTATCAGTTACAAGTGAGGTTTCATTAAAGATATACGATATAAGCGGAAGAGAGGTTAAGAACTTATTGGATTCATTTCAAGAAAAAGGAAGTTATAAGATATTTTGGAACGGTAGAAATAATCAAGGAAAGGAAGTTAAAAACGGGATATATTTTTGTATAATGGAAAGTGATAAAAAAGAGAAAATGGTAAAGAAAATATTGTTGATGAAATAAAAAAGGAGGTGTTTTGTGTTTAAAAATTTTTCTTTGAAGTTTGCAGTAATTTTTGTTGGAATATTGGGTGTTGGTTTTCAAGCTTATGGACAATGGCAGGAGAGAGGAAAGGCATATACATGCAATGGATTAGAAACAACAGATATAGCAGTTGGATATCAAGATGGAACTAAGATAATTTATGTAGTAGATGGATTGCTAATCTCTGAGATGTATGGAGATATTCCAGGGAATCTCTATAAAAGTGAGAACGATTGTGAAATATGGGAAACTCCTTCTACATTTGCAGACCTTAATCCAACTTGTGTTGTATGCAAGCCGAATAATGCAGAGGTAGTTTATATTGGACGAAGTAGTGGTGTATGGAAAAGCACAGATAGAGGTATAACATGGACTCAAATGGTTACCGGATTAACAAATTTCAGGGTACAATGTCTATCTATGGACCCACAAAATCCGGATGTTATTTATGCAGGTTGTGTGGGTAGTCCTTCTTTATTCAAAACAACAGACGGAGGAAATACATGGGTGGTGATAACAGAGTTTTATGCTATCGCTACTGTGTTTCGAAACATTAAGATTGACCCAACGGATCCCAATAAAGTCTTCGTCTCTATTGATGGTGGCTTATTAGAAGAAGGTGTTTGGAAAGGTGAATACACCCCACAAACAGATGTTTGGACTTGGGAATGGAAACTTTCCGGAAAATTTCCTTCTATAGTTATAGACCCTGTTGATGGGAATAATGTCTATGTTGGAAACAAAAACAGTTCCGATATACTAAAACCAGTAGGAATTTATAAGAGTATAGATGGTGGAGATAACTGGAATTTATTACCCAATGCACCTGAAGGAGCGTTCTCAATGATTATTCCTGACCCCACAAATACTCAGGTTATTTATGCAAGTGCTTCCGGATTAGGAATGTATATGTCATTGGATGGAGGAGGAACCTGGTCAGAGAGAAACAACGGAATACAGGATAAATATACCTTGTTATTAGATTACGACCCTTTAAATCCGGATATTCTCTATGGAGGTACGAGACACACTTTTTGTAAGAGTAATGATGGTGGAGTAAGTTGGACAGAGAAAAACGAAGGAATGAAAATATTACCTTTATATAAAATATCTGCTAAATTTCCTGTTATTTATGGTACACCAGTAAGTGCAGGTATAGTATATAAAACTGATAATAGAGGTGAAACTTGGAAATGTATGAAGAATATTATTGTCGGAGGTGAGGGTACCCCACCTTGGACAGTAGCTGTGGATCCTACAAATAGTGATAAGGTATTTTGTGCAAGTGAATGTAATTTGTTTGGAATGCACTTTTTTAGGAGTAATAATGGTGGAGTAGATTGGGAAAAAACATGGGATGATCCAAGTGGAATTGAAAACTTTATTTCACCTTTAAATTTTGTATTTGACCCGGGAAATACTGATATTATTTATGTTACAGGAACTGGTCGTGACCCTCATATTACTAAAAGTATAGATGGAGGAGATACCTGGGATGCATGGGATTGGGAATGGGATTTGGTAGACAAAACAGATATAGGGGTTCTTCTTAGTATTGCTGTTGACCCTTTTAATTCTTCTGTTGTTTATTCGTTTACTCTCCAAAATGCTGTATGTAAGAGTGTGGATGAAGGAGCTACATGGGTGCCAAAAAACAATGGATTACCTTATCCTATATCGGAAGCTTATAAGTCAAAAGCTAAAGTTATTATGGATTATTTTGTTCCAAATGTACTTTATGCTACCACTCATCAAGGAGTATATAAAAGCGAAGATGGTGGTGATAACTGGTCTCTTTTAAATCCTAATATGGAATCACTTATACTTAACCCGAGTGTTCCGGGGGTAATGTATGGAGTAGATGATGCCGAGAATATTTATCACAGTTTTGACAATGGCAACTCATGGACTGATATAACGGCAGGACTTCCATCCGGCTTGATAATATCTCGATTAATTCTTGACCCCGATGCTCCCGATACTCTTTATGCAAGTACTGGGGATGGATTTCGTTATTTGTATGATATTACTCCTTTAAATTCTGATTTTTATGGTGCTGCTGCATACAATAATCAAAGGTCTATAGAGACAGACCAAAATAATAATCTTCATACTGTATATTTTGTGAGTGATAAAATATACTATGCTAATAGCATAGATGATGGAGGTACCTGGCCTAAAGAAATTATTGGCGAAGGCAAGTATCCGGCACTGGCTTTAGATAATGACGGAATAAATGTATGCTGGTTCTCAGATGATGGGGTACATTACAGAAGAAAAGATGCTTCCGGATGGGGAGAAGATTATCTGATATTTCCCAAAAGTGATAACTGGATTGGAACAACTTCTATCTCTGTATCAGGTAATTCTATATATATTGTGCTTCAAGATATTAAATATAGGATACCCGATGCAGATATTCATAGTGTAAGATGTTTTAGTTTTCCAATAAATGACCCTTTAAATTCTCAAATAGTTTTGATAGATAGTTGGTATGCTACAGGTCCTCCTTGGATTGATGCTTCTCCATCAATTGCCTTAGATGGAGGGTTACCTCATATTTGTTGGGAAAAAGATAATAAGATATATCATCGTTTCTTTACCGGATGGGATTGGGATGATATTGACAATTGGAGTGATAAATTCCTCGTCTCAGATGTAAGTCAAGAAGCACATCACCCTTCAATAGATGTGTGGAAAACTCCATGCTCATATATTAGTCTTTATGAAAGAGGAAATGTCTGGATTGCTTTTGAAGCAGATGATAAAATATATACAAGAAAAGGTAATATTAGAACATCAGATATATTCAAAAATAATATATCTGTGATTTGGGACGATGCTCCTATTTGCGTAACTCCTGCTACTACTGGAGGAGATTATCCGGTAATCATAGGTCAGCAAATTATGTGGTGTCAGAATGGTATAGATATATGGCATGCCAATTTTGATGGTTCAGACTGGAGTGGCCACGAGAATTTGACAGCAGATAAAACTGTTTCATATAAGCATCCTCAAATTACTCTTGAGACGGAGCTTTCAGCTTGGGGAGATCTGGACAAAGCTCATTTACACTGGGTCGCTACAAGAGGAGAGGATGTACCTTATGAAATAAAGTACGATAAGATAGAAGATGTCTCCGTCAAATCTTTATTCTCAGGTCATATCACAGAAAATACTACATTGCAAACGGACCTTTATCTTACTGGCGATGTGACTATAGCTCCGGAAGTTACTTTAACAGTTAATCCCGGTGTTACTATGTATTTTTGTCCTTCAGATGATCAGGATACCGGACAAGATAATACAGTACCTGAACTTGAAGTATATGGTACTCTGATTGCTGATTCTGCTCAATTCCTAATAAGTAGCGAAAACGGAAAACAATACTGGCGAATTGAAACTTTCGGAGCTGATGCAAGTGCTACATTTACAGACTGCTCTATAGGACATGAAGGCGACTTACTATTTTGTTCTAATACTGGGACTAAGTCTCCACAAATTAACGAAGAAAGACTTGTATATACTGACAATACAGACAAAGTAGACTTGGCAATGCCAAAGGTTTTCAAGTTTTCACAAAATGAGCCGAATCCATTTTTTAAATCCACAAACATAAAATACCAAATACCTGTTAAGAGCAGAGTTTCATTGAAGATTTACGATATAACAGGTAGATGTGTGAAGACACTCATAGATAACGAAAAAGAAATAGGATATTACAAAGTTAAGTTAGATGCGAAAGAATTCTCAGCTGGAATCTATTTTATGAAGTTTTTCGCAAAAGATGGAACAGAAAATGGAACAAAAGAAATGTACAAGGAAACAAAGAAACTCATCTTACTTAAATAATATATGGAGTGTAAAGCAGTGTGGGAATGAAATTATAGAGTTACGAAATTTAACATGAAAAATATGGAGTGCAGTAGCTTGCTACTGCGAAATAGGTGCGAAAGATGCAAAAGCTTGCTTTTGCACTCCAAAAGGCACTTCAAAAAGGAAAGATATTGAATAACTTGCGTAGGAGCAGATTCTATCTGTGATAATATAAATCGCAATTTAAAATTGCTCCTACAAAAAAAAGAAAGTGTGCTCGGCTAAAGCCGTGCAAAAAAAGGAGGAAAGATGTTTTATAAAAGCAGAAAGTTTGTTGTTGCGGGAATTTGTGTAGCATTACTTGGAGTTGGGCTTGTTAGTCTTTTTGCAGCAAGATTGGAGATGCAAGAAGAAACAGTACGGATACAACAGCATCTTGATATACCGAAAATAACCACCGATTCATTGG
>JAUVIV010000079.1 GCA_030592575.1 bacterium | reverse complement strand
TTTTAGGACAGCAAGTATATCTTGCTCCTCTTTTGTTAAATGTTTGTATTTCCTGTGCATTTTGCTCTGACCTCCTTTCTTCTCTTGTCATTATATCAGAGCGTTGCACTTTGTCATTGAACTTGTGCATAAGAAAAGTATAGTTTTTTTTGTTTTTATCTTTTCTAAAATGTTCTGTCGGTTTTTCTGTGAGTTCATTAATATAAAAAATATCTTCAAGGAATTATCGAAAAAATTTCAAAATAACATACTGTAGTCATTCTGGGATGGACAGATATTTTTTTCTCTGCCCAATGATAACCCAAAGTTCCTGCTCTTATCCAGTAAGTTCCACAAGGCAATCGTACAGTAGTTGTTCCTGTTCTTTTATTTGTTTGCATGCTTAGGATAGAAGTTCCCGGAAAAGAGATTACGGCACGTCTTGGATTACCACTTTTCGCATCATTTACCACTACAGTGAGCATTCCGCTTGATGACTCACTCCATTTTTTAAAGATAAAGGAGTTCATATTAAGTCCAATTGCAAAACGTGGATAAAATGCCTCAGACCCTTTTAGCCTATGTTCAAGTTTTGATGCGGAAATCCCCAGTTGAAGTAAATAGCTTCTAATTTTAATTCCCATATTGAAATCTCTTCCGTCAAAATCAAATAACCCAAATACATGTGGTAAAAGTAATATTTCTGCTCCCCAAAATATTCCTACAGCATTAGAATGATATTCTTTTGAAAATACATCTGAATTAAAAAGACGAGATCTTGGACCATATCCTACAAAACAGCCATTTCCTATTCCAATATTATAAATTCCGTAAGGTCCTATATCTTTTGTGGCTACAAGAAAAAGCGAGTATTGCTCTGAAGTTCTCATATCATTATATGATTGGTCGTCATCCCATATAATATCTTTTCCTGTACCAATCGGACAAATCCATTCGTATGTAGCTATATATTTACTTCCCATTGCAATAGCGGGCATGTAGTTAGTTTCTTGATTTATTTTGAATTTAAATTCAAAGGATATAATTTTACTTGTAAGAAGAGAAATACCGAGATCCACTCTATTTAAAGCTGCAATGCCAATATATGAATTCCAATCTAATGGATGAGAGTCTTCCTTAGTTGTAAGACTTAAGTTTACTCCTACACTAAATGAAGTACTGGCTGAGTATGCAGTTGGAGTATCAATCAAATGAGTAGGAGCTTTGAATTCGCTAAATACAGGGACAACAAAAAATAGAAAGCAAAAAATATAAAACAGAAAATAGTAAACAGAAATTTTGATTTTAGATTTTTGTTGCATTCTATGTGGATTTTGTGGATTCTTGGGTATAATATTTATAATAGTAATGATTTTTATAATACATTCCTTCTTTTACTCTATTGACAACTACGCCAAGGAAATTTATTCCTGTGGATTTAAATGATGCTATGGTTTGGAGTAATAGTTCTTTCGGGAATTTACCCAATTCTAATGTTAGAATTACACCTTCTACCATGTTTCCTAAGAAAAATCCATCTGCACAGTTAATAAGAGGAGGTGAATCAATTATTATCATGTCAAAATCCTTTCTGAGATCAGAAATCAAAGTTTTCATTGATTCGGAATCTATAAGTTCTCCCGGATCTGGTGGTATGTGGCCTGCCGGAATAATCCAAAGATTTTCTATATTGGTAGCAAGTAATACATCTTCTATTTTTGCATCTCCAATGAGTAAATTAGATAGTCCAACTTTACTTGATATTTTAAACATCTTATATAATTTAGGTTTTCTAATATCTCCCTCTATTATAACAGTTTTTTGCATCGCTTTTGCATAAGTTACACCAAGATTAGAAGCAAGAGTTGTTTTTCCATCTTTTACCAGACAACTTGAAACAAGCAAAGTTTTGAAATTACCTGGTTTTGAGAATTTTAAATTTATTCGAATTTTCTTATATGCCTCAGCTGCTGGTGATATTGGGTCTTCAATTATATTTTCCTTATGTATTGGAGTTGTTCCAATAACAGAGATTTCCAATTTCTCTATTTCTTCTATATCTTTAATGGAAGTATCTAAATGTTCTTGAACGAGAACACCTACGATTCCAAGTCCAATACCAAAAATAAAAGCAAATATAATGTTTTTAAGTGGGTTAGGATATATTGGGGTTTTAGGAGGAATTGCTTTCTCAATTATTACGATGTTTCCAATTTCACCTACTTCTGTTATTTTGGCTTCTTCGTAACGGTCAATTAGGCTTTGATATATACTTTTATTGAACTCATAAGCTCGCTCAAGTCTTGCAAGTTCATATTCTTTCGTAGGAAACAGACGAATACGATCTCGATATTCTTTAATTCTTTCCCGAATAGCATTTTTTGCTGCTTTTAAATGAAGAAGTTCAGTTTTTTCATTAAATACTTTTTTTGATAAATCTTCAATATAAAAGAATGGGTTTATTGAAAGTAATTCCTCGTCAGTTCTGCTTATTGCTTTTTGTTTAAGTTCTTGTTTGATTTTCTCTATTTTTCCAGTTAGTTCTATTAACTTGGGATGATCCTGAGACAATCCTGCAATTATGTACGAAGAATACTCATTTCCAAGGGTTAAAAGTTTAGCCCTTAAATTTGAAAGTGACGGACTATTAATTTTAACAATTTCTTCTGCAAGTTTTTTGTTTTCTTTTTTAAGTTCTTCTTTCAATTGTACAATTAATGTTTCTTTTATACTGGTTTGAGATATCATAGAACTATATTTTGCTTGGAGCTCAGCAAGTTCCTCTTGTAGTGCATTTCCACTGGCACTTATCGAGACAAGTCTCTCCTTTTCTTTGAATTTCTGCAAGTCTTCTTCTGTTTCTTTAAGTCTTTTTTGCACTTCTGGGAGTTGAGCTTCTATGAATTTCCTTACCTCTGTTACTTTAGTTCTTGCAATTTCCATAGAATATTCCTTGAAGGTTTCCGTAATATTATTTGTTATTACGGTAACTTCCTCGGCATCTTCTGCTTCAACTATAATTTTAATAATATGAGAATCTTTTAGTGGAATAATTTTAATATTCTCAAGCAAAAGTTCAGGGGCATTTTTGAAATTAAGAAATTCTGCTTTTTCTTCTTTTCTTCGCATACGGCTTATTACTCTTTCTGCAAAGCCTCTTGATTTTAATATTTCGCAATTTGTTTCTGATCCAAATGCTTCTTCTAATATTTGACTTTTGCCAAGTAAAGTTGAGGTTTCTTTTACTAAGACTTTAGAGGAGGCACGAAATGTTTTTGGAGTTAAAATAGTTTTCAGACAAGTAAATAGCATAATTCCCAAAAATATGCTAATGAAAGTCCATTTTCTACGCAAAAAAACATGTATATATTTTTTTATATCTATTTCACTTTCCATATTTATTTTTTCGGACACATTACTTGTTGAACATATTATATAATTGCAAATATACTATTGCAACAAGAGTAGCTTCCGTAACATATCGGGTAAAGTTTTTGGCTTTAGATAAAAAGGTTGGTTTAATAAATACCATATCTCCGGGTTTCATAATAGAGATGTTATCACGGTTTCCTGTCTTGAAAAAATCAGATAAGTTTACAGTAATTTTATCTGATTGCGGAAAAGAACGTATAAGCTCAATCCGAGAAAGATTGGCATTTTTTTGTGGTCCTCCGGATAAAGATAAAAGCGTAAGTAAATCTGTTCCATCCGGGATAGAATAAAGTCCAGGAGATGCAACTTCTCCCCATATAGATACTTTTATTTGGAGTTCGCCTACTTCTTCGAGATATACATAATACTTAGCTCCAGATTGTTGGATTTGCTGAACTTGTATCAATAAAAATATTATTGCAATCATTTTGATTTTTATACAATTTGAAAGTCTCTTTGTCAAGTGAAAAATCAATGCTTTGTAAGGGTTTTTCTTGACAAACATTTTTCTTAATATTATAATTTTGGCAATTATATATTAGAGTAACTATAAAAAATCTTTCAAACAAGGATAATAAAGGATTACATTAGAAAGTGAATCTCCAAAAAAAAGAAGCAATTTCAAAAAAATCTTTTTTTTTTAATCCTTTCCTTATCCCAAATATGTTTTAGTAGAGCTTTGTGAAAAATAAATGATTTTTTTAACTTTTATTATATTAAATAGTTGGTCGGCGGATACTTTTATTGGCGAAGGTTATACTTCCTATCCTAATCAACATAATATAGTTTGTGACGTAGATGGAGATGTACATGCTGTCTGGTTCAAGTGGAATGGTGGTTCTCAATATTCTATACAATATCAATATTATACAGGAACTCAGTGGATAGGGATTAAAAATTTATCTACCGGAATAACACAGAGTTTTAATTATTTACCGTCTATTACAAGTTGGAATTCCGAAGCAGGAGATTTACATCTTTATGCATTATGGGAAAGTAACTGGGTGAGTCATCGAGGTAACGGATATTCCAGAATAGTATTACGAGAATATTCATCAGGAGGATGGGAAGATACTGTAAGATTCATTTCTCCTGATTCAATAGATGCTTTTGCTCCTTCTGCAATGTGTGATTCCGAAGGGGTAGTTCATATTGTATGGGAACAAGACTATGAAATTCGATATAGAAACCTTAAGAATTCTAAACTTTCAGATGAAATAGTACTTTCAAATAGCGAAATATATGCAGCTTATCCTGCCATCGCAATTTTCGAGAATAAGATTTTTGTTGTTTGGGAAGATTTGAGAGACGGGAATTTTGAAATATACTTTAAAGAATTTGATGGAGTTAAATGGAAAGAGGACAAGAGAATTACGACCTCAAATTTTGCTTCTATTTATCCAAGTGTATGTGTTGATTCAAGTGGTATAGTGCACATTATATGGCAAGAAGATACAAACGGGGGATATGAAATTTCTTACGCTAATTATACTCAAGGAAATTTAAACACTCCTACTATAGCTGTAGAATCTTCAGGTGAAGCCGTAAATTCATCTATTACGAATATTGGAGAAGAAATTCATCTTGTATGGTCAGATTCAAGGGATGGGGATTGGGAAATTTATCACAAAATCAAAAGTCAAAAAGCAAAAAACAAATGGGAAATTCCTACGAGATTAACTTATAGTTCAGGGCTTTCTGCGAATCCAAGTATTGCTATGGATAAAAATGGAAATCCTTATCTCTTGTTTTGGGATACTCGTGATGGAAAAGCGAAAGTATATTTTAAGGAGAAAGAATTTAAAAATGCAATCTCGCAAAAACACAAAAGTGTGAATTTAACTATCTTGCCAAATCCCTTTAAACAAAAAGTCAGTATTAAGTATTCATCAAATGTAAATTATAACGATTTACAATTTACAATTCATGATATTGCCGGTAGACTTGTCTGTGAAATTCCGATTAATGAATCTCGAATCACGAATCATGAAGTGGTTTGGAATGGTAAGGATACTAACGGAATAAAGTTAAATTCAGGAATTTATTTTTTGAAAGTTGAAAGCCAAAAAGAAAAAACGATTGAAAAGATTGTCTTGATAAGATAAGATGAATAAAATTTTAAAATTAGTAATTTGTTGTTTTGTTGTTTTGTTTGTAACAGAAAAATTTAACAATATAGTATCTGCCTCTATACTTGAAAATCCACAAAAGTTATCAAGTCTATATAAAATTACTTCGCATCTTATCTCATCAAGTTCAGTTGGTTGTGTAGTTGAAATCCCTCAAGGAGAAGAGACAGTTTCTATTCTTGTAGGTGTTCCCCCACGAGGGCAAATTAGGTGTAGTCAAGGAGAAGTTGACCAAATTGTATGGCTAAGAAGACATCGAGTTGCAAAAATTTTGGTTGCTCCTTTCAAGAATGAAAAAAGAAGAATACGTATAAATTGGGAAGGAAGTAAGGGAAGTATTGGACTATCGGAAGATACCCCATTTGAAGATTTATTAAGAAAGCACATTGTGAATTATGAATCCTCAAAACATTGGGTAAGACCAAGAAAGTTAATGACTAATAGCAAGCGAACAATAAATAGTTATAAAATTCTTGTTGTCCGTGAGGGAATATATCGCGTTAATTATGACGATATTTGTGATATAATCCAAGAGAGCATTGATCCGAAGACGATAAAGTTAACTCATTTTGGGCTGGAAGTTCCTATATTGGTAAAAGGAGAAGAGGACGGAACTTTTGGTTCAGATGACTGGTTTGAGTTTTATGCCAAGCGACGAGAAGGTGAATTTACATATTTGGATTTGTTTTCTGATACAATCGTTTATTGGCTTGAATTCGGAGGATTACCCGGAGCAAGATTAGTAAATGAAAGTTGTAATCCTAGTCAGGCACTTATTGATTCTTCTTATTTATTTAAAATTCACTTTGAAGAAGATAGTATTTATAGACTTTTTAAAGAATATCCTGATACTATTGACCCTTGGTTTTGGGCTGAATTTAACTCTGAAAAGAGCTTTCCTTTGGAAATACCAACTCCGTATTTATCAGGTAATTGTAGTTTGAAAATTGTACTTAGAACATCAAATGGACCAGGGCAATGTCAGGTAAAATTAAATAATAATTATATAGGAAGGATAGATTTCTCAGATGCTCAGGGATTTCCTATTACATTTGAAACCTCTTTTCCACAAAGTATTCTTAAAGATTTAAGTGAGCTTACGTTTGATCCGTCTGTTGGGAATATTTATATCAATTCTATTGAATTAAAGTATTCAAGATTATACAAATCAAATAACGGCTACTTAACATTTAAACCTTCTATACCTGGAATTCATAAATTCAAGATAACCGGATTTGCAAATCCTGAAGTCAAAGTTTGGAAAATTGGCACTTCAGTTATTGCTGACGGGAAAACTGATTATAATGATAGTTTAAAAACTTATTCATATACTTTTCAAGATACATCGTATGAGAATACTGAATATATAGCATCTGACTTTGAGCTTAGTCCTATAAGAATTGAAGCTATATCTTCAGACCTAAAGTCTTCATCAAATAGAGCAGATTATATTATTATTACAAATTCAAAACTTTATAATTCTGCTTTAAGTTATGCAAATTGGAAAGAGATGCAAGGATTTACTTGCAAGGTCGTAAATACTCAAGAAATATATGATGAGTTTAATTTTGGGATTATTTCTCCAAATGCTATCTACGATTTTTTGAAATATGCATTTGAGACTTGGAGCTTGTCTCCTGTTTATGTCTTGTTACTTGGAGATGCCAGTTATGACCATCGTAATATTCTTGGTTTCGGTTACAATGACATAGTTCCTTCTAAAACTTTGTTTGATGAACATTTGGTTTTTATTCCTTGTGATAATTTATATGCTTGTGTTAGTGGGGACGATCCAATATCGGATATTTTTCTGGCAAGATTACCAGTAAAAGATACCCGAGAATTTAATATTGTATTTGGCAAACTCAAGCAATATGAAGAAACAAAACTATGGGGAGAATGGAGAAAAAACTTTTTGCTTGGAATAGGAGAAAAAAGTTTAACGGATGTAATGGAAGAAATAATAAAAGATTATATTCCTCAAAGTTATAAAGCTAAAAGAGTCTATTACCCAACAGTTTCTCAACCTGAACTTGTAGATGCGATTAACAAAGGAGCCCTTTTCTTGTCTTATATGGGACATAGTGGACAAAGAGAATGGGGAGGAGGTTTGTTGTGGCGCGAAGCAATTTCTGGATTTATGAATATTGGAAGACTTCCATTTGTAGCGGTACTCGGATGTTATAATGCAATTTTCGATCATCCCGAAGAAAATTTTATGGGTGAATTATTTGTAAAATCTCCCGGTGGAGCTATTGCTTATTGGGGACCTTTAGGATCTGTGGGTTCAGAATCCAAAGGGTTAATAGAGGGACCTCTTAATGCTATATGTTCTTACGATGGAGACAAAACAAAAAATACTGCCGGGATTCTTGCTTTTCATGGAATAATTGAATGCTTTGAAACTACAAGATACCCAAAATCTGTATTACAACAAACTCTTCTTGGAGATCCGACTACACCGATTTATTCTCCTCAACAAAATATAGATATAACTTTAATACCACCTTCTTTATTGCCTGGAGATAGTTGTACTATCTTTGGAGAACTTCCTTCCAATATTCACGGGGAAGCGATTCTTACAATATATATCAATGATACAACTGAATTTCAAAAAGTTAGAACTCCTGTACAAGGAGGAAAATTTGAAGGGAAATTTGCATTACCGGATAGTATTACCGAAGGAAGCGGAAAGGTTATGGCTTATGTCTGGAGTGATACGATTGACTTCACCTCAATAAGTCGTTTTACAATTGATTCTCCTACTGTGTACCCAATTATTATTACACCAGATAATCCTACAAGTAAAGATTCAGTTCTTATAAAAGTAAAAACTTTTGATGTTGTGGGAATTAACTGGGTAAGATGTCTTTGGGGCGTAAGTCCTTCTCCTTGGAACATAATTTCTATGCTTCCTGATACGGAAGGTTATTTTACTGCAATTATTCCTCCACAACTTCCAGAATCAACCGTATCTTTTAAAATAGAATTTGAAAATTGGGATAAAGAAATTTTTGCTGCTTGTTCTTCTTATCAAGTTCTCTCGTTGCCAGATATTACTACCTATTCTAAGTTATCCTTACAAGGAACTTCTTATGTAGAAATAGGTAGAGAAATAACAAATCTTGGTCAGGAATCAGCTCCTCCGTTCGAGGTTGCTTTTTACGCAATAGACTCATCTCTTGATACTTTTTTCTTGGGTGTGGATACTATTTTTTCTCTTGATTATAAAAAATATAAAGGTGTGAGTGTTCCATGGACACTAAAGGAAGGCAAAGCTTTTACAGTAATAGACCCAAGTAATATAATAGAGGAAGGCAATGAAGGGAATAATATTAGTGGTATAAGCAATGTTCCTGTTAATTTGTTTAATGTGACTGAAGAATTTGGAACCAATGGTTGGGTAATAAGTCTTGATTCTTGTTTTCAATGTTCGCTATCTTCTCAATCAGTTTCAGCACCTACTGTAATAGAATTAAAAGATACTATTCTATTAAAAGATTCTGAAAGTGGATATCTTACAAGACTCCGAAATGAAAATTCTTCACTTCTTCAGCCTATAAATATAATGATACACTCTGATTCTACAAATCTTGCTATTTATAGATGGGTTCCGGATTATTTACGATGGCTTTTTGTTAGTCCAAATACTATTGTGAATACTCAGAAATTAGGAGTTTTCTCTCTTGTTCAGCGTAAGGATACTATAGCACCTAAAATTACGCTCAATGTACAAGATGGAGCTTCATTTATTGCCACGAATTTGAAAATAGAAGCTATTTTATTAGATCCAAATGGCATAGATATTATTGATAGTAAACCTAAAATTATTTGTGATATGGATACTATACCTGATTCACTTTATTCTTATCCGACAGAGAATGCGAGTATTTGTGCACTTCCTCTTGTTTTCAGAAAAAATTTCTCAAACGGACTACATACTCTTTCTTTTATAGCTTGTGATTTCAATGGTAATTGTACGAAAAAAACTATAACAATCCATATCGGCCCACTTGAATCTGTAGAAAAATATTGTTGGGGTAATTATCCAAACCCGGTTCGAGGAGATAAAACCAAGTTTTACTTTGAATTTACTACTCCGCCAGATGAATTCAAAATAGAACTATATACGATATCAGGAAAACTACTTAAAACTTTTACGCCCCGACTTACGAGTAAAATAGAGTTTGATTGGAATCTTAAAATAGATGGAATTATTTGTGCAAATGGTGTGTATTTTTATAAAGTATTTGCAAGGAAAGGTGATACAAAAATTAATCGCATATTTAAACTTGCCATATTAAGATGAGAAACTTGAGATACAAAACTAATAACAAAAGACAAAATAATTTTTGCCGATTGTTGTTTTTTACCTCTTGCCTCTTGTTTTTTACTTCTTGTCTTTCTTATGCCACTTGGTATAGTGCTGAACTCTTATCATTGAGTGCTGGACCGAGAGCTAATTCAATGGGAAGTGCACATACTGCTGTTGCTGATGGGGCATTTGCTACTTGGTGGAATCCTGCAGGTATTGTTAGAAATGATGAATCTTACATAGCTTTTATGCAAATGCGTTTATTTGGGATGGAAAACTTTAGTCTCATTAACATAGGTTATCCTGCTAAAAAATTTACAGTTTCTTTTCTTGCTGCTTATTTGAAGATTGATGAAATTCAGAAGTTACCGGAGAATCTTGTTGCAGAACCTATTGGTTTTTTTGAGGATCAAGAACTTGTTTTTTTCCTTTCTTCTGCTTATAAAATGAGGAAAAATATTGAGGCTGGTGTAAATATTAAATACCTGAGTTATAATCTGGATGATGCTCAAGCACAAGGTTTTGGTGTTGATATTGGAGTTAATACTAAGTTAAATAATATTCCGATTGGATTTGTTGTCAAAGATATAGGAGGAACTTATCTAAAGTGGAATACAGGTCAAAGAGATTGTAAACGAATAAACTTAGTAGTTGGAAGTATGTATTCTTTTGATGACCTATCTCTTGAAGATTATTATCTTCCGGGAAGTCTTTTGTTCTCAGCAGATATCGGATACGAATACAAGCCGTTTTATGGAATTGGAGTTGAATATTCTTTTGAAGATATGCTTTTCTTACGTACTGGTTTTTCCGGAAAATCAAATAGCTTAGGTGCAGGAGTAGGGATAAAAATCCGTAAAATTGCTATTGATTACTCGTTTTCCTCGCATACTTTAGGTGCTACTCATCAAATTTCAGCTTCTATATCTTTTGGTAAAGTAACTTCCCGATCCGAAAAGCAATATCGTTCAAAAACTCGCAAGATTCGGAAATCGACTCGGAAAGTGAGATAGGTCCTTTTGCTAAACTGAAAACAGAAGTTAATCCTTCATTATAAAAACTTTCTATCTCTTTACCTATACTGCCTGTTATTCCAATTATCGGAATATTATGAGTTTTGCCAAATTGCATTACTTCCCAAACTACTTTGCCGTATTTTGTGTTTTCGTTTATTTCACCTTCGCCTGTGATTATAAGATTTGCGTCAGATGCGATATTCTCAAAGTCACACAATGCCATTATAGATTTTGTTCCACTTACAACGTTTGCTCCAATAGCAGAAAGTCCGAAAGAAACTCCACCTGCTGCTCCCATCAATGGATTTTTGCTTAAACCAACTTTATTTAAGATTTTCGAAAAATGAACTAAGCCATCTTCAAGAATTTTTATCTCTTTTTGAGAGGCACCTTTTTGTTCCGCATATATTTTTGCTGCACCTTTTTCTCCAACTAATGGATTTGAAACATCTGCAAGAACTACAATGTCTGGCAGAAGTAATTTATTAAGTGCTTTTATCTTTTTTATTTTTATAAGTGTTCCACCTACAGGTATGAAACTATTTCCTGATTCATCTAAAAACTTTACGCCCAATGCTGCAAGAATTCCAGCTCCACCATCACAAGTTGCACTGCCACCTACACCAAAAATTATTTTATTAGTTCCTTCTTTGACAATTACTTGTATAAGTTCTCCAATTCCATAAGTTGTTGTGTTTAATGGGTTTCTCAACTTCTTAGGCAAAAGAGAAGTTCCTGCTACTTTTGCAAGTTCTATAACTGCGGTATCCTGTGAAATTAAATATTTTACTTCTATTTTATCCCAGAGAGGACCGATAACCTTCTTCTTATAACTTTTACAGTCTTGTGTTTTTTTTATTATATCAAGTGTTCCATCTCCACCATCAGCTAAAGGGATTTTGTCAATTTTTGCATCAGGCAATGCCTTATATAACCCTTTTTCTATGCAGTTGGCTACTTCCAAGCTGTTCATACATCCTTTGAAAGAATTAGGAGCAATTATAATTTTCATTTATAGTTATATAGGGTAAGCCATTAAATTGTATCTGTTTATAATTGTAAAGTAAGTTCAATATTTTGTCAACTTTTTGTTTATTGGAAAAATGTCTATTATTGTATCTCTACACATATTTATATTCACTTAGAATTTTTAGGTAAACGGATTCAACGGATAAAGCAGATTTTAAAAAGGCGGATTGTTTTAATTTATTTTATCGGTTAAATCAGCTCAATCCGCTTACTAATATTTTTTGGTGATTTGAAATTAATAAGTATACTGAATTCAACCAGCAAGTGCAACGCTCCTTTCTTTTTCCAAGACTTCCAATGGTGTTTGATAATTCAAGCACTTCCTTGGTCTATTATTAAGCCAATCTTCAATCTCTATGATTTCTTTTTC
>JAUVIV010000089.1 GCA_030592575.1 bacterium | reverse complement strand
AAGTAGTATCCTTTGCGAATAGCCGGAGCATTTCTATTTAGCTCTCTAAAAATGGTAGACTTATGTCTGCCTATTTCCTGACCTATACCCGATAAAGACATTCCTTTTGCTTTTAGGACAGCAAGTCTATCTCGCTCCTCTTTTGTTAAATGTTTGTATTTCCTGTGCATTTTGCTCTGACCTCCTTTCTTCTCTTGTCATTATATCAGAGCGTTGCACTTTGTCATTGAACTTGTGATGTAAATTATATTTTTTATTATTTATTTTAATTTTTGACATTTGAGTATTTTACAACCAAGGGAGACGCTCTATTTTATCTGAATAAATCAAACAAATTAGTAATGCGTCTCCCCTAATTTTGTTACTTAACTATATCTCTCAACTTAGCTCCAGGTTGGAATTTAGGTACCTTCTTTGCAGGAACAGTAATTGCTTTGCCAGTTCTCGGGTTTCTTGCTTTTCTAGAAGCTCTTTTTCTTACTGAAAAAGTGCCGAATCCTACGAGTGTAACTTTATCGCCTTTTGAAAGAGCACCACTTACACCATCCATAAATGCATGGATAGCGCATTCTGCGTCTTTTTTTGTTATGTTTGCATCTGTAGCGACTTTAGAGACTAGATCTGCTTTCTTCATTTTAAATCACCTCCTTTCTTTTTTTATACTTTAAATCTTCTATAAAATTCTTAAATCATTACATGGGCAAGGCATAAAATCCTTGCCTACTCTCCTATAACTTATTTATTACAAGTCCAGTAATAAGTTTAGGATAAAAATCAGTTGACTTCTGAGGCATAGATTCTCGACGAGATGAGACTTTTTGCGTCTCTTCTATGGAAGTAGGATTCAAGATAAACAATAATTTATATTTACCGTTATCTACTTTTTTAATCCCATCTTCTATATCTCTTATATAGTCTATGCATTCCTTTTTTATAATTTTCTCTTTAGAAATACTCAATATTCCTTCAAGCATAACCTTATGCAATACAACAACATCTAATTTCTTGTAATCAATACTTTTTTCTTTGTCCACAAACTCATCTATCAGATTATCATTCTTTAATTTAAGCCACCAAAATTTCCCATCATAAAGTCCAAATTGATTATGTTTCCCTTCAAGCCTGGAAAGCAATTCATCTTTACCTTTACACTCTTCAAGTTCAAAATAAGGCGAAACTCTATTGGCAAAATCATCTGTATTCACGCCATACATAGCTCTATGTGTTGGTAAAATCATAAGACCAGGATCTTCCATTTCCACAAATGTTATCATTCTATAATCAGCACCTTGATTTTCTTTTTTGTAATTTAAAGCTGTCTCGTATCGATGATGCCCATCAGCAATAAGAAGAGTCTTTGGTTTCATCAATTCCTGAATTTCCTTGATTATACTTTCATTATCTATTTTCCATAATTTATGATGAACTCCGGCTTCATAAGACTCACAAACACTTGCTACCGGTGCCGTTTCTGAAATCTCTTTATTAATAAGACTTGATATTTTATGTTCCGCATCAGAATAGAGCATAAATATCTGTCCGAAATTCGCACGAGTGGAGCTAAGTAAATTCAATCTATCTTTTTTAGGACCGGATAACGTCCGCTCATGTGGTATCACTACTCCACTTGAGAATTCTTCAAGCTTCAAAAGTGCCACAAAACCTTTGCGAACTCCACTTTTACCCTGAAAAGTATATTCCTGAAAATAAGGATAAATACTCAACTCGTTATCCTGAGTCAATATGTCATTATCCTGCCAGTCATTGAAAAAGTTATTCGCTTCATTGTAAGGATTCTCACCCTTTCCAAGAATAGTTCTAACTATATTGTACGGACTTTTCTCGTAATAAGCAGACTGTCTATCTTCGGTGATTTTATCGTACGGCTGTGTTACTACATTCTCAAGCTTAACTTTCTCTTGATTGTATCTTATTCCTTTAAATGATTTTATCTCTGCCATTATTTCGCAAACTCCTTTATTATACTTACTACTTCTTCACCGACTCTTGCCTGTGCTTCCTTAGTTGATGCACCTATATGCGGCGTAAATGTTACATTTGGAAGTTTTAGCAATTCACCTTGAGCTGGTGGCTCTTTTTCAAATACATCAAGTCCTGCCCCTTTTACTTTTTCACTCTTTAAGGCTCTTAGTAATGCATCCTCATCTACCACTCCTCCTCGTGCACAATTCACTAAAATCACTCCTTCTTTCATTTTATCAAATGCATCATCCCCAATAAGATGCCTTGTTTCATTAGTAAGAGGAGCATGCACAGATATATAATCAGATTCTCTAATCACCTCATCAAGTTCTTTATGTTCTACCCCTTTTACGCTTTTCACATAAGGATCACAACCTATTACTTTCATACCTAAAGCAAGAGCACGCTTACCAAGTTCCTGCCCAATTCTTCCAAGACCTATTATTCCTATCGTTTTACCAGTAAGCTCTACGCCTTTTAATTTCTTTTTCTCCCACAATCCCTCATTTACCCCATTAGTTCCTCTAACAATATGCCTCGAAAGGGCAAACATATGAGCCAATACAAGTTCTGCTACACTTGAACTACTTGCGGCAGGTGTGTTTTGTACTTTTATACCTTTAGACTTTGCATAATCTAAATCTATATTATCAAGACCTACTCCACCTCTTACAATGAGCTTCATATTCTGCATCTTATCAATCATATCTTTTCTAACTTTCGTTTCACTTCTCACAATCATAGCATCAAAACTGCTTACATTATTTGTAATTTCTTCTTTTGGTAACCCTGATAAATCCTCTACTTCAAATCCTGCTGATTTTAATTCCTGAATTGATTCAGAGGCAAGTGGATCTGCTACTAAAACTTTCATTGCATTCCTCCTTTTAAAAGCTCATTTCAAAAACACTTCTTCTGCTGCCCGCACTCCACTTCCAAGCTCCACAGAATACCCCAAACCCTTAAGAGTCAATTCAATAGCCGAGATTGCGGTTATTACATCAAATTCTCCCATATACCCAAGATGTGCTACCCTGAATATTTTACCTTTTAAATGTGATTGTCCACCTGCTATTTTAATTCCATATTTTTTATCAAGTACGTTTTTCAATTCAATTCCATCTACTCCATCAGGAACTTTAACCGCAGTTACCGTATTTGAAGGATAATTAGAAGAAAGTAACTCTAATCCCATTGACTTCATCGCTGCTCTCATTGCATCCGCAAGAACAGAATGCCTTGCCAATACATTGTCAATTCCTTCTTCATTCAACATCTTAAGCGCCTCATCAAGTGCCACTATCAAAGAAACAGCTGGAGTATAAGGAGTATCTGCTTTTTCCCATGACTTAAGCGCTTTTTTCCAATCAAAATAATATTTTGGAAGATTGGAGTGTTCTATAAAACCACGTGCTTTATCCGATACACTTGCAAACGCAAGTCCCGGAGGCATCATTAATCCCTTCTGTGATCCGGACACACAAATATCTACTCCCCACTCATCGTTTTGAATATCACAAGCTCCAAGTCCGGAAATCGCATCAACTACCAAAATAGTATTAGGTCTATTTTTTATTATTTCTCCGTATTCTTTTATCGGACAGACTACACCGGCTGAGGTCTCGCATAACGTAGTAAATACTGCCTTTATATCAGGATCATTATCCAAATGTTCTTTAATAACCTCAGGTTCTACCACATTTCCCCATTCTACTTCTACAGAAACTACCTCAACCCCATAAGCTTCACATATTTCAACCCATCGCTCACTAAACTTACCTACTATCGGAATCAGCACCTTGTCTCCAGACGAAAGGGTATTAATAACCGAGCCTTCCATCGCACCTGTACCACTTGACGCAAAAGTAAGAACTGGATTTTTAGTTTTAAAAATAGGTTTTAAATTATCCGAAACCCTCTTGAAAATTTCAGAATGCTCCTTAGTTCGATGATGAATTATTTCTTGAGATTCTGCTCGCCTAATTTTATCAGGCACAGGCGTCGGACCTGGTGTCATTAAATACACTTTATTCATTTAACCCCTCCTATACGCAGAAATAACAACGAATTAGAGCCTATCTTCTAATCGTTTACCCTGTCTGCATCTATACAATACGGCGTCCCTACTTCCTTGTCAAGTCTTTTTTTACAAAAAAATAATAATGCATAAAATTTAGTTATGAATTTCTGTGAATTTGTTGATTCTTTTGGCGATAAATTATCTAAAAAAACAACTAAAATTGCAAGTTTGAAAATTTTTGTAACTTTCTTTCATTGAAAGAGTTATCCTGCATCACTTCATGAAGGTTGTTTCTATCTCAATATCCTGTTCTATTAAACATATTTTGGATTTTTCTTATTTATAAATTAATTCTTTTTATATTCAATTACCGTACAGTTATTGCGTTATATTTATAGATTTCACTTAATATACCCCCATAATAAATACTTAATTATGGAATAAAGACTTGACTTCTTGGAGAAAGTATTATAAATGTCAATCTATGAACTACAAAGAAACCATACAACTTCCACGTACTGATTTTCCTATGCGGGCAAACCTTCCGGAGAAAGAAACAAAAATCCTACAAAACTGGAATCAAACTCAAATGTACAAACAAATTCAAGAATCCAGGAAAGACAACAAGCCATATATTTTTCATGATGGGCCTCCTTATGCAAATGGACATATCCATATGGGCACGGCATTTAATCGTATTCTTAAAGATATAACTGTGAAGTACAGAACTATGGTGGGTTATAGAGTTCCTTTTATACCCGGATGGGATTGTCACGGAATGCCTATTGAGCGAGAAGTTATCAAAAAATTAAAAGGAAAAATCTTAACTAATGAAATTTTGAGAAAAGCCTGTACGCAATTTGCTCAAAAGTTTGTAGGTATTCAAAAAGAAGAATTTATGAGACTTGGAGTATTCGGGGAATGGGACAATCCATATATAACTATGGACCCGGAATACGAAGCAAGAGTCATTAACGTATTTAAAGTATTAGTAGAAAAAGGATATGTTTATAGAGATAAGCGTCCTGTTCATTGGTGTACAAGTTGCAAGACAGCTCTTGCAGAGGCTGAGCTTGAGTACAAAGATATTCTTTCGTCTTCTATATATGTCAAATTCAAAACTCAGGATCCTAATTTATCTATTTTAATATGGACTACCACTCCTTGGACACTTCCTGCTAATGTTGCGATAGCACTTAATCCAAAACTCCAATATGACTTTGTGAAAATCGGAAACGAGAAACTTGTTATTGCCAGCGACCTAAAAGACATAGTCCTTGAGAAGCTCAACATAAAAGATTACGAGATAGAAAAAAGTGTTGTTGGCAAAGAGCTTGAGGGAATGATATACAAACATCCCTTGTTTGATAAAGAATGCAAAGTTATTTTGTCAACTTTTGTTAGTAAAGATTCAGGAACAGGAGGCGTACATATTGCTCCGGGGCATGGATATGAAGATTATCAAGTAGGACTTTCGTATAAACTTCCTGTAATTTCGCCGGTAGATGAATCAGGTTGTTTTACCGATGAGGTTCCTGAATTTGAGGGGAAATATGTTTTTGATGCAAATAAAGATATAATAGAAGCTCTTAAAGAAAAAGAGACTCTTGTTTGTGATGAAGAGTTTTCGCATTCATATCCACATTGCTGGAGATGCAAAACTCCGCTTATATTTAGAGCTACTCCTCAATGGTTCTTAAGAATTGACCATAAAAACTTACGAGAGCGGTGTGTTAATGAGATTGAAAAAATAAATTGGGTTCCTAAATGGAGTAAGGAACGTATTCTGCATAATATATTAGACCGCCCTGACTGGTGTCTTTCCAGGCAAAGAAGATGGGGAATTCCAATTCCCGTATTGTATTGTAAAAATTGCGATACTCCGATTCTTGATACAAAAGTTATAGAGCGAGCAAGAGATATTATCAAAAAAGAAGGTTCTATGGGATGGTTTGAACATCCTGCCAAAGATTTTATTGAAACTGCGTGTCCAAAATGTAATTGCCAAGAATTTATAAAAGAAAAGGACATTTTTGATGTATGGTTTGATTCGGGAGCAAGCTGGACAGTGATAAAAGCACAGGATTCATTTCCTGCAGACATCTATTGCGAAGGTGTAGATCATCATCGTGGATGGTTTCAGCACTCATTTTTGCTTTCAATGACCACTGAAGAGAAACCTTGTTTCAAATCGGTTCTTACTCATGGGCTTATTCTGGATAAGGAAATGAAGAAGATGTCTAAATCACTTGGAAATGTCATATCTCCAACCGAAATAATTAAAAAATACGGGGCAGATATTTTAAGACTGTATTTCTCTGCGATTGATTATACTTGCGACGTACCATTTGATTCTGACGGACTTGAATCATCAGTTATAGCTTATCGAAGACTACGTAATACATTTAAATTTTTGCTTGGCAATCTCCATGACTTTGAGACAATTGTCCCGAAAGATAAATTACTTGAACTTGATAAACTAATGCTACATAGACTTACATTGCTGATAGAGAAAGTTACCTCTGCTTATGAGAACGTTGAATTTCATAAAGTCTATCATAGTATTTATAATTATTGCACCACTGATTTATCTAAGTTCTATCTTGATATATTAAAGGACAGACTTTATACTTACGGCAAAAATTCTTTGGAACGAAGAAGCGCTCAGACAATATTACAGGAAATTTTATTATCTCTTGTAAAACTTTTAGCACCTATAATTCCATTTACCACAGAAGAAGTTTGGCAAAATATTACTAATAACTTAAAACTCTCAACTAATAATTCAAAGAGCATACATATTGAATTGCTTCCTAAGTCAAATCCTGATTGGATAGATAATAAACTTGCCGAAGACTACGAACTAATTCAAGAAATAAGAGATAATGTTTTACTTGCACTTGAAGCTGCAAGAAATAAGAAAATAATAGGAAATACACTTGAAGCAAAAGTAACTTTATGGGCTGATAATAAAGACACAAGAGATTTTCTTCAGCAAAAATTATCAAGTTTGCCAAGTATTTTTATTGTTTCACAAACAAACATTGAAAAAGTTGACAATATGTCACAATTTAAAAAAATAAATATATTTATTGATAAAGCGGAAGGCAAACGATGTGAGCGATGTTGGATATGGTCTAAAGATATTGGTACATCTACAGAACATCTGACTCTTTGTTCCAAATGTATCAATGTATTAAAGGAGGATAATTATGGATGCTAAAAAACTTGAGCACTTTAAAACACTTCTTCTTGCAAAGAAGAAAGAATTTGAGGAAAAATTGTCTCAACTTGAGGAAAAAATCAACCTTTCACAACGAGAATCTTCATCAGATTTATCTTCTTACCCAACTCATATAGCTGATATTAGTGGAGATGCAGAAAATAGAGAAACAATATCTCGTTCAATTACCTTAACTGTTGAAAAAATTGCTAAAATTCATAATGCTCTTAAAAAAATAGATACTGAATCTTATGGGATTTGTGAAAAATGTGATTCCAAAATCTCGTCAAAACGCCTTGAAGCAATTCCTTATGCAAAACTTTGTATTCAATGTGGAAACAAAATTTAATCTTTTTTAAGATTCTCTGGATAAGCGCAGTCGTTATTCTTGCAGATCAATTAACAAAGTTATGGGTTTTGAAAACCAATGCAAATTTCTCGCTTATCGGAAATTTTTTAAGAATTACCACTACCGAGAATGCGCATGGTATTTTTGGTCTTAATTATAAAATTCCCATTCTTCCAATCACTGCTCTTGCAATTTGCGCAATGTTTATAGTATTATATAAATCTAAACTACCTGCACTTTCTCTAATACTAGGAGGAGCAATTGGGAATGTCATAGATAGATTAAGAATTGGAGCGGTTATAGATTGGATTGATATAGGTGTGAATAATCATCTTAGATGGTATGTTTTTAATATTGCAGATGCAAGTATAACCATCGGAATATGCTGGCTTATTTTTATAGAAATTAAAAATACTAAAAAAATACAGACAATATCAGATGTTACTGAATAAAAATTATTAACTATTTAATTTTTGTGTGATTATATGACAAGAGTTTGTAATTTATAAAAGGAGGATATTATGATGGTAATGCGTAAATTGAGAAAAAAGATGAGAACATTTCTCTGGTTTGCTATAGTTGTATTTGTAGGTGGGATGACTGCTATGATGGTAGGAGGAGGGGGACGAAAACCTACTCCAACAGAATTAGGAAAAGTTGGTGAAATTTCGGCAAAAACCACTTCTACCTGGCAAAAAATCCAGAAGAGGAATAAAAAAGAAACAACACCTCTCCTTTATAGAGACTACTCAAATCTAATTAATCACTATAAAAAACAAGGGATTCCAAACTGGAAATGCAAAGACCTTGCTTTTAACTCACTCATAGAAGAAGCTTTAGTAGTTCAAGAAATTAAAAAAAGAGGAATTGAAATTACGGATGAAGAAGTTGTTGCGACTATTAGAAACAATCCACCTCCTGAATTATTACAAGACACTTTCCTCCTAACAAATGGTAGATTTGACCATAATAAATATCTTGCCCTTATATCTAATCCGTCAAGCACTCAATGGCTTCAATCGTATGAACTTATAATAAGAAATCAACTGCCAAGAGAAATACTATATCAAACTATAACAGCAAGCGCAAGACCCACGACTATTGATTTTGTTGAGGTTTATGTTCAGACAAATTTAAAACTCACTCTGGAATATGCATTGATGCAGAATAAGGCACACAAAATACAGAGCGCAGAATTATTGGAATACTATAATACTAACAAAGATGAATTCAGTAGTCAAAAAGAACCTCTTATAGAATATGTTGTTTTTCCGGTTCCAATCTCTACAGAAGATAAAAATTACACAAAAGAAATCGCAGAGGAGATCGCAGATTTTGCCCAAGACGGAGCTTCTCTTGAGAATTTGGCAACAGAATATACCTGCCAACTTGTAACGGTAATTCAGGAATCACCCACACAAGGACTTATCAAAAAAGAAGATGGATACCATATAATAAAAGGAAATAAAGAATTGATTTTGCCTATCCGACCATCTGATGAAAGCTTTGCATTGATAGAAGACGAAATATCCAATGATTTTATATTTGCTGCTAAGTCTGATTTTCTTACTGCAGCAAAATCCTGTGATTTAGAAGTTCATAAAGTAGGAGCAACTTATGCACCTATAAAAACATACATTGATCTCACTGAAAAAAATAAACTCATAGGTCCCATTGAAGGAATTGATTGTTTATATGTAATACATACTCTCGGAATACAAAAATCTTACACACCGGACTTTCCTATAATAGCAGAGAAAATACGTGATAAGTACCAACATTCCGAAGCAAAAAAGCTTGCTAATAAATTACTCGTAGAATGTAAAGGCAACGACATTATTGTAGATAATAGCAAAGGGAATTATCCTCTGGGAAAATTCAAAGAAGTTTTACAAACTAATGGATTTCAGGTTGAAACTATAGTTTTCAATAGTAGTAACGAGATATCCTCATCCCTACAAGAACTTTTTCTGAATGTTTCAAATCTTCCGGAAAATGAAACTGGCATTGTGTCAACAAAAGAGGGTATTTATCTTGTTCATTGTTTAAATCGAGAAGAACCTACTCAAGCAGAGATTGAAAAGGCAATCCCGACAATATATCCCAAATGGATGAAAGAAGAAAAAGATAGGGTTTATGCGGAATGGCTTACAAACTCAAAAGCTAATGTGAATATAAAAGACTATCGCTATAAAGTTTATTAAAGGTAGGAATTGCATAATATCATTTTAAATTTAAATGGTAGGTTGAATCTTCTGCTTCAGATGAGAGCAGGGACTCTCATCTACCCCGTAATTAAGTATAACAAAGTGTCGTGTCAATTCTACTTAAATTGTTTCTCAACATAACTACAATATGAGATAATAGGATCTACAAAGGTCTTAAAAAAATCAGGGGAATGCAAGAACTGAGCTCAATACATTCCCCCGTAAATATTATATTGCTAAATCAAGCTATAACCTAAGAAACTTTCACTCTTCTACTCTCTTACTTACTATAAAGTCCCCATCCTTTGAGTTCAATTCTAGTAGCAGGAACTCCTCCTCCACATTTAGCTTGAATCTCTAATGTCTGCCAACCTGCAACAGAAGCATTTATTATTATCTCATCTGACCAAACATCGTCTGATTGTCCACTATGAGTATATTCAGATGTAATGTCTTTAAGTGATGGTTACAATATCTGAGTAAAAGAGCAAAGGCAAGATTATGGAATTTGTGAATAAGGAAAATAGCTTTTTCTTTT
>JAUVIV010000139.1 GCA_030592575.1 bacterium | reverse complement strand
CGATAAAGACATTCCTTTTGCTTTTAGGACAGCAAGTATATCTCGCTCCTCTTTTGTTAAATGTTTGTATTTCCTGTGCATTTTGCTCTGACCTCCTTTCTTCTCTTGTCATTATATCAGAGCGTTTCACTTATTCATTGAACTTGTGACTCCGTTTAATTCGCTTACTAAAGTAAGTTCATAATTTTATCAACTTTTTGTAAATACTCATTCTTTTTATTGAGATACATCTTTATTTTTCAATAAGCGACTACACAAAGCTTATCTTGAAGCAAGAACTGAAATTCTTCACTGCATTTAGAATGGAGAAAGGAAATCAGGCAACATTTGTCGAAAGGTTCAACAGGACAATGTTTAGCATAACAATACTCTGTAAGTTAGTATTTATGTTTCAAGCTTCAAAATTCGATATTTTAGATAAATCCTTTTTCCTGCATCCATTCATCATTGTAAAGCTTGTTGATATAATTACATCCGCTATCAGGCAGAATAGTTGCGATTATACTCTCTTTGGACAACTTTTTAGCAAGTTCAATTGTAGCCCATACCGCTGCTCCGGATGAGCCACCGGCAAAAATACCTTCTTCTTTTATTAATCGCCTCGCCATAAGGAAAGCATCTTTATCAGATACTTGAATAATATCATCTATAACATCAAAATGCATATTTTCACAAAACATATCTTCACCAATACCTTCAACTTGATAAACGTGTGACTTTAGTAAAGACGAGTCGCAAACCGCTCCTACCTTAAAATAATTATAAAAATAATCATAATAAATTGAGCCTATTGGATCTACGGCAATGATTTTAATATTAGGATTCTTTTCTTTCAGAAATTGACCAACTCCGGAGATTGTACCACCTGTACCTGCACCAATTACCATATAATCAAGTTTTCCTTGAGTTTGCTCCCAAATTTCCGGTCCCGTAGTAAGATAATGAGCCTTTGGATTTTCTTTATTATGAGATTGGTTAGGACTGTAAGAATTAGGAGTTTCCTCAACAATACGTTTAGCAACTTCAAGATACGAATCAGGTGAGTCATGCGGCACATTGGTAGGACAAACTATTACCTTTGCACCAAAGGATTTAAGTAGATTAATTTTTCTTTCGCTCATTTTATCGGGAATAGTAAAAACCATCTTATACCCGTTGATAATTGCATATATAGCTAATCCCGTTCCAGTGTTCCCTGATGTACCTTCAACAATTGTTCCTCCGGATTTTAATTCTCCTCGTTTTTCCGCTTCTTGAAGCATATAAAAAGCCATTCTATCTTTGATAGAACTACCCGGATTGAAAAACTCAAGCTTCGCCAAAATGGTTGAATTAAGTCCTTTAGTTATATTATTTAATCGTACAAGTGGGGTATTACCCACTGTCTCTGTAATATTATTATACCACATATTTAAATAAATCCATTTTCTCTCATCCACTTATCATTAAATATTTTGCTTAAATAATTATGCCCACGATCTGGCAAAACAGTTACCACTATTTTATCCTCATCTAAATCTTTTGCTATTTTAATTGCAGTAAGTACCGCTGCTCCCGATGAGCCACCGGCAAAAATACCATCTTCTTCAAGTAATCGCCTCGTCATCAAAAAAGCATCTTTGTCAGTTACTTGAATAATCTCATCCACTATGTCGAAACACATAGTCCCACAAACTACCTCCTCCCCAAGTCCTTCAATTAAGTAAGGATAAGGCTCTATGAGTTTTCTGCTTTTGAAGTAATCGTAAACAATTGACCCCATAGGATCTACGCCAATTACTTTGATTTTTGGGTTTTTTTCTTTCAAAAATTTACCAATACCGGAAATTGTTCCTCCTGTACCTACGCCTATAACCACAATATCAACTTTATGATTTGTTTGCTCCCAGATTTCAGGACCTGTAGTTTTGTAATGAGCTTCTGCATTTTTATCATTAAAAAGCTGGTCTATAAAGTAAGCATTCGGAGTACTCTCAGCAATCCGCTTAGCAACATTATAGCAATATTCGGGAGAATCAGAAAGTGCTTCTTTTGGGCAAAGTACTACCTCTATTCCAAATGATTTTAGTAAATTAAGTTTTTCCTCGCTTATCCTATCCGGTCCGGCAATAATTACTTTATATCCTTTAACGGCAGCGTATATACCTAAGGCAATTCCTGTATTACCGGATGTCTCCTCCACAATAGTATCTCCTGGTTTCAAAAAGCCTTTCTCTTCTGCATCACGTATCATATAGAATGCAACTCTATCTTTTATAGAGCCGCCCGGATTAAAGAACTCAAGTTTTGCTAATATAGTTGCTTTAACACCCTTTGCTACTTGATTTAATTTTACAAGAGGAGTATTTCCCACTGTTTCTAAAATGTTTTCACACCACATAAAATAAGCTCCTATTTTTATTTAATCCAACCACTTCCAATTACAGCTTCTTCTTGATAAAAAACTGCAAGTTGTCCCGGAGTTATAGCTCGTTGAGGTTCTTTGAATTTCACTATTGCATCTTTGTCCTGAAATGTAATGTTAGCCCAAGCAGGTTTATGACGATATCGTATTTTTACCTGTATGGACGATTCATGAGTTGTTTCTGTCATAAAATCTGACATCCAAGATAAATTATCGATAATTAGATTATCAGAATATAAGTCTTCTTCGTCTCCTACAACAATTTTATTTTCATCTGCATTTATATGGGTAACATAAAACGGTTTATCTCTTGGCGTTCCAATTCCCCTACGTTGACCAATTGTATAGCCCCAAAACCCCTTATGCTTACCCAAAACTTCACCATTTTTGTCAACGATAGCACCCTCTTTTTCAGGAATCTCATCGCAAAGAAATTCTCTATAATTGTCATTCTTGATAAAACAAATTTCCTGTGATTCCGATTTTGTAATAAATCCCATATCCTTTGCCATTTCCTTTACTTTAGTTTTGGTATAATCTCCAATCGGCAATAACGTTTTACTCAGAACTTTTTGTGATAATCTCGCAAGAAAATAAGATTGTTCTTTATTTGCATCTTTCCCTTTTTTCAATACAAAGCTTTTACCATTTGACTCTATTCTTGCATAATGTCCGGTTGCTATTAATTCTGCTCCAAGTTCAGATGCCTTTTCAAGTAATGCTTCAAACTTAATATTCTCATTACATTGGACACAAGTATTTGGAGTCCTACCTTTTGAGTATTCTTTTATAAAGCAATTCACAACTTTCTTCTTAAATTTAGAACTTGAATCTACTACATAATATGGTATCCCAAGTTGCGTTGCTATATTCTGAGCTTCTTCAGTTACATCACCCCACAACTTTAATGTAACTCCAATTACTTCGTATCCCTGTGCAAGCAGAAGAGCTGCAGAAACTCCCGAATCAACTCCTCCACTCATTCCACAAACTACTTTCATTATCTAAATAAAATTTGGTAAAGCATTGTTTTAATCAATAGACCTTATTTGTTTATGATTATAAAATAAGTCAAAAGTCTGTCAAGTTTTTGTTGGTCTGTCGAATAACTATTTTTAACATCACTGAACTTCCGTTTATGACTTGCCTTTCAACGACTCCTGCTCTTGTCATTCTGAACTTGTTTCAGGATCTCGTAAATCAGTATCAATCAAGGTATTGCAGTCTTGTACGCACAGATTTACACGGATTGGAAAGAAATTTCACCGCAGAGACGCCCCGCACATAAGTATATATGCGGGATAAACTCCGAACGCAAAGAAAAGAGAAATCATAAAATGAAGAACTTTTTAACCGCGGATTACGCTGATGACACGGATATAATATTTTTGAACCACAAAGAACGCAGAGACAAAACTTTAACCACGAATTACACGAAAAAAGACTTTAAACACAAACAAAAACCAACAAGAGACGAACTTTTTTTGGACGCAGATGAACATGGATTGATACAGATTAAAAGATTAGAAGATTGAAGATTAAAGATTAAAGAGGAACCGCAGATTACGCGGAGGACACGGATAAAAAAGATTAGAAAGAATCTGCTCCTGAATCAAGTTCAGGATTCAAATCTTAAATCTTTTTATCTTCTGTGCAAATCTGTTTTAT
>JAUVIV010000036.1 GCA_030592575.1 bacterium | reverse complement strand
GCTGCTCAGTCCGGTGACATTATCCAGCTTGACAATGGTACTTTTACAGGTAACTTTATTCTTCCCGATGGTGTTAACCTTCAAGGAGCTAGCGAAGAGAATACTATTTTGACTTCTGATTCAGGGGATACACTTACCTTGTTAGGTGCTGGTAGTATTGTGAGTAAAGTTAGTATTGATTCAAATCCTTCCGGTGTAACTCTTGACGGAAAAGCCTTACAAGTGGATGCTGGTGTTCATGAGCTTCAACATTGTAAGGTTAATCTAACTGCTACGGACACTTTAGGAAAACTTTTGGAAGTGACAAGTGGTTCTGCTAATTTTGGAAGCACACATTTTAACTACACGCAAACAGGAACTACAACGGGAGTCAATGATCAAATTCCGATTGTTCTCACAGCTGGTAGTTTTAGAATGTTTGACAGTAGAATTGAGGTAAGTATAGCCGATCTTGATGATAATTTTTATCTTGTTCAAGATGATACTGTCAGTGATATTGATGTTGCAAAGAATGTAATTAAGGTTATAACTAATAGCACAGGCATAACAGGCTTAATTCAACAAACTCAGAATGCTATTAGCAATACTTTTGGATATAACGAGATCACTATAACAGGGCCAGCACTAGGAACGGGATACTGCTACATTATTGAAGATGATTCGGGTTCAATAGCTTCTGTTTGTAATAGTATCAATTTACTTGGATTCAGTACAAGTTATATTGGGAATATTGGTGCTAATACTGTTCTGAAAAGTCACTTTGACAGTATTGATGCTGTTGGTGAGACTATTGGAGTTGGAGAATATAAGTTTGTCAATAGTCCCGATCCCGGTGATATCAGGATTAGTGGTGCTTTTATAAACCGTTTTAACAATAATCTAGTTGTGGCAAAATCGGGAGGGGAATTCACTTCTATTAAAGAAGCTATTGCCTCAATTTCTGATAACACTACAGACAATCGTTATACAATTTCAGTAGAACCGGGTAACTATACCGAAGATAATCCTATTACTTTCAAACCCTATGTTTATCTTTCAGGAGCTTTCAGGCATACAGCAAAGATACTACCAGCAAATAATGATCAAAACTTTTTTGAAGTTCCTCCGGGGCTTTGCATTTCAAATTTTGGTCAACTTGCAATACAAGCTCCCACTGATTTAGGAACTTACTTGTTTTATTCCGGGGCTTTTTCCGTTCCTATTATCGGTTTTTATGGTTGTCTTTTAATTGGAGGCGGACCAAATAGCCGAGCTATCCATATCAATCATATCAGTTCTAATATTCCTATGGTTGACAACATAGCTTATGGAACGTGGAAAGATTACATTACAGTCAATACAGGCGGTGGGAACTTATCGGATGCCGGTCTTTTTCCAGAGTCAACAACATCTATCATGGAATTTTATCTCAGGATGTTAGGACCTGGCCTTGTTGTTAGTGATGATATCAGATCATTGGGATACGGAATTGATGATCTAATTTATATGAATCATGCAAGCGCAGAATTAAGATTTTGTAATATTTATTCAAGAGATGATAGGACAATTACAACTGGACCTCTTGGCGGTCGAGCTTTATTAAAAGGTGTAACCTTTAACGGTGAAAATGAACTTGACGGTGGAGAAATTACTATTGATGGTGGAACTTTTGAAAATGACTCTTTACTAAAAAGTACAACTGGAAATCTCAGCAAGCTAACAATGACAAACTGCACAAACTTTAACACTTCAACTTATTGTGTTGCAATAACAGGCGGTGGACCTACTGAATTATTTATAGGAAATAGTAATGTTTTTTCTTCTCCCGGTGTAATTAAACCGGTTCAAGTAAGTGGTACTTTTGCAAGTATTATTATTGAGGGAGTTTCACAAACAAGTATAGCTTCCCTTGCTGATACAATAAGTGAAACGATTGAACATCTCCCAGATACAGAATTTTCAAGGATGATTCAAGTTCAAGCTTATCCTTCGGCCGCAGGACTCGGAACTTTTGATTTCACTACTGAAATAAACTACACGCAAGAAGATACTGCTAAAACAGATTTTATTTCAGGTGGTGGAATTAAATTATCTGGAATAGGTCTTGCCCCTTATGGGTGGTGGCATTTTAATGAAACAGGTGGAACGGCTGTAGCTGATAGTTCCGGCAATGCTCGTAACGGTATAATGAATGGTAATCCTTCTGATTGGATAGCTGGTCACTTAAATGGTTGCCTTAAATTTGATGCAGGTGAATATGCAGATTTTGGCAGTATAGCTTCTTTTGAAAGAGATGAAGAGTTTTCTTTAGACTTTTGGTTTTATGTTGATACGGTAGCAAAATGTTTTGTTCTCAGCAAAATGGAAGATGTAGGTGGAGCCGTTTATAAAGGGTATGGTGCTTATGTAGATAACCGATATCTCTATTTTGAGATGCAGAATACTACAGGCAATGCAATTAAGGTTCATTACAATACTCAGCTAACAGCCGCTACTTGGTACCATGCTGTTGTTACTAACGATGGGAGTTCCGATGCAAGTGGTGTTCATATCTGGTTAAATAATGCGGACGTTGCTCTTGTCACGGATTCAGACACCTTAACCGGTACGATTATTAATACAGCTAGTTTTCAAGCAAGTGGTCGGGACGGTGCTAATGATATTTTTGATGGTGGCCGGATTGATGAAGCAGCAGTTTATGAGAAAACCTTAAATAAGTATGATACAGCGGAAATTACTTACAGGTATAATTCAGGAGTTGGAATTGAAACAATGGCCGCGACTATTGATACGACTGAAAGCTGGTACGTAACTTCAGCTGCTTTAAGTCAAATTGATACTTCAACGTGGACAAATATCGGTAGCATGGTTTTTGATGAAGTTCTTGAAGTAAACACAAGCATAGGTTATTTAGTCTCCGTGGATAACAGAGTGACATGGAAGTACTGGACCGGTTCAGCATGGGCCACAGGTGATATCGAAACACCTGCTACAAGCAATAGTTCTGTAGAACTTGAAGCCCTTTCGGAGAACGATTGGGATTTGCTTTTCAGTGCAGGGACTTTGGATATTGCTTGTCTTTTACTTTCTACTAATGGAGCCTATACGCCGCGCTTGAATGAAATAGATATTAATTATTCAACTCCGGGTGCACGTGTTAGGGTAGGTGATACTAAAATGACAGTTGAACTTGTTGATGAAACACATACTAAGTTAACAAATATTAGTGGTGCCGTTATTACTGGAATTAAAGTAAACATCTTAAAAATTCAGCCGTATTAAAGGAAGCAATAATGCAAATAGTAAATGAACCAATTAATGAAGACTTTACAGTGGTTGATAGCAATCTGATTTTAGTAACCGGTATTCCGCTTATAGAATTTAGTTATAATATTTATAATCCTGCAGGAAGTGAAGTCTCCGCGACTTTGCCGGTTACTTTTTCAGAGTTAACAAATGGAAATTACAGAACCACTTTTACCCCTGACGTTATAGGCGACTGGTACTTATTTATATACCATGCCGTTTATTTTCCGTGGGGTAAAACAAGTAACATTGACGTTGCTGCTACTCTAATTGAACTGGTAGGCAACAAGAAAATCTTAACACAAATATCTGATAATGAGTTCAAAGAAGAGTGGTTTTCTACAGATCAGGTAACAAAGATTAGAGAATTTAAAATAACTAAGGTAGGAAATATTGAAACAAGAGAACCTGTCTCTTTTTAAAAGGTAGGTGAAGCAATGAGAATAAATTTAGGCGTACTTACCTTTGGAGCTTTTTCTTGCTTTTGGGGTACAGGCGCGGGAGGAACAATGGGACTTGAATTACTTACGTATGATGATTTGAAAGATTTACTTAACTTAAAGGGAAGCTTAATAACAGAATATCCTGCCCTTGATTTGTTACGGGACTCTGTTACAATAGCCTTTGAAGAGTATCTTGGCCGGGACTTGCAAAGCTTAGAAAGAACAGAAACGGTTTTTATTGGAGGAAGCAAAACCGTTATGATTAAGCTTCGAGCTATTCCTATTAGTGACATTGCAAGTTTAACCATAACAGAAAGAGGCACGGTTTCAACCTTAACAGAGAATAGTGATTTTGAAGTTACTAACTATGGCATTTATTTTTATGCTCCGATTGTAAGATGCAAAGTTGATATTACTTATACTGGCGGCCTTGCTGTTACAACTGAAGCTTTAACACGTGGAGCTCTTTTGCAAGTTGCTTATGAGTTCCAAAGCAAAGAGCATATTGGAAGTGATCATGTTTCAACTGAAGGTGGAAGTGTTTCACGTCCTGCCCTTCAACTTTTGAAAGAAGTAAAAAGAACTATAAACAGGGAACGACATCCGCTTGTTGGAGGCTATTTGTAATGGAAGTTAGAGTGACAAATCTTGCTGAAATTCAGTCTTACTTTAAACAACTGCCTGAAGATACTTTTCAAGATGCAAAAGGAGTTTTTCAAAAGGCAGTTGTCAAGGCTCATAGAAAAACACAGCAAGTTTTAAAGTGGAGATTGAAACGCCGGACCGGTTTACTTGCTCACTCTATGAAGATGAGCGTCACGGGTAAAAAATTAAAAACACTTAAAGCATCAAACTATTCCGTTAATGCAATAGGCTCAAAGAAAATTCCTTATGCTCCGATGCAAGAGTTTGGTGGAACGGTTACGGCAAAGCGAGCTTATAGAAAACTTCCCGGCGGACCTTACCTTAATATTCCAGTTGGCAATAACTTAACATCAGCCGGTGTGATGAGACTTTCAGCAAGAGAAGTTTTTTCGGAAAAAGATGCACATATAAGAAAGTTTAAGTCCGGCAAGTATGGTGTGTTTTTAGGAAGCAATCTTATGTTTATTTTAGTTAAACGTGTTCATATACCGGCAAGGCTCGGAATGATTAAGGCGAATGTAGATCAGGTGCCGACAATACTTAGTGAGTTACAAAATCTAATAGGAGAAAAATAATATGGCAACTCCGGCAATAACTTTAATTTTAGATGAAGTGCAAAACAGACTTGAAAATATCTCAATAGTGAATGAATATAGCTATGATGCAATGAAGATAGAACGTGCAAGATTAGAACCTTTCAACGGGTATGACCTACCTGCTATAAATTTTTGGGGTACTACAGTGGGGAACGAAAGAAATGCTTATAACGATGATAAAAGGATGCTTGAGCTCTTTATTGAAATGCACACCTTAACAAGAGACGAGCCTTTTATTGACGTGGCAAATAGATTAGCGGCGGATATTATAACCGCTATGGTACGCAGTCCTTTAGCTCCAAAAGTTTCTGATGCTCCAAACTATGACTTAAACGAAACGGTTGAAGATTTAATATTAAATGGTTATGATTATACGATTGGGGAAGGAGAAAAACCTTTTTGCGGTATATTGGTAAACTTTACGCTTCAATATATTACAAGTCCTTTTGAAATGTATACTTATACGCTATAAAAAAGGAAATAATATTATGGCACAAATTAAGAAGTGGTGGCAGAATTATAGTGCAATGGTGATACTTTTGACAGCCCTTTCACTCTGCGCTGGATTGTTTATCTACATGGGAACGAATTATACTACAGTCCGTGAAACAACAAGAGTTGAAGTGGAAATGGATCAGGTTGATCATAAAGTTTACATGATCACAGAGACTTTACAGCTTGTACATAAAGAGATGTCTAACGTCAAGACAATGGTTACTATGTTGAATGCAAATGTTTGTAAACGTCTTGATTCTTTGGACCGCCGACTTGACCGAATAGATGACAGATTATCCAGATTAGAAGGTCGGTTAATGTCTGATAACTGATGACTAACAAGGAGAAGAACTTGAAAGATAAAAAAATTGGAGTTTTTTGTGCAAAAGGAATGAAAGAGACTATGGACTTTACGCCTGTTAGTTTCTTTAAAAAAAATTGTGATACAAAGATTTGTACTTCAGATGATGAAAAGGAAATTGAAGAAGTCATTCTTTTTTCTAATGTGATTTGGATAGAAGGTCAAGATGTAAACCTACATACTCTATCTAAAATTCTTAATATTCAGGGAAGATTTTTTCAGAAGCAAGTAGTTTTAAGACTGCATGATATATCAAGTGACTTTTTAATGTTACTGGATAATGTAGCATTAGAAAGCTTAACGGATATTGTTTTTAGATCAGAAGAAATGAAAAAAAGTTTTTTCTGCCGATATCCTAAAGTAAAAACATCAATTATTAGATTGTATCAAGATAAACAACATATACAAGATATCTTAAACGTAAAAAGCTTGCCGGAAATATACGTTGACAATCCTAAAAAAGAAATAACCTTGTCGGCTTGTCTAATGGTAAGGGATGAAGAAAAGTATATTGAAAATTGTTTGAAGTCTTTGAAAGGGGTAGTTGATGAAATAAACATTGTTGATACAGGAAGCAAAGACTCTACTATGGATATTTGCAAAAGATACGGCGCGAATATTATAGAGTCTCCGTGGCAAGATAACTTTTCTTTGCATAGAAACGAAAGTATCAAAATGAACAAAAGCGATTGGATTTTGATAATTGATGCAGATGAGACTTTCAAAGGGAATAGCAAAAAGTTAAGAAAAATGTTAGCTTCTCTTTCGCCTGAATATAATGGAGTTGCGCTTTCCGTAAAAGATACAGATAAGGAAAGTGCTATTCAATTTAACTCTACTCGGATTTTTCGTAAAGGTTGTATTCAATATAAAAGGAGAATCCACAATGTTCCCGTTTGTAAAGGGATAGAAAGATATGGAGCTATTCTTTTTAACGATGCACAACTTAATCATTATGGCAGTCATTACGGAATAACAGAACAGGAAAAAGAAAAGAAAACAATCAGAACAAAAAGCCTTTTACTAAAATCATTGCAAGAGGATCCTACCGATTATGAATTGCATTTTTACTTGATGCAGTTATACGGTTCAACATCAGAATATGCAAAGGCCGTTTCTCATGGTATGGAATACCTAAACAATAAGAACAAGATTTTTCTTTTTAATAACTCTGTTTACTATTCCATTATTAAAATACTTCTTGAATTGCAAGATTTACCTTCCGCTTTACAGTGGCTTGAAAAAGCACAGATCGTTTTACCTTTAGATATGGATATTGCTTTCTTAACTCTTGAAATAGGAATCCTGTTAAAGAAGAAAGAATTTGTATTAGAGGGAGCAAGAAAATATCTAAAACTTTTTGACCTATATAACCGTGCGCCGGAATTGAAAGGTTCAAGATTTGTCTTTACTTTCAAACCGGATTGTCTATATTTTTCATTATTCCACTTAACAAATTGTCTTTTTCAAGAAGCTATTCCCACTTTGGAAAACCTAAAAAAGAGCATATCAATTTTAGAAAAACCAGAACAAGGAAAGGCTATAACTGAAATAGAAACAATGCTTTCAAGTTTAAATGTAGGAGTGAACTAAATAAAAAGAAAAGGATAAAATAATATGAGTACTTCAGCAAAAGCAAAAGTTCAAATCGAAGTCGGACAAGCTTTAACGGATTACGCTGCAATGACTGACAGTGGAGACAAAATAGTTTTTTCTATCGGTAGTGTATGGAGTGGGAAAAGTGGTTATGAAGCTGATATTCGCCCTGACGGTGTTGTATCTGGCCGTAATATGCTAACGGTTTCTGGGACAAATGATACAGTAAAGATTGGGGCATTTTCCGCTTATGCTCTGGGAGCTGCATACGACGTAACCGCGACAACTGAAACATTCACACGTGCTACAAGCGCTGGTGTTTCAAAAATTAATTCAGTAACAATGGATAGTGCTGGAGCAATCGCAGTCATAGCAGGAGACGAAGGATTGACAGCGACCTTTAGTGAGTTAAGAGATGTTGCTGGCGGAGCTCCTTATATTCCGGCGGGAAGTATAGAAATTGGCCAAATTCGTGTAACCAGTTCAACCGCAGGAGTTCTTGTTTCCGCAGAACTTTTTCAGGTAGTTGGAACACACGTTGAAAGATTTGACTATCCGGTATGGGAAGAAGAAAATATTGGAAAAGGTATTTTAGCAGTCTCTTCCGCCGAGCAAAACAGTCATATCAAATTTTCTTCTGCATTGCCTGATATTCATACAGGTGATTCTACAAAGAAAGTTTACTGTAAATATTACACACCGCAGATGGCAGACTTGCCAAAAGCTATTGACTTTGTTCCGGCTGAAGACACACACAGTGTTGCTTCAACTCAGTACTACAACGGAACTATTGCTTCTCCAAGTTCTTCTTTGGGTATGGCAAGTTTTACCGCTCTAATGACTGATAATATTAGTGACGCTCTAATGGCTGAACAAAATAACCTCATTACTGTTAAGTTTTACCCGGATAGAAACAAGGCTCCTTATATTCTTTCGCAAGGAACTTTGGGAGTTGCAAGAACTCATCCGGTAGCAGATCAGAATCAAGCGGCCTGTTCTTTGGCCTGTGAAAAAGCCTCCGCAAGTTTCTTGTCATAACTAAGTAAAACGACGGGGGCAAGGTTTCTTCTCCTTGCCTTGTCCCCTTCTACTAAAATAAAATAAAAGAAAGGAAGATCATGGCAAAAGAAATGTTTGGCCTTTGGCCTGATAGAATAAACAAAACAATTCAAGAAGACAAAATAGATGACTTAGAAAAGCGTATCAGTATTTTAGAATATATGGTTGACTCGCTTTTCTTAGCTTTAGAGGAAGAAAAAGAAAAAAAGATAAACATTGAAATTGAAATAACGGAGGAGATTTAATGTTTGATTTACAAAAGTTTCAAGATGCAAAATTCAAAGAGAATGTTGAAGAAATAGAAGTCAAGGCTCTGGCTCCTTTCTTTCCTGAAGGTGAAAAGCCTATCATTAAAGTACATGCTTTGACAGGTGTCACTTTAGCAAAAGTCAAAGAAGCCATACAATTAAATAGAGATATAGGAGCTTTAATTGAGGGACTTGTCTCTAACAATACTACTGAAAAAGTAGATGCTATAAAAGAGACTATGGGAATAAGTGAAAATAGTCCAGATGATCTTGTCCGGCGTATTGCTATCTTACAATATGGTTGTATTGAACCGGAAATGTCACAAGAAGTATGTGTAAAATTAGCTGATGTTTATCCAGAGCAATTTTATTTCTTAACTAACAAAATTTTAATACTAACGGGGGAAGGGAAGTCTTTGGGGGAATAACCGCCTTGTGGAATACTATTGAAGTTCAAAATGCCTTAACTTTATGTCACGAAAAGAAAAAGTTTTTATATGAGGCACGTCCAGATTTATTTCCACAAGGCTTTTTGACAGAAACAGAGACTTTACTATGGAGCAAATTTTATGAAAGACTAAATGAAAGACAAAAGAAAAAGTAAACCGGAGCAAATACTATGAGTGTTCAAAAAACAATAGAGATAATTTTCAAGGGGAATGATAAAGTTAGTGGTGTTATTGATACAGTATCCGGTGGCTTTTCTACTTTAGGTGAAGGCATTGGGAATATCACTGGACCTTTATCAAGTATAACAGATGATATCTTAAAGTTAGATGTTGCTTTATCAGCTTTAGCAGTAGGAGGCCTTGTTTACGCTTATTATAAGTCTTCGGAATTTGAGTCCTCCTTAATTGAATTGAAAAAAGTTGTGGGAGACTTACCTGCTGTTCTTAATAAAGCAAAAGATACAGCAATAGAAATGTCAGATAAGTATGGAGAAAGTAGTTCCGATATTCTTTTGAGTATGGCTAATTTCAAACAGGCCGGTTTTGAAGTTGAAGAAGCAATGTTACTAACAAAAAATGCAATGGACTTAACTATTGCCGGTAATATCGAAGCAAGTCAAAGTTCAACTTTGTTAGTCTCCACCTTAAAAGGTTTCAAGGCTCCTGCTACTGAAGCCGCAAGGATTGTTGATATACTAAATGAAGTATCAAATAACTATGCTACTAATGTTGAACAATTAGCAATAGGCATGGCAAGACTTTCTCCAATATCAAAACAAATAGGTTTATCTTTTGAGGAGACTGCTGGCCTGTTAACTCCTGTCATTGAGGTTTTTCAGTCTGGTAGTGAAGCTTCAAATGCCTTAAGAACTGGTTTACAAAAGTTATTAAGTGATGAAAAGCCTGTGCAAAAAGCTCTTGAACAATTAGGCGTAGCGCAAAAAGATGTTAATGGCACGTTAAGGTCTGGTAAAGATATCTTAATAGATGTTGGTGAAGCATTTAAAAGTTTAAACAAAAACGAAAAACTTTTTTATACTACTCAGCTAACAGGAATCTTTCAGGCCGCTAAAATGGTAGAAGTCTTTGACGGATTATCAAAGAGCACAGAAATAACAGAGGTTGCTTTAAAGAGTTTAGGCTCTGCTACCTTAGAAGTTAACGCTCGTTTAGCAAGTTCCGAAGTTGCTGTGAATAAGTTTAAGGAAGGCTTTGCAAACTTAGCAATCATTATCGGTGATCAGTTCAAAATGAGTACTACTTCTGCTATAAACGGAGCCACTGAAATAGAAAAAGTTTTACGTGAAATGATTGGAGCCGGAACTTTTGACGAAGTCTTCAAAGTAATAAATACTTTTTCAAATGATTTAGGCGAAATGCTTTTTGGTATAGCACAAGCCTTACCAGAAGCTTTTGAGGATGTAGATTTTTCTGGTTTAATAAATGCTTTCCTTAGTATACGCGGAGAAGTTGCTGATATTTTCAAAGACTTAGATTTGACAAAACCAGAAGACTTGCAAAAAGTTATTCAGTTTGCCGTTGATAGTTTAGAGTCTTTGGTAACAGTAACACAAGGAATTATCGGACCGCTTTCTACTTTCATTGAAAAGATTATAGAATTTGTAGAGTGGACAAACTCAGCAGATAAAAGTTCAAAAGAATTTACTGGGAGTTTGTTAGGCTGGGCGAAAGTAATTAACACAGCTTTAGGACCGATAGGCAGTTTATTAAAGGGGCTTAGTGGTATGGCTACTTTATTAAACATTCTAATAGGCATTAAAATTGCTTCTCAGTTTAAAACCTTTGCTACTTCTTTTGCCTTAACAGGTAAAGCGGCTTCTCTTTTTGCCGGAAAGATTAAAGGTCTTTTGCCTTTACTTGGAAAAGCCGGTCTTGTTGGAGCTTCAGCCGCCGCCGGTTTTGCTTTGGGAACTTTAGCAAATAACTTGATTGATAATTATTTGCCGAGTGTAAGAGATGCTATTCAAGGAACTATTCAATTTTTAGATAAGCTCTTTGACCTTACAGACTTTCACGAAATGTTAGAAATGAAAACTAATATTCCTATCAATCTTGATCTACTAAAAACTTTTAAAGCGGATTTTGACGAAATAGACGGGATGATCGCAGAGTCAAAAATTAATTTGAACATAGATGATCAGCCTTTATATGATTGGGAGGAGAAAGTAAGCTCCTTAGTAATTGATGTTGAAGTTGACCCGGATGCTATAGCAAAAGTGCAAGCTGACGTTGAAAAAGTTTATGAAACAATTTCTTATATGAAAGGCAATGAAAAGATTGAATTGACTTTTGAAGTAGACCCGGCAAGTCTAAACAATGCAGCAGAAGTAATAAAAGAAAAGCTTCCAGATGAAAAGAAAATTGAAGTTGATATTGAAGTTGAAAAGATTAAGGCACAAGCGGATATTGTACAAACTTTATTTGAGTACACGGCTAAAGTAAATATAGCAGATATAGAAGCACAGGCTAAAATAATAACTTCTTTATCTGATGGGATGGCAAGTTCTTTCGAGTCAACAGGTGATGTTATTTCATCAGCTTTAGGTTCTTTAAGTGGCCTTGATATCGGTGGGATAATGATTATTGAGGATCAGCTAAAAATAGAAAATGAACTTAGAGCAGAAGCCCTTGAACAGCAGAAAGCATTGAATGAAGCTCAAATAAAATTAATGGATGCTAAAGCAGAAGCGGTTGCTGACGGGGAAGGGATAATAAAAGTTAGTGCAGACGGTTTAGAACCTGAATTGGAAATGATAATGTGGAAGATTTTAGAAAAAATTCAGATCAGGGCAAGTGCAGAAGCTACCGAATTTCTTTTGACTACGCCATAAAGGAAAAATAAATATGATCTCCATAACTACAACTACGGTAAACCTTCCTGTTATTATCAGGGATTACAAAAAAGATTCCCGGATAAAGAAAGCGGAGGCGAGAGTCTCAAAGAACAAGTTACTTGACGGAACTGTATCTGTCATTCATAGTGGCTTTGTTGAAGGAGATAGAACACTTTCAGTTAAGTGTCTTCTTAAACAAGAACCCTCTAATTTATTATGGTCTTTTTTTAAAGAGGCGACTTTTATCACTATTGCTTTTGATGAAGGAATTTTCAATGGCGTGATAAGAGCTCTTGAAGTAGAGGGATTAAGTGTTACTTGTAGAATAGAATTGCAAAGTAAACTATCTTAAAAGGATTTAATATGGAAAATAAAGCAAGATGTTTTGACAAAATAACTGGAGAGCTATGGCGTAATGGAAAACTTGTTGAAGAACTTGAACCTGTTAAGCCGATTAAACTTTTAACTATGAATAGAAAAGACAATTTTTCTGAAGTCCTTCTGATAGAGCTAAATAAAAAATAAGAGAGGAAAGTAAAACATGAATTTGTATAAAGAAAAACCTTTGTGGGAAAGATCTCTTTGTGAGACACTTTGGCACACAGAACATTGGAGAAGAGGGAAGCTAATTGACTATACGGTTGATACTAATTTATGCGTGTATCAAGGCTTAGATGAAATCTTAAAAATTATGTTTACAGGCGGTACTCAAATTGCTTTAGCTAACTGGTATATTGCAATCTTTAACACAAATACTACGCCGACAAATGCAATGACTTATGCCGTTCCGGTCTATACTGAAGAGGATGAGTATGACTCAGCAACAAGGCCAGCATGGCAAGGCGGAACAGTAGCCTCCAGATCAGTTACTAATGATACAAACAAAGCTACTTTTGTTTTCAACTCTACTTCTGACGGGAATACTATTTACGGTGGTACTTTACTTGGAGGTGTAGGCGCGGATGTAAAAGGGAATACAGCGGATGCGGACGGCCGAATGTATTGTTGCTCATTATTTACCATTGGAAAACTTGTTGAAGATAATGACACTTTGAAAATAACTATTCAGATATCTACAGCAGATGCATAAATGAAATAAAGGAGGAAAGTTATTATGGGATTTTCAGGATGGGGGCGACAATGCGCTTTAGTTATTCAGTCAAGTAAAGTACTTTCCACTTTAACAAATTTTCCGATTATGTTAACTGAAGACTCGCTCCCATCTGAAATGTTTGATGCAGATGGGAGCTACCCAGCTTTATCAGATGGTGGTGATATTAGATTTTCTACTGATATAGATGGGGAAAATCAACTTCCTTGTGAGATAGAATATTTTGTAACAAACAATGACCCGGCAAATGGTAAAGCTGTTATTTGGGTAAATGTTCCATCAGTAAGCGGCTCATCAAATACTACTATTTATATTTGGTATAATAAAAGTGGAGAAAGTCAACCGGGAAGGGCGACTACTTATGGTTTTGAAAAAGTATGGAATAGTAGTTACCATTTAATTATGCACATGAATAATACACCTGCTGGAAATAATTCAATTTTAGATAGTACCAGCTATCTTAATCACGGCACACCTACAAATATGGGAAGTTCAAATCTTGTTGATGGTAAATATGGAAAGTGTTTAGAATTTAATGAGGGGGTAGACTCTGAATATATTAGAGTTCTTCATCATTCTTCTTTAAGTATCACTCCTGATTTAACGCTTCAAGTAATAGGTAAGCCAACAGATGTGAATGTAGATTATGGTAATTGGGTTGGCAAAGATAGGCATGCTGACAATACAAAAGTTAATTATCGAATTTGTTACAACGGGACCACCGGGAACTTAAATTTTTTCTATAATCAAGATGGATGGAAAGCAGTAACTTCTTTTGTTCTTTCCAATGGTACGTGGTATAAAGCTTGCGGAGGTAAGGAGGGAGTAAATTCTTTTAACAATGTCAATAATAATAATTACTCAACTACTACCGGTGTAACAGTTGCCGGAGATGATGTTAATGATCTTATGATTGGTTGTTGCGATATTCAATCAACTCCTAACTACTTAAATGATTTTTTTGAAGGGCAAATTGGCGAAATACGTTTATGTAATGTTAGATTAAGCACGGATTGGATGGATGCAGAGTATAATAATTGGAATGACCCTGCAACTTTTATTATTGAAAGTTCCCCGACAAATCCGCCTTACATAGAATTGTTAACGGAAAGCTTTACATTAAATGATACTGTTAATGAAGATCTTTTTGTAGAAGCTTTAATTGAAAATTTTACTTCAAGTTGTTCTTTATCTACTATAACGGATTTTTTTAAAACTATAACAGAAAATTTTACTTGTTCGGATTTTATTAGTGAAGATCTTTTTGTAGAAGCTTTAATTGAAAATTTTACTTCAAGCGACTTGATATCTTCAGGAACGGAATTTTTTAGAACTATAACAGAAAATTTCACTTCTACGGATGCTATAACAGTTTTTGTTGCATTTTATGAAATTCTTTCAGAAAACTTTACTTCTACTGATACCCTGTCATATCTAAATGAATATCTAAGAAGTATAGCAGAATCTTTTACAAGTAATGATACTATCTTTGAAGACTTATTCAAGGAATTGTTAACGGAATCTTTTACAAGTGATGATAGTATATCCGCTTTAACTGAATATACAAAAATTATTTTGGAAAGTTTCACGTCAAGCGGTATTGTACTTGATGATTTATATGTTTTATCTCTTATTGAAAGTTTTGTTTCTTCTGATACTCTTGCTAAAGAATATATTATCGAAAGAGCATTAACGGAAAGCTTTGTTTTAGATGATACTATTGCCGGATTTAATTGGTCGCAATGGCTCAGAGAAAATGAAAGCAAAGCAATAAAAAATTATTACTTAACTTTAACAGGCGCTGAAGATAGTTTATCAGATTATACTTTACCTATGAAGTCTTTTCAAGGAAGGTCAAGAAACGGTGAACCTACTTATCTATCTTGTGTAGTTCCATGTGAAGACGATTATGTTACGGCAATCAATAACAGGCCAAACGGTTCTTTGATTGTTGAGATGGCATATCTCGTTAACGGAGTTGAAGAACACAGGGAAGTTATTATTCAAGTAGACTTTGAATCTGTTAGAATTGATGAAGGAAGTATAAATAAATCAATTACACTTTCTGGTCATAGAACAGAATCAACAGCAAGTAAACACGTTATAATCAAAAGTGGAAATTATTATTCTTTAACAGATGGAAAATATAATTATAGAATAACTCCTCCGGACCTGTATTTAAAACCGGGGGACACGCTGGAAGTTGACGACAATACTTTTTCAGTTGGAAATATAAGTTATATTGTTTCTGTAGATAATCAAAGGATGGAAGTAGCGGAGGCTGATTAAATGGGTAAAGCAGAAGTATTAAATAACATAGGCACTGGTCAATATCAAATAAAACTTTTGTACTCACAAGGCAAGCTGACGGAAAGGCTTGCCGATATTGACTCGCAAATTGCAGCATTAACAATAGAGATTAATGGCATGGAAGTAGGACCGGCGAAAGAATTTGTTAAGTTGAAAAGAACCTCTTACGAAAAGCAAAGAGATTATCTTAACAGTAACATGCCGGATGATATTACTTTGACTGCTTGGTGTTCAGATTTTACCGAAGACTTAACCGGTAACATAGGAAGCATTGAAATACCCGGTGAAAGAAATGTTGTTCTTATTCAACCGGGGCACGAAAGTAATGCAGTTTATAATTCAATAAGAGACGGTCAACTTCAACCGGCTATTGCTTCAAAACCTGCTACAGTTTTTTCAAATTTAGCAAGACTTCCCGGCTGGCAAAAGTGGAAGCCTACTTACAGACAAGGAGTTATTTCTAATTTAGATGGGGATATAGCAGATGTTACCTTGACTAATATCAAATCAACACAACAAAATTTAGAAGTCAATCAAAGTGATACTTTAGAAAATGTTGACATTGACTATATGGATTGTAACGGTGGAGCTTTTGAGGACGGAGATCAGGTAGTCATAAAGTTTGAAGAACAAGACTGGACAAAGCCAAAAATTATAGGCTTTACAAGTAATCCTAAAGCTTGTCAATATTATATCAGGGTTTCTATTAATAACTTTCCTATTGAAAATGATGAAACGAGGGGTGTATATGTAAAAAATGCAGATGGTGACATGGAATATGGCTCTGCTATTGATGAAGACAAAACAATCTTTGGGCCTTATTCTGAAGTTTTTAATCCTGTTGATTGTTATATTACAATGGGAGCTTGGAACACACCCTATTATTATGATGACCCTTTAGGTAACATGGAAATACAAGCTACAATGTATTTGAGCTGTAACCCTTCAACTTGTGACACTTATGGTTATTATGGTAATAGAACAAGGATAAGAAATTATATAGGGACTTCTCCACCAGACACAAAAAGGGTGAGAAAAGTTTCTAGACTAAAAGGGATTCTTAGTGATTTTTCAGAAACTCCTTATCCGGGAATTAGTGTAATTTATAAAACAGCTTTTATTCAAAAATGTATACACGAAAGCGGAAGACAATACCATAAATATCGTGGAGCTCCTTATTGTGATTTTGAAGGAACCAGTCATTATGATTTTCCAAATGTAGCAATGGTTTATAGTGTAGAGTGTACTTGTTGGGCAGGAAGCAGTGGATGGTGCGGAGGGCATTGGTACCCTTATCCATTTTTTGCTCAAGGTGCAGGACCTTGGGATGTCACTTATGATAATGTAGCTATAACGGTTGATAATGTAGATGGGGATAATCCAAGCTTTCCCGGGGCACACGTAGAAAAAAAATTAAATATTTATCAAGGTACTATTTACACAGGATATCAAATTCCTAATGATACTTTTGACTTTAGTCTAATTGATTTACCGGAATCTTTTATTTAAAAATAAAAATAGAAAGGAAGTAAAATGGCTTTTACAAAAGTTACACCTAATGATGGAAAAAGATTTAAACTTTCAGATTACATAACCGTAACCGCAGGGAATACCGCGAAGGTAAATGTCCCACCCCTTTCGCCGAGTGCTAAGATAACTTGTAAAGTTTTACCTGGTGCAGGAACAGCAAAGATCGAAACGACGATAAGTTCACAAGCGAATATTGATGCGGATACCGCCGAGTGGAAAGATTGGCCTCACGGAGCAGTAGCTGTTGATACGGAGGATGTAATTGTTGCGCCAGTTAATGCTTTAAGACTAACAGCAACCACAGCCAATGCGGATTTTGAATTACTGATCATGGGAGGCATGTAATGAGTGTATGGAGAAGTGAACTACATAACACTCCTAATGAAGCCAAGTTTGACGAGATCGGTGAGTTCACTACTGATAACGGAATACTGATTAATGATAATATACAAGGCCCTGAGCTGAGTAAGCAACAGAGCCTTTTAATGGCAGGAGAGATTTTAGATATTTGTGGTGACCCGAGGTTGCTCACAATTTGCACAGAAGATCCAACCGGAACCATAGTTGATTATAGCGGTAAGGGTCATGACGGAACGCCGAGTGATTTGGTAGCCTCTGATCAGGAATATAAAGGACTTGGCTACACGTATAATTTTGAAAATTCAGCTACAGCTATTTTAGACTTCGGAGATCATAATGATTTCAGCTTCGGAGACGGAAGTAACGACTCGGATTTCAGCTTAGGGGCACTAGTCTATGTATCACCTACCCTCTCCCAACACTTTATTTTAGGTAAATACTCAGGGACTACAATCAGAGAATATCAGTTGTTCTTAACCAGCGTTAGAAAATTCACTTTTTATTTATGTGATGAGTCAGCAAATGCTGAACCTAATGTAGAGTCGAGTGCCACAACGGTAGGCTGGCATTATTGTGTAGCTACGTACGCTGGAACAGGAGCAGGAGCTACAGCAGCAGATCGAATGAATTTGTATATAGATGGGCTGGAAAATGTAGACTCTCGTAACAACAAATCATATACAGCAATGGAAAATACAAGCTCTATTGTTTCTATTGGAGCCGAGGGAACAAGTACTACCCGGTCTTTCAACAAGCAAATAGGATTATCCTTTATAGACGGTTCTTGTTGGAGTGCTAAACAAGTTTGGAATTCGTGGATGATAATTAAAAGTTACTACAACTTATAAGGAGGTATTAAATGAGAATTTGGAAATCAGAGAGAATTAATACCCCTGTAGAGGTGGGGTACGATCACATAGCAGAATTTACACCAGATAACGGTACAACTCTTAACGACAATATCTACGGACCGGTTATAACCCGTGAAAAGACTTTACAGTTGGGCTCACGGATGGTTAGTATAATGGGCGACCCTCGGTTGCTGGTGCTTTGTACAGACGATTTAACAGGAAGTGTTACTGATTACAGTGGTAACGGTCATGTAGGAAGTTCCGCTTGGATGTCTTCTTCATATCAGCATTACAAAGGGTTAGGATATACATACGATTATTCTAATTATTCACAGTCTTATATTAGGTTCCCAAATAGTATGGACTTCTGTTTTGGTGACGGAAGCAATGATTCAGATTTTTCACTAGGTTGTTTTTTCCACCATAAAACAGAGGGGGACAACCAAGTTCTGATGAGTAAAATAAATAACTCTGTAGTAATGCAATCAGATTGGTTGTTCAGTATACGAGACACCGAGGCTCTTTCATTTTTACTGGTAGATACCTCAACAAGTTCTTACCCTTCCGTGTACTCCTCAGTGTTAACAGGAGGTTGGCATTTTGGCGTTGTTACCTACAGTGGAACTGGTCTGGGAAGTTTGGCGGCTAGTAGGGTGTCCATGTATGTGGATGGGGAGTTGGATAATGCAACTGTAACGAATGCCCCAGCCTACGTAGCAATGGAGGGAAGCACGACTGACGTAACCGTAGGTTTAAGACAACACAGTTCAAGTAGAATTCACTCTTTTCAGAGTAGTATCGGATTATCTTTTATCTGCGGAACTGAATGGACTGCTAAACAGGTTCAAGAAAGCTGGCTTGCAATAAAATCGACTTACGGAATTTAATAACTAGGAGGTATAGTATGGGTAGTATATGGAGGAGTCAGAAAATGAATACCCCTGACGTTGTTAAGTTCAATGAGATAAGCGAGCACACGTCAGGTGAAGGAATAACTTTTGAAGATCAAATTCAGGGTCCAGATTTAAACACACATGAGTCTCTTATGGTAGCATCAAAAATTGTTGGATTATGTGACGACCCAAGATTAGTTACAATGCTGGCTGATGACCCGACTGGAACTTTCACAGACTTATCAGGCAAAGGTCACGACGGAACACCAGCCGGTTTAGGTGCTCAGTCTTACAAAGGCTCAGGCTACACAGTAGAATTTGATGATGATACTCCAAGTGTTATAAATTATGGAAGTCACGCAGATTTCCGTTTTGGAGATGGTAGCAACGACTCAAGTTTTACAATAGGTTGCCTAATTGAGGTTCTCGATACAAATACTTTTAAAGCTGTCCTAGCCAAGATGCATCATAGTGGCTCTGGTTTGGAGTGGTGTGTGTTACTTAGGCATACGAGAAATATGTCTTTAGTCTTATGTGACGATTCGGTTGCTAAATACCCGTCAGTTTATTCTTCGGCTTTAACTGCTGGTGCTTGGTACTGGGTTGTTATGACGTACAATGGAACAGGAGCAGGCTCTGCAGCAGCCAGTCGGATGAATATGTATGTCAACGGAAGTGTAGATAATGGAGCGGTAAACAATGCTCCCCTCTACGTGGCAATGGAAGATACAGGAGCAAATGTATTGCTTGGTTCTCGTGAAAGTGGAACTGGCTATCACTATGGCTACACCGGCGGCTTAGGTGCGGTATTTTTGGATGCCAGCGAGTGGAGTGCGGAGAAGGTTTATCAGTCTTATATTATGATGAAAGGACTTTATAATTTATAATCCATTTGACAGACAACGAAAGATAACCATATAAGATGACGTTTTAATATAAATATATACCGTAACACCATATAAAACGCAAAATGCCCGTCTCGTCACGATTTACCCCATAGGTTTTGAAAATAGACGGGTTTGCATGAGGAGGTTTATATGAAAACAATCCGGGCAATAACAAGAGCTTTAGCTTTTCTTTTGCCATTGGGAACAATTTGTGCTTATTTGTTTTTAAAGGAAGGAAATACCGATATTATTTTGGGGGCATTGCTGGGGATTTTAGGAACGGCATGTGCCTTTTACTTCGATAAGGAATAAACAGAAAAGGGACCTGCCATATTCGGCAAGTCCCCTTTTTATTGTAAAATTTGTTTAGTAGTTTTCCCATCTTTCCGGGCTGTCAGTACCTAAAAACATTCGATGGAAAACAGTTTCTTTTGCTGGATTTGATAAGCTTTTCATAACCTGCATAGCTCTTGAAACTTGCGCCGGATTATACCCTAAATCAAGTAACACTTGTACGGCCTGCATAGCTTTTGAATCTTCTGTAATTTTCTTATAAACTGGTAACTGTAAGTGATTCAATTCCTTCTCCCTTCCTTCCTTTCAACGTATTCTTTTACTTCGGGTAACTCATGACCGGTGCCCCCTTCCTCTTTCCTTTCCTGATACTCGCTCACTTCCTTTAGTATTTCTCCCATTATCTCTATTGGGCTTTCTTCTGTGTACTCTTTCATTTTCCTTTCCTTTCAATTTTATTTATCCGTAAGGATAGAGACGGATACAAGATTGCTTGCCTTCGGATTGTAAACTACCGCGTAAAAAGCTCTTTGGTATTCCTTAGTCTCTGGATTCATAATCCACAGGGAACAACCGCCGTAAATGATCAGGCCGGGAATTTTATTACCCATATTCATTTCATAAGAAGAAAAAATAGCATTATCATCAAAATAATATTCTTCGGTTATTCGACAAACTTCAATTTGAAACAAGACCTCCGCCTGATACTGATATTTTTCTGCTATGGTTTTGGCTACAACATTTATTTCAGGCTGATAGTCTGATATGTGTTCGGATGCCTGCACGTTCCTTGTTAATCCGATGGCCAAAACAAAAAGGATAATCAGGCCGAGAAAGAAAACGCTTACATAAACAATCCCCTTGTTTACCATACGCCTTAAAAGCTGGACTTCCTCATCCAGTTTTCCAGCCTTGTACAGCCTGTTCAAATCAATGATCTTAAAAATAATACCGGCCATGATATCCAATGCAGATAAAGAAACGTAAACGGCCATGAGTCCGATTAGTACCCAGTGTAAAATGTCAAAGTTCATTTTGTTGTCTCCTATTTAGGGTGGATGTTTTGTTTCTTGCTCTAACACTATTGCAAACAGTATGCCACAAATTTAATCGGTACCAGTAAGGGATTGAAAAACAGGTAGGATATTTTGAGAAAAGTTTTTATCTAATAGTGAAATTGTTTGCAATACTTTATGCAAATTTAGAAGTTGGGTAAAGCTTAAAGAGGTCAGGAGACTAAAACCTTGCAAGTTCTTTACCCAAAGAACACGACTTGCCACGTGCCTGCTAATACTTTACATTTTTACTTTTAGAATTTAAACATTTATTAAAAAGTCCATTAGATTCTTTGATAAAGGTTTAAAAGAAAGGGACTCTTTCTCAGGGAGTCCCTTTCGCCGGTTGATGTTAAGTTACGGAACTACCGGGGCAGGGATAGTTGTAGTTGTCAAGCCGGTAGTTGAAACAAAGGTTACTTCTGCATTCGTTTTTGTTGAATTGATAACGGTGGTAAAATCCCTTGCGATATCCACTGAAGTTATTACCGCAGAATTGTCTGCACTTAAATTCGCCATGCCATAACTGGAAAGGTTCGCAAAGCAATTTGTATAAGAGTTATGGTCAATAAAGTAAGCCTCGTTTGCAATCGTAATGTTTCCGCAATCCGTTTTCATTGAAGCCACGTACGCTTGTTCGCGGTAGATGGCAAACTGCGGAATTGCAATAGCCGCGAGTATTCCAATAATTGCTATAACGATCATGAGTTCAATCAGGGTAAAGCCTTTTGCATTTCTCAAAGTTTTCATTTCTTGTTCTCCTTGTTTAGAAGTAG